>NZ_JAKWJU010000002.1:969375-1292500 GCF_022524345.1 Streptomyces marispadix | reverse complement strand
ACGGTGAACTCGTTGGTGTCGAAGTGCCAGGGGTGCTCCATGCCGGGCTCGACGACGTTGAGCACGAGCCCGGAGAGGGGGTCCGCCAGCTCGTGCAGCTCCCCGAGGTCGAAGCAGCGGGCGATGAAGCGCTGGAAGACCACGTCGGAGTAGAGGCGGCTGATGAGGGAGCCTGCGGGGATGCGGTCGCGGGCGACGAAGGCGTTGCCGCGCTCGAAGGCCATGCGTCCCGGGTGCTCCTCGGGCAGGTCGGGGCCGGCCGCCATGTTGTAGACGTTGACCGTCGCGACGTCGAAGTGCGCCCGCGGGGCCATGGCCGCGCACTCCTGCTGGAGCGTCCGCTGGAGGGAGGGCCGGATGAAGTCCGGCAGTACGGTGCACCCTTCGGCCAGCAGATCCTTCCTCGCACGGGAGAGGACGTCGCGTCCGCGGTGACCGTCGAGGTCCGCGAGGGGATACCGGTCCGTGTCGACCAGCTCGTCCAGTGTGGTCGCTTCCGAAGTGCTCATCCGATCCTCTCCCGCCTGCGGGCCGGCCTTCCGAGCCGTATGTCCTTCACGGGATCTCGGTGCCGCCCGGCGGCGCGCTGCCGTGGACGCGGCGCGTCGGCCGGTGCGGCCCGCCATGCCGGACCTCACCCTCGGAACCCCAACTCTACTGATGAGTAACGGAGTTGAAGCTCCCACATCCATGTACACGTTGTCTGTGACACGTCACACGGTGCGCATCCCGGCGTACGCCGGCCGCTCCGTGCGCGGGGCGTGCGGGGCGCGGTCGAACGGCGAAAGCCAGTGCGTGCACGGGGAGTCGGTCGCCCTGCGGGCTCACCGGCGTGCGGGCTCGATGGCTCGATGTCTCCGCTCGCGATGGGACGCCGGGGAGGTGTCTGTCACCCGGCTCGCCTCCGGCTCGCCTCCGAGTGGCCTGGCTCGCCTCGGTTCGGCTCAACTCGCCGGATTCCGCGCCGAGTCGGCCCGTAGCAGGGCGCGGCTGATGCAGGGGACGGATCTGGAGCCCGCCCGGAGCGGTCGGGCGGGGCTTCCCCCTGTGCGCGGCGGAGGTGCGCTCCCGGCCGGTCGAGCCGGGCGCCGCGGCCCCTGGTCATGCCGCGGGCTCTCCGCCCTCAATCGTGCGCTCTCGATGGTGCGTTGCCGTGCTGCGCTCTGAACGTGCGCTCTCGTTCTCGCTGTGCGCGCTCTGTCGCAGGTGTTGCCGTCCTACGTATGCCTGACGCACGTAGGCGCTCGGGTCTGCCGAACTCAGGTGCGACGTACGCGGTTGTGCCGCACGCAGATCACATCAGCCGGTGGTGCCCGTGGCCGAGGCGTCCAAGTAGGCCTTCGCCGCTGCCTGGTCGAGCTTCTGTGCCGTCTTCTCCGGGTCGGACGGGTCGCGGATGAACTCCTGGAGGAGCTGCCATTCGCCCTGCCCCGGGGTGCCGCCGAAGTCGCCGGGCGCCTGGTCGGACATGTCGAACTGCACTGCCTCACCGGCGTCCACGAGGGACTTGGCGACCTTGCGGGTCGTCTCGTCCGGGTAGGCGTCGAGGTCGAGGTTGATGTTGGGCGAGAGGAATCCGCCCTCCTTGGCCCAGATCTCGGCGGCCTTCGGGCTGGCCAGATACTCGATGAAGGACATGGCCATGTCCTTGTTCTTGCCGTCCTTCATGGCGACCGCGGCGTCGCCGCCGCTGATCACCGGCGGCTGCTTGCCCTTGCCCACCGGCGGGAACTCGAAGAAGTTGGCGTCGTCGTCGACCTTCCTGTTGAACTCGCCGGAGATGATCCCGGCCACGAAGTCGCCCTCGTAGACCATCGCTGCCTTGGGGTCCTTGCCGTAGACGGCTCCGACCGACTCGTTGAGGTCGGTGCGCAGTGCCTCGGTGCCTCCCCCGGCGACCATGTCCTTGCTCTTGAAGAGCTTGCCGAAGGTCTTCAGCGCCTTGATGACCGTGGGGTCGGTCCAGCCGATCTCGTTGGTGGCGAGCTTGGCGTAGTTGGTAAGCCCCGCCTGTGCGAGATAGATGTTCTCGAACCAGTCGGTGAGCGGCCAGGCGTCCTTGCCCGCCACCGAGAAGGCGGGGGTGCCGGCCCTGGAGAGCTTCTGGCCGGCGCTGATCATCTCCTTGTAGTCCTTCGGCGGCAGTACGTCCGCCTTCTCGAAGGCCTTCGGGCTGTACCAGACGGTCGACTTGTGCGAAGCCTTGAAGTAGAGCCCGTAGAAGATCCGGCGGACACTGCCGTAGTTCTGCCACACCAGCGCGAAGTTGCGCGCGGCCTCCAGTTCGACCCTCGGCGGCAGCGGTTCGAGCCAGCCCTTCTGTGCGAACTGCTGGAGCACACCCACCTGCGGCACCATCGCCACATCCGGGGATTTGCCCGCCTTACGCAGGTCGCGTATGAAAAGGGCGAAGTCGTCACGTCCTTGTGCACGGCTGGAGACGAACTTCACCTTGGCGCCGGTCTTCTTGGAGAAGCCGTCGAGCACCTTTCTGAAGTTCTTCCCCTCGCCTCCGGTCCAGGAGCCGGCGACCGTGAGGGTCTGGCCGCTGAACTCCTGCTCGCCGGAGGCGCTGTTCAGGCCGCTGCACGCCGTCGCCGTGACGGCGAGAGCGACTGCTGTGGCCGCAAGGCGTGATATCGCAATGCGAGGTCTTTTCATGATTTCTCTTTCGAGGCAGCTAACGCGGGTGCTGAAGTCGCCGTTCCACCAATTCGCAGTGGAGCCGGAAGTGCTGTCGCGGAGCAGCCGCCGACGGGGCAGGAGCGGTGAAGCATGGGCGCCTGGTCCGGGGCGGTGCTTGTGCTCGCTGTTCAACTGTCCGTCGCCACGCGAATGTTGTAGCTACGGGCGGGCGTCTCCAGTGAGCGCATGCTGCCCTCCGTACGGGCAGCGCTCACGGCGCAGATCTGGCCCGTAACGGGAGAACCGTCAGACGGGCTGGTCTGACCCGACCGGTTCGCGGGGTGTACGCGACTGACAACGTAGTGCAGTCGCCACCGCTGGAAAACGGTTGTGGCGCAATGCGACGTAAAAATCTACTCGCCGGTCGCCTCCGATGGTTGACCGCTTACGGCCATCGGCGTCAAAAGGCGCAAAGAACCTTGTGACTTACCGGCGAAGAACACTATGGAGACATGCGGGACATGGATCTGATGAAGGACATACGACAGTGAACACGGCGACGCCGGGCCGCGGAAGCGGCCCGGCGCGATTTTCTCCGAAGGTGTCCTGGGTCAGGGCAGGAGCGGTGAGCTGACCACGGTCAGGGTCCCGTTGCCCGAGGACGGCGAGAGGCACGCCGCACCCGCGAACGACGCCCTGTACGACTTCGCTGTGACGATCCCAGGCGGGACGGTGATGGTCGGCGGAGCAAGGGTCGCCACACCGCTCGCATTGGTCACGGCGGAGCCCAGAGCGATCGGTCCGCCCACCGCGTTGGCGACGAATGTGATCGTCTGGCCTGCGACCGGGGCGCCTCCCGAAGTCGTGAGCGTGGCGCTCATGGCCGGGATGACCCACGTGCCGTTGGTGCGCAGCCGGACCTGCGCCGGCGGTGCCGTGACCGTGGTGGTCTGCTGGCTGGACTGGAAGTTCACCGTGCCGACCGAGTTCAGGAAGCACTGATCACCGCTGTAGGTGGCCGTGATCGTGCCGCTGACCAGGCTGGAAGAGGTGAAGCACGCCTGGCCGCCCACGAGGCCGACCGGCTGGTTGAGCCCGCCGGGCCCGGTGAAGACGACCGTGCCGCTGGGCGCCCCGGAACCGGGGGACACCGGCGCCACAGTGGCGCAGACCGTGACGGGCTGGCCGCAGGCGGCCGGGTTGGGCGTCGCGGTGACGCTGGTGGTGGTTCCGGCCTTGTTGACCGCTAGTGCGACCGCTCCCGAAGAGCTGCTGAAGCAGCCGGGGTTGGCGCTGGTGTATTGGGCGGTGTAGGTGCCGGCCGCCGCCGACGGGACGGTGACGCAGCCCTCGCCGCCCACCAGGCCGACCGACTGGCTGAAGCCGCCGGGCCCGCTGAAGAGCACGGAGCCGGTGGGCGTGCCGCTGCCGGGCGAGGCCGTGGTGACGGTGGCGCACAGCTCCACCGACTGGCCGCACACCGCCGGGTTCGGATCAGCGGTGACGCCGGTGGTGGTGGACGCCGGATTGACGGTCACCGTTGTGGAACCGTTGGAGGCGCCGAAGCAGCTCGTACCGGCATAGCTGACCGTGACGGTGCCGCTCGTCAGGTTGCTGACGGTGATGCACCCCTGCCCGCCGGACAGGATCGCGCTGCCAAGCGGTCCCCCCGGCCCGGAGAAGGTGACGGCACCGGTCGGAGTCCCGGCGGCGGAGGAGACCGTGGCGCAGAGCTGCACCGGCTGTCCGCAGACCGAGGTGCTCGGGTTGGCCGTGACGCTGCTCGTGGTGGGCGCCGGGTTGACCGTGACGGTGGTCGTGCTGCTGGAGCCCGCGAAGCAGCCGGCGTCGTCGCTGAGGTAGGTGGCGGTGATGACTCCGCTCACCAGGCTCGTGGAGGTGTGGCACGCCTGGCCGCCGACGAGGCCGACCGACTGGCTGAAGCCGCCGGGCCCGCTGAAGAGCACGGAGCCGGTGGGCGTGCCGCTGCCGGGCGAGTCGGTGGTGACGGTGGCGCAGAGCTGCACCGGCTGTCCGCAGACCGAGGTGCTGGGGTCGGCGGTGACGGCGGTCGTCGTCGACGCCGCGCCGACGGTGACGCCGACCGATCCGGAAGAGCCACTGAAGCAGGCGGAGTCGTCGCTGGTGTAAACGGCGTTCACCGTGCCGGTGGCGAGCTCGGTCGTCGAGAAGCACGCCTCCCCGCTCTCGTCAAGAGGCACCGTCTCGCTCACCCCGCCGGGCCCGGTGACCAGAACACTTCCGCTCGGTGTACCGGCCTGTGGGAAGACCGCGTCGACCGACACACAGACCGTGACCTCCTGGCCGCAGACCGAGGTGTCCGGCGTCGCCGTGACCGTTGTGGTGGTCTGCGACGGGTTGACGGTGACTGCCTGCGTGTCGGACGAGTTGCCGAAGCAGGCGGAGTCGTCGCTGGTGTACGTGGCGGTGACGGTGCCGGAGGTGAGCGCCGTGGGTGCTAGGCACGCTTGGCCGTCGACGAGGGGCGCACTCTCATTGAGCCCTGCCCCGGTGAAGAGTACGGAGCCGGTGGGCGTGCCGCTGCCCGGCGTACTGGAGGTCACCTCTGCGCAGACCGTGACCGGTTGTCCACAGGTCGAGGTGACCGGGTCGACGGTGACCGTCGTCGTCGTGGCCGTCGGGTTGACGGTCACGGCCAGCGAACCCGAAGAGGCGGCGAAACAGCTCGGCGTGGCGCTCGCGTACGTGGCTGTGATGGTGCCGGAGGTGAGTGCCGTCGTGGTGATACAGCCCTGACCGTTCTCGAGGACCACCGGCTCGTTGAGGCCGGCGCCCGTCAGCAGTACGGAGCCGGTCGGCGTACCACTGCCGGGAGCGACCGGCGCGACGGCGACGCAGACCTCCACCGACTGCCCGCACGTGAACGGTCCCGGGGGATTCGTGGTGACCGTCGTCGTCGTGGACGCTGGGTTCACGGTCACCGTCCGGGTGCCGGAGGAGCCGGTGAAGCAGGCGTTGTTGCTGGTGTAGGTGGCGGTGATGAGGCCGCTGACCAGGGTGCTGGACGTGAAGCAGGCTTGGCCGCCGCCGTTCACCGGCACTGTCTCGTTGAGACCGCCCGGTCCGGTGAAGAGTACGGAGCCGGTCGGTGTGCCGCCGCCCGGCGCGTTCGCGAAGACGACGGCGCAGACGGTGACCGCCTGTCCGCAGACCGACGTCGCGGGGAAGGCCGAGACGACGGTCGAGGTCGAGGTCGGGTTGACGGTGACGGCCAGCGAGCCCGTGGAGTTGGCGAAGCAGCCCGGGTTGCCGCTGGTGTAGGTGGCGGTGATGGTGCCGGAGGTGAGTGCCGTCGTGGGCGGGAGGCATGCCTGGCCGTCGATGACGGGCGCACTCTCGTTGAGTCCTGCCCCGGTGAAGAGTACGGAGCCGGTGGGCGTGCCGCTGCCTGGTGTGCTTGTGGTGACGGTGGCGCAGACCGTGACCGACTGTCCGCAGACGAACGGGCCGGCGGGCGTCGTGGTCACGTTGGTCGTTGTGGTTGCCGGGTTGACCGTCACCCCTTGTGTATCGCTGGAGTTGGCGAAGCAGCCCGGGTTGCCGCTGGTGTAGGTGGCGGTGATGGTGCCGGAGGTGAGTGCCGTCGTGGGCGGGAGGCATGCCTGGCCGTCGATGACGGGCGCACTCTCGTTGAGTCCTGCCCCGGTGAAGGTGACGGTGCCGGTGGGCGTGCCGCTGCCTGGTGTGCTTGTGGTGACGGTGGCGCAGACCGTGACGGACTGTCCGCAGACGAACGGGCCGGCGGGCGTCGTGGTGATGTCCGTCGTGGTGGACGCGGGGCCCACTACCACCGCGAGGGTGCCGCTTGAGTCGGCCACGCAGTCGGGGTCGTCGCTGGTGTAGGTGGCGGTGATGGTGCCGGAGGTGAGTGCCGTCGTGGGCGGGAGGCATGCCTGGCCGTCGATGACGGGCGCACTCTCGTTGAGTCCTGCCCCGGTGAACAGCACGGTGCCGGCGAGTGTGCCGACGCCTGGCGTGCTTGTGGTGACGGTGGCGCAGACCGTGACCGACTGGCCGCAGACGAACGGACCCTCGGGCGTCGTGCCGACAGTGGTCGTGGTGGTGGCGGGGGTGATGGTGATCGGGAGGGCGGTGGCGGTGGCGTTGGTGAAGCAGTCGGGGTCGTTGCTGGTGTAAGTGGCGGTGATGTTGCCGCTGTTGGTGATGCTGGGGAAGGTGAAGCACGCCTGCCCGGTGGGGTCGACGGTGATGGGCGGTGAACTGGTCCCGCCGGGTTCGGTGATCACCACGGTGCCGGTGGGGATGTTGCCGGGTACATCGGTGTTGGCGACCTGGACACAGACTTCGATGGGCTGCCCGCAGAAGTACGGGGCGGTCGTGGTGATGCTGGTCGTCGCCGTGGTGTTCGCCGGGGTGATGGTGATCGGGAGGGCCGTGGCGGTGGCGTCGGTGAAGCAGTCAGGGTCGCTGCTGGTGTAACTCGCGGTGATGTTGCCGCTGTTGGTGATGCTCGGGAAGGTGAAGCACGCCTGCCCGGTCGGATCGACGGTGACGGGTCCGGAGGTGCCGCCGTCGGGTGCGGTGATCACCACGGTGCCGGTCGGGGTGTTGCCGGGTACGTCGGTGTTGGCGACCTGGACACACACCTCTACCGGTTGGCCGCAGAAGTAGGGGCCGGTGGTTTCGATGGTCGTGGTCGCCGTGGTGGTGGCGGGGGTGATGGTGAGCAGTACGCCTGGAGCGGTGGCGTTGGTGAAGCAGTCGGGGTCGCTGCTGGTGTAGGTGGCGGTGATGTTGCCGCTGTTGGTGATGCTGGGGAAGGTGAAGCAGGCCTGTCCGGTGGGGTCGACGGTGACGGGCGGTGAACTGGTCCCGCCGGGTTCGGTGATCACCACGGTGCCGGTCGGGGTGTTGCCGGGTACGTCGGTGTTGGCGACCTGGACACAGACTTCGATGGGTTGGCCGCAGAAGTAGGGGCCGGTGGTTTCGATGGTCGTGGTTGCCGTGGTGGTGGCGGGGGTGATGGTGAGCAGTACGCCTGGAGCGGTGGCGTTGCTGAAGCAGTCGGGGTCGTTGCTGGTGTAGGTGGCGGTGATGTTGCCGCTGTTGGTGATGCTGGGGAAGGTGAAGCAGGCCTGTCCGGTGGGGTCGACGGTGATGGGTCCGGAGGTGCCGCCGTCGGGTGCGGTGATCACCACGGTGCCGGTGGGGGTGTTGCCGGGTACGTCGGTGTTGGCGACCTGGACACAGACTTCGATGGGTTGGCCGCAGAAGTAGGGGCCGGTGGTTTCGATGGTCGTGGTTGCCGTGGTGGTGGCGGGGGTGATGGTGAGCAGTACGCCTGGAGCGGTGGCGTTGGTGAAGCAGTCGGGGTCGTTGCTGGTGTAGGTGGCGGTGATGTTGCCGCTGTTGGTGATGCTGGGGAAGGTGAAGCAGGCCTGCCCGGTCGGATCGACGGTGACGGGTCCGGAGGTGCCGCCGTCGGGTGCGGTGATCACCACGGTGCCGGTGGGGGTGTTGCCGGGTACGTCGGCGTTGGCGACCTGGACACACACCTCTACCGGCTGGCCGCAGAAGTAGGGGCCGGTGGTTTCGATGGTCGTGGTTGCCGTGGTGGTGGCGGGGGTGATGGTGAGCAGTACGCCTGGAGCGGTGGCGTTGGTGAAGCAGTCGGGGTCGCTGCTGGTGTAGGTGGCGGTGATGTTGCCGCTGTTGGTGATGCTGGGGAAGGTGAAGCACGCCTGCCCGGTCGGATCGACGGTGACGGGCGGTGAACTGGTCCCGCCGGGTTCGGTGATCACCACGGTGCCGGTCGGGGTGTTGCCGGGTACGTCGGTGTTGGCGACCTGGACACAGACTTCGATGGGTTGGCCGCAGAAGTAGGGGCCGGTGGTTTCGATGGTCGTGGTCGCCGTGGTGGTGGCGGGGGTGATGGTGATCGGGAGGGCGGTGGCGGTGGCGTTGGTGAAGCAGTCGGGGTCGTTGCTGGTGTAGGTGGCGGTGATGTTGCCGCTGTTGGTGATGCTGGGGAAGGTGAAGCAGGCCTGTCCGGTGGGGTCGACGGTGATGGGTCCGGAGGTGCCGCCGTCGGGTGCGGTGATCACCACGGTGCCGGTGGGGGTGTTGCCGGGTACGTCGGTGTTGGCGACCTGGACACAGACTTCGATGGGTTGGCCGCAGAAGTAGGGGCCGGTGGTTTCGATGGTCGTGGTCGCCGTGGTGGTGGCGGGGGTGATGGTGATCGGGAGGGCGGTGGCGGTGGCGTTGGTGAAGCAGTCGGGGTCGTTGCTGGTGTAGGTGGCGGTGATGTTGCCGCTGTTGGTGATGCTGGGGAAGGTGAAGCAGGCCTGCCCGGTGGGGTCGACGGTGATGGGCGGTGAATTGGTCCCGCCGGGTTCGGTGATGATGACGGTGCCGGTGGGGGTGTTGCCGGGTACGTCGGTGTTGGCGACCTGGACGCAGACTTCGATGGGTTGGCCGCAGAAGTAGGGGCCGGTGGTTTCGATGGTCGTGGTTGCCGTGGTGGTGGCGGGGGTGATGGTGAGCAGTACGCCTGGAGCGGTGGCGTTGGTGAAGCAGTCGGGGTCGCTGCTGGTGTAGGTGGCGGTGATGTTGCCGCTGTTGGTGATGCTGGGGAAGGTGAAGCAGGCCTGTCCGGTGGGGTCGACGGTGATGGGCGGTGAACTGGTCCCGCCGGGTTCGGTGATGATGACGGTGCCGGTCGGGGTGTTGCCGGGTACGTCGGTGTTGGCGACCTGGACACAGACTTCGATGGGTTGGCCGCAGAAGTAGGGGCCGGTGGTTTCGATGGTCGTGGTCGCCGTGGTGGTGGCGGGGGTGATGGTGATCGGGAGGGCGGTGGCGGTGGCGTTGGTGAAGCAGTCGGGGTCGTTGCTGGTGTAGGTGGCGGTGATGTTGCCGCTGTTGGTGATGCTGGGGAAGGTGAAGCAGGCCTGTCCGGTGGGGTCGACGGTGAGGGGTCCGGAGGTGCCGCCGTCGGGTGCGGTGATCACCACGGTGCCGGTGGGGATGTTGCCGGGTACATCGGTGTTGGCGACCTGGACGCACACCTCTACCGGTTGGCCGCAGAAGTACGGGGCGGTCGTGGTGATGCTGGTCGTCGCCGTGGTGTTCGCCGGGGTGATGGTGATTGGGAGGGCCGTGGCGGTGGCGTTGGTGAAGCAGTCAGGGTCGCTGCTGGTGTAAGTGGCGGTGATGTTGCCGCTGTTGGTGATGCTGGGGAAGGTGAAGCACGCCTGCCCGGTGGGGTCGACGGTGACGGGTCCGGAGGTGCCGCCGTCGGGTGCGGTGATCACCACGGTGCCGGTGGGGATGTTGCCGGGCACATCGGTGTTGGCGACCTGGACGCACACCTCTACCGGCTGGCCGCAGAAGTACGGGCCCGTCGTGGTGATACTGGTCGTCGCCGTGGTGGTGGCGGGGGTGATGGTGAGCAGTACGCCTGGAGCGGTGGCGTCGGTGAAGCAGTCAGGGTCGCTGCTGGTGTAACTCGCCGTGACGTTGCCGGTGGTGTCGATGCTGGGGAAGGTGAAGCAGGCCTGTCCGGTCGGATCGACGGTGATGGGCGGTGAACTGGTCCCGCCGGGTTCGGTGATGATGACGGTGCCGGTGGGGATGTTGCCGGGTACATCGGTGTTGTCGACCTGGACACACACCTCTACCGGCTGTCCGCAGAAGTACGGGCCGGTCGTGGTGATGCTGGTCGTCGCCGTCGTGGCACCAGCGGTCAGGGTCACACCGGCCACGGCGTTCGAGTTGCTGAAGCACGCGTCGTCGCTGATGTAGGTCGCCGTGATGTCGCCGGCGGTGTCGATGCTGGGGAAGGTGAAGCACGCCTGTCCGGTCGGATCGACGGTGACGGGCGGTGAACTGGTCCCGCCGGGTTCGGTGATGATGACGGTGCCGGTGGGGATGTTGCCGGGCACGTCGTTGTTGGCGACGGTGGCGCAGACTTCGACCTGGCTTCCACACAGAAACGGACTCGCCGGGTCTGTGGTGATGCTGACCCCGGTCGTCGCCGGATCGACGGTCTGATTGAAGACGGGCGACGTCGAGTTGTCGAACAGTGCCGGGTTGTCGCTGGTGTAGAGCGCGACCGTCGCGTGTTCACCGGTCGTGTCGAAGACGATCGGAGTCGTCGAGGCGGTGCTCTCGAACGGCCCGGGCCCTGGAGTCAGCGGGACCGTCTGCGACGGCCCGTCCTGGCTGACGAAGTAGGAGACCGTACCGGTCGGCTGAGCCGTCGAAGAGGTGTCGGTCACCGTCGCAGTGAAGACGACGGGTTCCCCGCAGAAGGAGGGGTCGTTGTCGGAAGTCAGGACTGTGGTGGTAGGTGCCATGGTGAGGCCCCTTTCGCAGATCCACGGATGGGAAGCGGGTGTTCGTCCTGTCGTCAGCGGTTTCGGGTGCGACTCAACAACGTGACGGAATTGCTGAGTTGCGCTGTGCGCCGCCCACGGAGTTCGGTGCGGCAGCCCGCTTTGTCGATGTATTCAGTAAGCGACACCGTTGACGCTCTGGGCCATACGAGTGGCGCGATAACACTCGTTCAGTGGAGCGCACCGGGACGTGCGGGGGCGTGCGAATTTGTGGCCGGGGGGCGCCGGGGCGCGCGGTTGTCGTGTCTCAAAACCACGTGGTGGCAGTCGATTTCGCTGCATCCGGCACGAGGGCGACTTTGCGGTGCGGCCGGAACACGGCAGTGGACGGAGACTCGCCGTGATCGAGGGCAGGCCGAGAAAATAATTGTGCGCCGCACGCGCCCCCGTAGTGCTCCGGGGGGCCGGAGGCCAGTCCCGGCGTTCCGCATCGGAAATCGCCCCGTCCGCCGCCAGGCCAAGTCGCCCTCGAACGCGTGTAGTTGAGATTGAGAGGGCTTCTCGAGGTCATATGGTCCCGGCTGTTTTGAGGTGCGCTCTCCACGCTGCGGCGCCGAAGTCCGTGTTGTGCCCAGCAACTTGGGTACGGCCACTCATCGTCACCGAGGACCGCATTTCATCCTCGGACGCCGATTCGGCCAGTCATGCTTCTCATGGGGGAGTGAACACAGCGCGCGCACAATCGCGCCCCGCCCCTGTCAATCGTGTGAAGGGCACACTGGCAGAGACGGCGTAGTTTCCGAAGGGCTGCTGATCGTATGCGCCCCCGGGTGTGCCAGCGAAGGATCGGAACCTTCACCGAAGAGGGTCGAGGGCCGAACGTACGCGGGGGGCACTCGCGTTGTCCGGAGAGTCGGACCGCCGGGAGGATCGCAGCACGCAGATCAACTGCGCAAGGCAGAGCCGCCGTTGAGGGAAGCGGACGAAGGAGATGTGCGCCGCTCGCACGAACCGGCGCGGGCGGCACGGCCGTTGACGGGCGCCTTCGTCCGCGAGAGCGCGCACGCCAAGGCTCCTAGGCCCTTTTTCGGGGCGCCGCGTGCCGTGCCGTCGCCGGACGGACGGACGAGCGGAGGTCCTAGCAGAGCCGTACGCGAGAGCGGAATCTGCGGACGCAGAACGGAACCCTCGTGCCCGCTGTGTCGGCGGTCCCGCATCCGGCCGGGGTGTCGGGCCGGTGCAGGAGCGCCGCCATGCGCACGAGGGTTCCGTGTGGTGGTGGGTGTTCGGGGCTTCGCGGCTACTGGTTGACGGCGGTGATCGTCCCCTGGCCGCCGGCGCGCCGGTTGGCGGCGTTGGCCTCATGCGCGGTGACGTAGTCGCGGGCGACGCCGTTCGGCAGCGTCAGCCGGTAGCGGACGGCCGCGCGGCGGTGTTTCGCAGTGGCTCTCGCGGCGGCCTGCGCCGCGTTCGTATTCCTGTTCGCGCCGGCTTTGTTGCCGCAGTTGCATCCCATGGCGAATCCTCCTTCTAACCGGCCGATTTCACGGCCGCCTGACGGGCCATCGTCCCCCCTGCACGCGAACCCCGGCCGGACCGAGGGGATCGCCGTTCTTCCCGGCCGCTCAACAGGACGGATCACAAACAGGGGATTCCGTACTCACCGTGTCGTGTCCCCGCGGCAGATGCCGTCAACACCTCTGCCAAGCGGCAGCGTTGACGAGCAGAGGAAAGCGGACCTGGGGGGTGCGGGTTGGTCCAAGCGATTCAGTCGACCCATTCGGAGGCCACGCCCGCGAGGTAGGACAGCGTCAGAATCAGAGCCACAGCCTGAAAGGCGACGGTGCCGCCGATGAGATAGGCGAGCGTAACCACTCCCGCGGCGACCCAGATGCTCGTGCACCAGCCGCAGTTGACCAGATATGAGGGCTTGGATTCCTCTCCGAAACGATCGGCCGTCCAGGACCGGAATCCGGCGGCCAGGGTGTCCTTGGTTATGAAGCGGGTGATACGGCAAGTGGCGCCCAGTGCAAGGAGGAACACCGCGATGTTCATGAAAGTCAATCGTAAGGCGACGCGGCGTCCGGGAACAGCGGCTGGTGGCAGAACAATTCGCCGAGAGAGGTGGAGAAGGCGATGCGGGCTCACATGAAACGCACATGCGCAAAGCAGTGCTCTGCTGCGACAACTCCGGTCGTCATCGTTCAATTCAGTTCGTGACCGTCCTGCTGCCGCCTACCGCTGAACGTGCTCCGCTGCGTCGGCACCCTCTGTGCGGCCCGCGTGCCGATCCTCTGCGCCGTTGCCGCGGGCCGCGCCCGGAGCCTTCGGACACCGGCGCGGCCTGTGGCAACTTCCCCGCCCGTACGGGCGCTCAGCCGGCCGAGCCGGAAACCCCCTTCGCGACTTCGAACTCCAGTGAGCGGATGCGGTTGTCGAAGCTGGACGGGACGAGGTCCGGCAGCCCGGCCGCCCGCATGCCGACGGAGTCGGTGAGCAGCAGCCGGAAGAGCGCCTTGAGTTCCTGGCGTGCGAGGTGCGCGCCGAGGCAGTAGTGCGGTCCTCCGCCGCCGTAGCCGAGGTGGGGGTTGGGATCGCGGGTGATGTCGAAGGCGTCCGGGTCGGTGAAGACGGCCTCGTCGCGGTTGGCGGAGGCGTAGTAGAGCGCGACGGTCTCGCCCTCGCGCAGCGTACGGCCGCCCATGACGTGGTCCGAGCGGAGCGTACGGCGGAACTGGATGATCGGCGTCGAGTACCGCACGATCTCCTCGACGGCGGTGTCGGCGTACTTTTCGAAGTCGCTCTCCCACAGCTCCCGTTGATCGGGGTGCTCGGCGAGCAGCGCGAGGCCGTGGGAGATCGCGTTACGGGTGGTCTCCACGCCCGCGACCATCAACAGCGTGAAGAACGCCCCCAGTTGACGGTTGCCGAGGCACTGCCCGTCGATGTCGGCGGTGACGAGCGCCGAGATCAGGTCGTCGGTGGGGCGGCGGCGCCGCTCGCGGGCGAGCATTGCGATCATGACGTGCATACGGGCCAGCGCACGGAGCCCCTTGCCGGGGACGCGGAACTTCGCGCCCGCGCCGCGCCGTACGCCGATGTTCTCGGATGCGTCGTTGAGCTGGGCGAGGATGCGCGGCCGGTGGCGGCGTGGGATGCCCATCATGTTGCACACGACCTCGCACGGCACGAGGGAGGCCACGGCGGTCACGAAGTCACGCGACGGCTGCCGTACCGCGTCCGCGACCACGTCGGCCACGACCTTCTCGATGTCCTGCTCGGCGCCCGCCAGCAACCGGGGGCTGAACGCCCGGGAGATGATCTTCCGCAGCCGGGCGTGATCACGGCCGTCGAGGTTGACCATGGAATCGCCGAAGAGGGCCTTGACCCATGGCGCGGGATGCGGCGTGGTCACTCCGGGCGCACTTCCGAACACCGCCGGGTTACGGCTGGCCTCCAGCACGTGTGCGTGTCTGACGAGGGCGTAGAAGCCCGGCTGCCGGTGCCTGCGCACGACGTGCGGCGGCTGCGCGAAATAGGCGGGCGCCTCCTGTTCGCGCAGCGCCGCGAAGATCCGGTGGCGCCGGTCGTGGGGGAGTTGCCAGAAGCCGGGGTCGGCGAGGTTCGCTTCGGGCTCGGACGCGGACGCCGTTCCGGGTGCTGTCTCCGGTGCCGCCTCCGGCCCTGCTGCGTCCGTCCCCCCGGAACTCCCCTCGGCCGCCGCTGCTGACGCGGACGTGGGCTCCGACGCGGTGCGGGATGCCATGGTCATCATCTCCAGTCGCTTGTGGCACTGTTCGACCCCGGACCGCGCAAGGGCCTGCGCGGCGGGGCGAGTCTCCGGCAGCAGCTTGGGACCGGCGGCCCGCGACACCCCGTGCGCCACACCGCCACGACCCGGACGGCCCTCCTGATGCGGCGCCGCCCGCACGCCACGGGCCCGTAAACCGGGGCAGCGCATGAAGTACGCCTCACCGCCGCCCGTTGTACGCCCCGCTCGCCCGCTCGTAGGCTGGAAGAGCAGTCGGTTCGCCCTGTCCGCCAGGCAGGGCGTCGCAAGAGGGAATCCGGTGAGAGTCCGGAACTGCCCCGCAGCGGTGAGTGGGAACGAACGCCGTCATACGCACTGGGCCCCCGATGGGCACGGGAAGCGACGGCCAGTAGGAGCCCGTCCGTGGATCACGGACGCGGCAGGCCCACGAGTCCGAAGACCTGCCACTGCCCGCCGGGTACTTCCCCGCGGCTCCTCCCCGGTCGCTGGCACCGGAAGGCGCCTCAAGGGAGAGCCCAGGGCCGCGAGGCCCGAGGGAGACGTCCCCGGCGGACCGGATTCGGTGGCCTCGAGGGCGGGCCGGCGGTACAGGCGAGCGGCACGCGGCGCGCGTGGTCGCCGCCGCGGCGCCTTTCCTCCTCGTCAGTACCTCGCTCCGTACCCCACGGTCACCGGCGAGACTCGCGAAGGAGAGTTGAGTGACAGCGAAGACCGCAGCCGCGGCGTCGAACGCTTCGAAGACCCCACGGCCCACGGCTCCCACCGTCCACGGCTACCCACGCCAAGGACCGGGACGTGAGCTGAAGAAGGCCGTCGAGGGCTACTGGAAGGGCCGCGTCACCGCCGGTGCCCTGCGGGAGACCGCGGCACGCCTGCGCCGGGAGAACTGGCGGCAGCTCAGGGAGACCGGGGTGCACGAGGTGCCCACCGGGGACTTCTCCCTCTACGACCATGTGCTCGACACCACCGTCATGGTGGGCGCTGTGCCCGAGCGGCACCGTGCCGCCGTCGAACAGGACCCGCTCGACGGCTACTTCGCCATGGCACGCGGTACACAGGACGTCGCACCGCTGGAGATGACCAAGTGGTTCGACACCAACTACCACTACCTCGTACCGGAGTTGGGCCCCGGCACCCGCTTCGCCGCCGACTCGGCGAAGCAGACCGGCGAGCTGTCCGAGGCGATCGCACAGGGCCACGAGGCACGGCCCGTGCTCGTCGGGCCCGTCACCTATCTGCTGCTGGCCAAGCCCGCGCCCGGCGTGCCCGAGGACTTCGAACCGCTGACTCTGCTGGAGCGTCTGCTGCCCGTCTACGCCGAGGTGCTCGCCGACCTCCGTGCGGCGGGCGCCGGATGGGTGCAGCTCGACGAGCCCGCGCTGGCCCAGGACCGCACCCCGGACGAGCTGTCCGCGGCGGCTCGCGCCTACCGGGAGCTGGGCGAACTCACCGACAGGCCGAGGCTGTTGGCGGCCTCATACTTCGACCGGCTCGGCGACGCGCTGCCCGTACTGGCGAAGGCGCCCATCGAGGGCCTGGCGCTGGACTTCACGGGCAGGGCCGCCGCCAACCTGGAGGACCTGGCGCGTGCGGGCGGCCTGCCCGGCAAGCGGCTGGTCGCCGGTGTCGTGGACGGCCGCAACATCTGGATCAACGATCTGAAGAAGTCCCTCGCCACGCTGGCTTCGCTGCTCGGCTTCGCCGGCCGCGTCGACGTCGCCCCGTCCTGCTCGCTGCTGCACGTGCCGCTGAACGCCGCGGTCGAGCGCGACATCGACCCGCAGATCGCACGCTGGCTGGCCTTCGCACGGCAGAAGACGGAGGAGACCGTCGCCCTGGCGAAGGGAATGAGCGAAGGCACCGACGTCATCGCGGGCCTGCTGCACGCCAACTCGGCGGCACTGGCGTCCCGTTCGTCGGCTGCGCTCACCCGCGACCCGGCGGTGCGCGCCCGCAGCGAGGCAGTCACCGGCGACGACTCCCGCCGCGCCCAGCCCTATCCGGAGCGTGCCGCCGCGCAGCGTGCCCGGCTGGGCCTGCCGCCGCTGCCCACGACCACCATCGGCTCCTTCCCGCAGACCGGTGAACTACGGTCAGCACGCGCGGACTTGAGGGCGGGACGCCTCGATGCCGACGGCTACGGCAAGCGGATCGCCGCCGAGATCCGCGACGTGGTGGCCTTCCAGGATCAGGCCGGGCTGGACGTGCTCGTGCACGGCGAGCCCGAACGCAACGACATGGTGCAGTACTTCGCCGAGCGGCTCAGCGGATACATCGCGACCCGGCACGGCTGGGTGCAGTCCTACGGCACCCGCTATGTACGGCCGCCGATCCTCGCGGGCGACGTCTCACGTCCCGCACCGATGACGGTGGAGTGGACGCGTTACGCGCAGTCGCTGACGGACCGCCCCGTCAAGGGCATGCTCACCGGCCCGGTCACCATGCTCGCGTGGTCGTTCGTACGGGACGACCAGCCGCGTGCCGAGACCGCGCGCCAGGTGGCCCTCGCACTGCGCGACGAGGTCGCCGACCTGGAGGACGCGGGCACCGCCGTGATCCAGGTCGACGAGCCCGCGCTGCGGGAGACGCTGCCGCTGCGCGCCGAGGGCAGGACGGAGTACCTGGCGTGGGCGACGGAGGCGTTCCGGCTGGCCACGGGCGTGGTGCGTGCGGACACCCAGATCCATACGCACATGTGCTACGCGGAGTTCGGCGACATCGTCTCCGCCATCGCGGACCTCGACGCCGATGTGATCAGCCTGGAGGCCGCACGCTCCCACATGCAGGTCGCGGACGAACTGGCCGCCGCCGGCTATCCGAACGAGGTCGGCCCCGGCGTGTACGACATCCACTCGCCGCGGGTGCCGGACGTCCACGAGATCGAGTCTCTGCTGCGCAAGGCCCTCGGTGCCGTCCCCTCGGAGCGGCTGTGGGTCAACCCGGACTGCGGTCTGAAGACCCGCGGCTGGCCCGAGGTCCGGGAGGCGCTGGAGCACATGACGAGGGCCGCGCGGACGGTGAGGCGAGAGCTTCGGGAGGGCGTACGCACGGAGACCCAGGACCGGGGCTGAGCGGCTGAGGGCCTGAGGGGCTGACGGTCTGGGCCTTCCCGGTCCCGGCCCCGAAGACGCCGCTGCCGGGCACCTGTCGCGGTGCCCGGCAGCGGCGGCGTACATGGCGGGGCCGTGCGGTGGTGCTCCGTAGCGGACGCGCCTGCGCGGCTCACGCCGCCATACGGCCCGAACGCCCGTCCGGTCCCGTTCAGTTCGCGGCAGTGGCCGCCGGCGGCGGCGCAGTCCCCCTCTCACCGTCGGCCAACGGGCCGGCCCCCAGGGCGCGTTCGGCCAGATGACCGAACGCGAGCCCGAAGGCCGACCACAGCACGAGCTGCACGGCGAGCGCCGAGACCCGGAACCGCCACAGCAGCAACGCCGGGAAGTGCTCCGGCAGTTCGCTCAGCGACGGAAGGAACGCATAGGCCAGCCCGACGGCGAAGGCGAAGCCGAGCACGGCCGTCACCGTCGCGTACCAGTTGCCCAGGCGCGGAGCCAGGCGCTTGCCGAGGATGGTCGCCGCGACCGCGAGCAGCACGCTCAGCAGCACCATCAGGAAGTACAGAGCCGTGCGCTTGTCGAGGCTCGCCGGGTCGCCCACCGAGGGCGGGTTCGCCGGGTACTTCAGGAACGGCACCAGATACACGCACACGAACGCGGCCCCCGACAGCAGCAACGCCGTGGCACGCGGCCCGAACCGGCCCACGCGCCCCAGCGCGAAGCTGAACGCCAGCGACGCGATGCCGCCCAGGGCCACGCCGTAGACCAGCACGGCCGTGGCGAGGCCCGCCGTGGACTGCATGCCGCGGCTGACGATCTCCTCGCCGTGCTCGTGGGAGTGCGCGTGCGCCTCCTCGTAGGCGATGGCGGCGTCCACATGCGGCTCACCCAGCAACGAGGCCGTCACCAGGGCGAACAGCCCGGCCACCAGACCGGCGAGCATGCCGCGCACGAGGAGGGTCCTCACTGTGGCGGAGTTCATCGTGCCCTCCCCGCTCAGTGGCAGGGGAAGCCGAGGAGGTGGCGTCCGTCGTGGACCCACTCGTGCACGCCGGTACCGGAGATGAGGGACGTGGCACCCTGCTCCGCCCCTACGAAGTACAGCGCCACGAGCATCAGCAGGCCGAAGAAGAAAGCCCACGGGAGAATCGCCTTGACCGGCAGCGTCGAGGGAACAGCGGCGCCGGAGGCGGGAGTTGCGGAACTGGGCGGAGCGATGGACTGTGCCATGGCAGGACCTCCTGTCGGGAACTCGCGTCCCTGTAGTTGGAGCTCGTGACGGCACAGCGGGTCTGGCTCGCCCCCGCCCGTACGCTGCACACGGCAGCAGACCGGAAGGGGCATACAGTGGCGCGACCGCGCCGGAATTCCACCGGCTTCCGCCCTGCCGTCGTCGATCGATACCAGCGGAAGGTACCCCGACAGCACCTGCCCGGCCAAGGCCGCCCATCCCGGACATCGCGACGACGCCCGATCAACTCCCCTACGGAGAGCGCCCGTTCAAGGGGCGAGGAGAGACCGATGACCACGCGAGTGACTTTGATCTCGCCCGCACGCAGCGAGTCGTCCGACGCCTTCCGCTTCGACGACGGCCGTCCGCTGAGCGCGGCGGGACTGCGGGACGCGCGTCAGGCACGGTCGGCGGCCGTCGCCCTGCTGCGGGCGGCGGGGACGCACGTCGCCTCGCCGTCGCCGCGCTGTGTGCGCACTGCCGAGGAACTGGGCTTCCCCGGCGCCGCCTTCCGCACGGACGAGCGGCTGTCCGGCTGCGGGATGGGCCGCTGGCGTGGCAGGACCCTGGACGAGGTGAGCGCGTCGGAGCCGGAGGGCGTGGCGCTGTGGCTGTCTGACCCCGAACGCGCCCCGCACGGCGGTGAGTCGGTGGCGCGGCTGTGCGCCAGGACGGGGGAGTGGCTGGCGGAGCTGGCGCATACGCCCGGCCGCGTGCTGGCGGTCGTAGAGCCCGATGTCGTACGTGCTGCCGTGGTGTGCGCGCTGGCGGCGCCGGCGGGCGTGCTGTGGCGGGTGGACGTACCGCCGCTGACGGTCACGGAACTCAGCGGACGGTCGGGCCGCTGGAACCTCCGTGCGGGCACGGATCTCGCGGGGCGCGGCGCGGGCGATGCGGTGGACCCCGAAGCCGCCGCGAGCGAGGAGGACCAGGAAGCCGAGGAGATCTGGGAGACCTAGGCGATTCGGCGGCCCGGGGCTTCAGACGGTCCACGGACGCCGCCGCCCCAGGGGCCCGGGGGACCGGGCCCCTGGGGGGCTCGCCGTGCTAGCGCGTCCCGGCCGGCGGGTCCGCGAAGACGCCCTCCAGCATCCCGGTCGCCTGCCCCACCTCGATGAGGTAGCCGTCGGGATCCCTTACGTAGCAGCGGAGTTCGGCCTTGCGGTCGATGGGCGGGGTGAGGAACTCCGCGCCCCTGGCGCTCCATTCGCGGTAGCACTCCTGGATGTCGGCCACGCGGATGTTGAGGAAGCAGTCGGCGGTGCCGGGCTCCTCCGGCGGACGCAGTGTCACATCGGGCTTGTCGGGGGTGGGGCCGCCGCCCGGGTTCATGATGATCCAGCCGTTGCCGAGCCGGACGATGCACGGGTTCTCCTCCAGCACCACCGTGCCGCCGAGGACGCCGGAGTAGAACGCGCGTGAGCGCGCCACGTCCCGCACCGTGAGGAAGTGGGTGAGCAGGACGCCCGTCTCGGGCGCGGGCAGGTCTTCGCGTCTCATGTTCCGTGTGTCTCCCTGGATCGGCGGGCAGTACGTCACATCCGGTCCGGGCTCACATCCGGGCCGGTCCCTTGCGCCCGGATGTCCGCTCGGCCCTGAATTCCGGCCGGCCCTGAATTCCGGCCGGGGCTCGCCCGGCGCCGGTGTCCCCGCAGTTATGGACGCGGCCGCCCGCGGCAGCGCGGTAACACGCGCTACACGCCGCCGATGTCTGCCCGTACGCGTGCCGCCCGTACCGCCGCGTGCAGGCCCGCGCTGTCGTACGAGCCGTGGTGGCGGCGCCCGTTGACGAAGAACGTGGGCGTGCCGGACACGCCGCTCTCGTCGGCGGACTCGATGTCCTCGGCGACCCGGTCCGCTCCGACGCGGGCACGCAGATCCTCGCGGAAGCGCTCGGTGTCCAGGCCCAGCGCCTCCGCCTGACGGACCAGCATGTGCACGCTGGTCTCCTCCTGGTTGGCCAGCAGCCAGTCGTGCATCTCCCAGAACGCGCCCTGCACGCCTGCCGCTTCGGCCGCCTCCGCCCGGAGCTGAGCGTTGGGGTGCACGTCCGTGAGCGGCAGATGGCGCCACACGTGCCGCACGTCGTCGCTGCCGCTCAGCAGCGCCCGGATGACGGGTTCCGCGCCCGCGCAGTACGGGCATTCGTGGTCGCCGTACTCGACGAGTGTCACGGTGGCGTCGGCGGGGCCGCGTACATGGTCGCGTTCGTCGTCGACCTCGATCGCCAGATCCCGTACGGGTGCCGAGGTGCCCAGCAGCGCCCGGCCCTTGACGTGGTGCGGCAGCATGGCCGTGGCCCGCGACACGGCCCAGGTGACGAGGGACGCGCACAGCGCAGCGCTCAGCACGCCGACCTTCGCCTCGTCCAACTGCTCGCCGTGGAAGGCCAGTCCCGCGATCAGCAGCGAGACGGTGAAGCCGATGCCGGCGATCGTCCCGCCTCCGGCGGCCGCCGCCCAGCCGACCGGGGGACGCAGCCGCCCGCCGCTGAGACGCGTCACCAGCCAGGAGACGCCGACGATGCCCACCGGCTTCCCGGCGACGAAGCCGACGAGGATGCCGAGGGTGATGGGCGAGGAGAACGCACGGGAGAGCAGTTCCGGGGTGATCGGAACCCCCGTGTTGGCGAGCGCGAAGAGCGGCACGATCACATAGCTCGTCCAGGGATGGAAGAGGTGCTGGAGCCGGTCGTTGGGCGAGATGGCCGCCGCGAGACCGACGCGTGCGGTACGGGCCAGCTCACCCGTCGGCTGCTCACGGAAGAGCCGGAACAGCCCGCTGGCGCGCTCCAGATCGCCGCGGGACGCGGGATAGGCGTAGGTCAGCAGCCCCAGCACCAGACCCGTGACGACGGGGTCCACGCCGGACTCCAGCATCGCGACCCACATGGTGACGCCCAGCAAGGCGTAGGCGAACCCGGAGGAGACCGTCGCGTACCGCAGCAGCAGTACGACCGCGAGCAGGCCGCAGGCCGTCAACAGCGGTACGAGGGAGACGTGTTCGCTGTAGACGAGGGCGATGACCGCCAGCGCGAGCACGTCGTCCACGACGGTGAAGGTGAGCATGAAGGCACGCAGCCGCCGGGGGAAGCGCGGGCCCACCAGGGCGAGCATGCCCAGCGCGAAGGCCGTGTCCGTCGACATGGCCGCGCCCCAGCCCCGCGCGGAGCCGTGTCCCGCGTTGAAGGCCAGATAGACGGCGACGGGCACGAGCATGCCGCCGACTCCCGCGAGGGCGGGGAGAGTCACCCTCCGCCGCTCGCGGAGATCGCCCATGTCGAACTCGCGGCGGGCCTCCAGCCCGACGACGAAGAAGAAGAACGTCATGAGCCCGCTGTTGACCCAGTCGTGCAGGTCGAGGGAGATCCGCTCGTCCGAGACGCCGATGAACAGCCTCGTCGTCCACAGCCGTTCATACGAGGCGAAGTCGACGTTCGCCCAGATCAGCGCGGCGAGCGTGGCGGACAGCAGCACCGCGGCGCTGCCGGTCTCGGTGCGCAGGAAACGGCGCAGCGGACGGTGGATGTTCGCCCAGGGCGTCCGCCCGGACATCTCACTGCGCCGGGACGCCTTGGAGTCGCTCATTCCGCAAGTCTGTCCCAGGGGCGGCGCGCGGGCACGGCACCGGGGGTGTGCGTCGGGACCGCCGGGCGGGGCGGCCCGGTCCGCCCGGCCCACGGCGTGGTCACGCCGTCAGGTCCCAGGGGCGGTTCAGGACGGCCCGCGGCCCATCTCCCTCGCGAAGGACGCGGGCTCGGTGTCGAACCCGGTGACCGTGCCGTGGAGCTGCCACGCTCCGTTCTCGCCCCGTACGAACTCCGCGACGGTCGCCGCCGTCGAGCCCGCGACCCCCGAGAAGTCGTCCTCGGCCAGCTTGTCGTAGCCCTCGGAGATCCGGACGTGGGTGTTGGACACGTCGCCGAACGTGGTGCGCCCCGCCTGCTGCTGGATGGCCACGCCCACCACGACTCGAACGTAGGGGGGCGCGAGGCGCTCCAGCTCCAGCGTCATGGCCTCGTCGGGACCGAAGCCCTGGCCGGTGCGGCTGTCCCTGTTGAGGGTGATCGTGCCGTCGGGGGAGCGGCTGTCGAAGTGCACGAGATAGTCGGGCTCCCCGTGGGGGTCGTCTGCGGTGTACGTGGCGGCGACCAGATCGAGGTCGTGCACGGGCGCACCCATGGGACTGGGGTCCCACTTCAGCGCCACCTCGACCTTTTCGAGGCCCTTGTTGAGACTGCTCACAGACTTCCCCTCCCGGTCCGGAATGCAGCGGTGCCGACCGCCCCCACCGGATCAACTGTACTGCCGTGAAAGGGCGTTGAAGCGCCCGGTCAGGCAATCGGAAGAGCGGCCCGTCACCCGCCGCGGCCGGGCCCCCGGTGGTCCGTGGCGCCCCGAGGGCCCGTCGCCGTGAAGTCAGTCCGTGAACGCCGCCAGCACTCCCGCCGTGAAGTCAGTCCGTGAACGCCGCCAGCACTCCCGCCGTGAGCGCCGCGCGCTCCGTCATCCCGCTGACGGTGGTGTGTTCCGTACGGGCGTGCGCGCCCGCGCCCACCGCGCCGAGCCCGTCGAGCACCGGAACTCCCGCGGCGAGCACGAAGTTGCCGTCGCTCGCGCCGCCGACGGACGTCTCCCGCAGGCCGAGACCCAGCGGCTCGCCGCAGTCGCGGGCGAGCCCGTAGAGCGCGGCGACCTCGGGGGTGCGCTCGAAGACGGGACGGTTCCACTCGCCGGCGACGGTCACCCTCGTACGCGGATCCACCGGGGAGAGGGCCGACAGCGCGGTCTCGATCCGTTTCTGCTCGGCGGTTGAGGCCACACGCACGTCGAGGTCGGCGACCGCGCGCCCGGCGGTGACATTGCTGCGCGTACCGCCGTGCAGCACACCGACGTTGACGCTGGTCCCCGCCCGCGGGTCGCTGAGGGCGCCGAGTCGCAGCACCTGGTGCGCGGCCTCCTCGACCGCGCTGGCGCCCGCGGTGGGGTCGAGCCCCGCATGCGCCTCCACTCCGTCGACCGTCAGCCGGAACAGGCCGACGCCCTTGCGAGCAGTCTTCACCGCACCGTCGGCCGCCGCCTCGAAGACCAGCGCGGCACGCGAGCCCGCGGCCTCCGCGACGACGGCGTCACTGGAGGCGAGGCTGCCGGTCTCCTCGTCGCCGTTGAGCATCAACGTGCAGGCGGGGCGCGGCAGTCCGAGATGGTCGAGGGCGCGCAGCGCCCATACGGCCTGCACCAGCCCGGCCTTCATGTCGAAGACGCCGGGGCCGGAGACGCGGTCGCCCTCACGGTGGAACGGCCACTCCTCCAGGGTGCCGGTCGGCCACACCGTGTCGTAGTGGGCCAGCAGCAGCACGGGACGGGCGCCGCCTTCGCCGGAGCCCGTACGGGCGGCGGGGTAGCGGCGTATCACGATGTCGCCTGCGTCCTCCCGGACCAGCCGCTCCTCGGTGACTCCCGCGCTTCCCGGCGCCCCCAGCGACTCGTCGAGCCAGCAGCGCAGCCACTCCAGGCAGCTCTCCAGCTCCTCGGGGTCGTCGCTGGAGCTGCCCCGAGCCGTGTACGCGGCCAGGTCGCGCACCATCTCCTCGCGGTGCTCTTCCAGCCACGCCTTGACGGAACGGGCCTCGCCTGGGCTGAGCCTGGGGACGGAGGGCAGCGCCCCGGGGGAGGACGGTTCGGGGCCCGTGGCCGAGCCGGGGGCGGGCGCGTCCACGGTGCCCGTTGCGGAACGGGCCGCATCCGATGGCGCCGACCCGCCGACGGGCTCCCTGCCGGATTCCCTGACGGGCTCCGCGCCCGGCTCGGGGCCCGGCCGCGCCAGCCGGTCCAGTTCGTGGAGCCGCGACTCCGACATGCCCCCCGGGTCGTCCTCCAGCTCGCGCAGTGCGCCGATGACCGCGTGCAGCACGGGAGTTGCGATGCCCGCGCGTTCCGCCTCCTCGAAGACGGTCGCGTAGTGCCAGGTGACCTCGACCGGGCGGCGCCGCACCGCGATGTCGCGCCAGATGCCGCTGCGGTCCTTCGGCTGGGTGCGCAGCCACGCAGTGAGCCGGTCGGCGGCGGCGTCCCGTACTTCGGCGGGTGTGCCCTTGCGGAAGGCGTGCGCCTCGAAGGCGTCGAACGGTTCGAGCCTTACGCCCAGCACTTCGGCGACGGCGAAGATCTCGTGGACGAGGGCGTACATCGCGTCGCGGTGGCGGTCGATGAGATCGGCCATCGCGTCGTCCGCGAGGGAGGTCGCGGCCAGCATCGCGCCGAAGCCGGCCTTGGCCCACAGATAGCCCTCGACGTTGTCGGTGGCGCGGGCGGGCCCCCACGCCTGGAGGTCGCGCACCAGGCGGCGTACTCGCTGCGAGACGGGCGCACCTCCCGGCTCGCCGACGACGAAAGCGCCGGGACCGCCGTCGCGGACGACGCCCGGCCCGGTCACGTCCGCGAAGATGTTCACGAACGCGGCGACGGTGCGTTCCGCGCCTATGTGCCGTGCTATGAGCGCCTCGTTGAAGCCGTTCTGCACGGAGACGACATAGCCGTCGGGCGCGAGCCTCGGGGCGATCCACCGCATCGCGTCCTCGGTGGCCTGCGCCTTGACCGCGAGCAGTACCCGGGTGAGCTGCCCGGCCCGTGGGCCGCCGTGCTCGGCGTCGAACTGCTCGGGCGTCGCGGCGGGCAGCCGCACGGCAGCGAAGCGTCCCCCGCCGTGATCGACCGTCAGGCCGTGCTCCCTGATCGCCGCCACGTGCCCGGCGTCCGAGTCGACGACGGTGACGGGGTGCCCGGCGCGGGCGAGGCTGTGCGCGACGGTGCCGCCGATGGCTCCGCCGCCGACGACGGTGTACGCGTCGCCCCTCATGCGTTGCTTCCTTCCTGCCGATGTTCGCCCGGTGTTTGTCCGCTGGGCTTCTGGCCCCCCGGCTTCCGCCTGCCGGGTTCCTGTCCGCTGGGTTCCTGTGCGCTGGGCTTGTGTCCGCTGGGTTCGTGTGCGCTGGGCTTGTGCCGGGCGGGCGTCTGCCCGCCGTGTGCCGCGGGTACGTGCGGTGCCGTCACGGACGCGCCTCCTGGCGTCGGCGGGCGTCAACGGGCCCTGCGTCCCGGGCAGTCGCGGAGTCCCCCGGCGGCGGCCACAGCCGTGGAAGGTCTCCCGCGCCCGCCGAGGAGCCGCCGTCGACGCGCAGGATCTCCCCGGTGATCCAGGCGGCGTCGCCGCCCGCGATCCAGCGCACCGCGCGGGCGACGTCCTCCGGAGTGCCGGGCCGCCCCAGGGGATTGGCGGACACGGCAGCCGCGTACTGGGGAGCGACGGGATTGCAGTCGCTCGCGACCGGTACGAAGCCGGGGCTGACGGCGTTGACGCGGATTCCGTACGGGCCCAGTTCGAGCGCGGCGGCACGCGTCGCCATCTCCAGCGCCGCCTTGGACGAGGCGTAGGGCCCGCCGCCTGGACGGGCACGCAGAGCCGCCCCGGAGGAGATGTTGACCACCGACGCACTACGGGACGCCGCCACCGCACGGCGGGCGAGCGCGGCCGTGGCCAGCGCGGGAGCCCTCGTGTTGAGGGCGAAGATCCGGTCCCACAGCGCCGCCCCGGGCCGTTCGGTGTCCTCCGCGTTCTCCGCTTCCCAGCCCACGTCGATCATGTCCAGCGAGGGGTAGATGCCCGCCGCGTTGACGAGGACGTCGACGGGTCCGTGCGACTCCCAGGCGAGTTCCACCGCCTCGCCGGGGCCGCCCGGTGCGGCGAGGTCGACGGTGAGGCTCCAGGCGTCCAGGGCCTCGGCGACCGCCGCGAGCCGTTCCGCGTCGACGTCCACGAGGGTCAGCGCGGTGCCGCCGCCGGCGGCGAAGGCCTCCGCGACCGCACGGCCGATGCCTCCGGCGGCACCCGTCACCAGGACATGTGCCTTCGGGCGCGCGTCCGGCGCACCGGCGTCCCGTGGCCCGCCGGCCGGCGTCCCCACGCCCGTAGCCGACGCGTCCGGGCCACCGGCACCGGCCATCAGTCGAACTCCTTGTTCTTCGTCTCCGGCATCGTCAGATAGACGGCCAGCGAGATCAGCGCCGCGGCCGAGACGTACAGCCACACCATTCCGCCGTGACCCGCGTCGTTGAGCCAGGTCGTGACGTACGGAGCCGTACCGCCGAACAGGGCGACGGCCAGTGCGTAGGGCAGTGCGATGCCCGTGGCGCGCACCTCGGGGGGAAACTGCTCGGCCATGATCACCGCGCAGTTCGCGGAGTAGCCGAGGATCAGCATCATGCCCGTGAGCTGCACGAAGAACAGGCTGGCGAAGCTGTTGCTCAGCATGTGCAGCAGCGGCCACGACAGCACCACGAACCCGCCCGCGAAACCGGCCATCGTGGGCTTGCGCCCGATCCGGTCCGAGAGCCTCCCGACGAAAGGCAGCAGCGTCACGAAGATCGCCAGGCACAGGGTCTGCGACAGCAGCGCCTTGTCCATGGGGATGCCGGT
Source organism: Streptomyces marispadix (assembly GCF_022524345.1). Lineage (NCBI taxonomy): Bacteria > Bacillati > Actinomycetota > Actinomycetes > Kitasatosporales > Streptomycetaceae > Streptomyces > Streptomyces marispadix. Next base: position 1,265,002 of record NZ_JAKWJU010000002.1, on the reverse strand, counting down.
CGCGAGGTTCGCGTACGTCGGCAGATATGTGATCCACACGTAGTAGGTGAGGGTGCCCGCGACGGTGATGCCGACGACGCGCAGCGCGGCGCGCGGATGCTCGCGGAACATCGCACCGAGCGGATTGCGGCGCGAACGCCCGCTCTCCGCGGCCTTGGTGAACGACTCGGTGTCCTCGACGGAGACCCGCAGCCAGAGTCCCACCAGGCCCAGCAGCCCGCCGGCGACGAACGCGACCCGCCAGCCCCACGAGTGGAGCGCGTCGTCGCTGAGCGAAGAGGTCAGCACCGTGCCCAGCAGCGAGGCGATCAGCGTGCCCGCGCCGACGGAGACCTGCTGCCACGACCCGGCGAACGCCCGGCGTCCCGCCGCCGCGGACTCCACGAGGAAGGCTGAGGAGGAGCCGAACTCGCCGCCCGCGGAGAAGCCCTGGAGCAGCCGCGCGATCAGCAGCACGACGGGCGCCGCGACACCTATCGCCCCGTAGCCGGGCGTCAGGGCGATGACGAAGGACGCACCCGCCATCAGGCCCACCGTGAGCGTGAGTCCCTTCTTACGGCCGTGCCGGTCCGCGTACGCGCCGAGCACGGCGGCGCCCACGGGCCGTACGACGAATCCGACGGCGAAGACCGCGAGCGTGGAGAGCAGGGCGACGGCACCTTCGGCCTTCGGGAAGAACACCTCCGAGATGACCTTCACGAAGATCGAGTAGAGAGCCCAGTCGACCCACTCGACGGTGTTGCCGATGGTGCCTGCCAGCAGAGCCTTGCGCTGGGCGCGGGTGAGTCTGCCGTCGGAGGGCGGTGGGCCGCCGGAACCGGCGGAGGACGCGGGAGAGGTGTGGGTGCTCATCGGGGCTGCTCCGTCGGTGCGTGGGTGGCGGGTCGGGGGCGGTTCTCGGTGCTCGCGCTCGCGCTGCCGACGGTGCCTGCACCGGTGCCGTCAGGGCCGTGGAGGGCGGAGCCGGAGTTCTCGGGGCCGGAACTGCGGCCCGGCTCAGGCGAGTCGAGCTGCTCGCGGACGGCAGCGGCGAGCTGGTCGTGGGTCGCGAACCACACGTCGCGGTGGCCGCCGATGTGATCCAGCAGCTCGCGCAGCACGACGAGGCGCGAGCGGTGCCCGATGACGTGCGGGTGGAGGGTGAGCTGGAAGACGCCGCCTTCGCGGTAGGCCGCGTCGAACTCGTCCTTCCAGATCTCCAGTACGTCCCGGGGGCGGGTGTAGGGGCGCAGCGCGCCGAAGCGGTCCATCGTGAAGTACGGGGCGTCGTCGCGGATCCAGTCAACGGGGATCTCCACCAGTCCGGTGGCCCGGCCGTTCGCGAGCACCTCGTAGGGCTCGTCGTCGGCCATCAGCGAAGAGTCGTAGCGGAAGCCGAGTTCGAGGATCGTCTCCAGCGTGGAGTCGGAGAAGTCCCAGGAGGGCGTGCGGATTCCGGTGGCCTCCCGGCCGGTGACGTCGGAGAGCGTCTCCCTGGCGCGCCGTATGAGGGCCTTCTCGTCGTCCGCGCCGAGCAGGGTGTTCCGCTCGTGTATCCAGCCGTGCACGGCGATCTCATGGCCCTCGCCCACGTAGCGCCGGGCCTCGTCGGGGTGGAGCAGGGCGGAGACGGCAGGCATGAAGAACGTGGCGGGCGCACCGTGGCGTTCCAGCAGCTCCAGGACGCGGCCGGCGCCCTTGCGTGCCCCGTACTCGCCCTGTGCGAGCAGGCCGGGGCTGGTCTCGCCGTCGCGCAGCGGGATCGTCTCGTGATCGGAGTCGAAGGAGAGCGCCACGGCGGCACGCGCACCCTGCGGCCAGCGTGGTGGGAGCAGCGTGCGCCCGGCACGTACGGCCTCGACATGGCCGCGCCATACGGATTCGGGCCACTGCCACGAGGGGACGTCGGCGTACTCGGTACCTGTGCCTGTACCTGAGCCGGTGCCTGTGCCTGTGGACGGGGAAGCGGCGGGCGGCTGCGCCGGTGAGTCTTGAGCGGACAAGGTGCCTCACAGGGGATTCGGAGGTGTGCGGCGGGACGAAAGGGGCGTGAAGGATGCGAGCGATGCCAACGGGGGACGGATGTGGGGTTCCTGGCGGCGGGCCCAAGTGGTGCGGCCCGTACGGGTGTCGAGGCGCGCGGGGGCGGGGGAGCAGGCGGTTATGCGTCGAACTGGTCCATGCGGGTCCACGCGCCCTTGAGCGTGACGAGATGGAGGGTCACGTCCGAGCCGTTGAGGCCCGGCAGCGCGCCGATGACCTCGTCGGTGTAGCGGAAGAGATCGGTACGGCGCGGCAGCACCATGTGGCCGACCAGGTTGAATCTGCCGGTGGCCGCCGCGAGGAACTTCGTCCCGGGATGCTTGGCGAGCTGCCGTCCGGCGGCCTCCAGCCGCCCCGGGTCGATGGAGAGCCACAGCATGAACTCGGCCTCGTAGCCGAGCAGTGCGGGCTCCGCGAGGGTGCGGAAGTGCAGGCAGCCGCGGTCGACCATGCGCTCCAGCGCACGGGCGACGCTGGACTCGCCGCGGTCGAGGTTGCGGGCGATGGTCGTGACGGGAAGCCGCCCGTCGATGGCGAGTTCGCCGACGACGGCCCGTTCCAGCTCGGTGAGCGGCTGCGGCGCCTTGTCCCAGTCGACCCGCTCACAGGGAGGTGTGCGCGCGGGACGCAGATCGGCCACCGCCTCCTCCGGCAGCAGCCCGGCGTCCCACATCGCGGCGGAGGAGAACGTACGGATGACCGCCACGTGCTCGGTGCCCGCGATCAGATGCGCACCCGGCAGATCGGTGTAGAGCAGCCGCAGCAGCTCCTCGTTGTCGCGGGCCACGAAGTCGACGATCAGGTCGGCGGTGCCCGTGACGAGGGCGAGGAAGCGCACCTCCGGGCACTCGGCCAGCAGCTCCGCCAGCTCCAGGCCCTTGCCCGGACGCGCCTGCATGCGTACGAGCATCGACGAGCCGCCGCCGGTGCGGTCCAGCTCGACCGCGCCGACGACATGGAGCAGCTTGCGCTCGCGCAGGGCGTTGAAGCGGCGCTGGGCGGTGGATTCGCTCGTCCCCGCCCAGCGGGCTATCCCGGCCCAGGGAGCGCGACCGTTGAGCTGAAGCGCCGCGATGATGCGGCGATCCAGCGCATCGATCATGTCGGCGCTCGCTCGGGGAGTCATGACGCCGGACGTTAGGCAGGCGCACGAACAGCGTCAATGCCGGAATCCGTCACCGGAAGCCCGCCGGGACCGGTGATCGGCCGTCCACGGCTTCACAGTGGCCGGGAACCGCCAGTCTTCGCGTCCGATGTGACGTCCGTTACGGCATGGGGGATTCCGGCGTGACGAATTTCCGAACGGTGCCTTTCAGGGCCCTGACGCGGCCGCCCGCAGGCCGCGGGACGCACTGCCGGTGCCGCCGCACCGCGCGACAATGGCCTCATGACCGAACGGAAGCCGCCCGGCATCGACTTCGAGACCTGGGTCGACAGGCAGATCCGCGAGGCACAGGAGCGCGGCGCCTTCGAGGACCTGCCGGGCGCCGGCAAGCCGCTGCCCGACGCCGGAGCCCCCTACGACGAGAACTGGTGGCTGAAGCGGAAGCTGCGCGACGAAGGCGTCTCCCATCTCCCGGCCTCCCTGGCCCTGCGCAAGGAGGCGGAGGAGGCTCGTAAGGCGGCGTCGCGCGCAGGGTCGGAGGAGGAGGTGCGGCGCATCGTCGAGGCGGTCAACGACAAGATCCGCGAGGCGATCCGCCGCCCGCTCTCCGGCCCTCCGCTCAATCTGACGCCGTACGACGTGGAACGAGTCGTGAGCGAATGGCGCGAGGAGCGCGCGAAGGGCGAAGAAGCACCGGGCGACGTCTGACCGGCGGCCGGTGCGTGCGGGCGGCCCACCCCGGCGGAGGAGCCGCCCGCACGCGGGTCGCACGAGCCCTACGGCAGCAGTGAACGCACAAGCCTGCACGTGGTGTTGGACGGCGGGTGCACGCCGATACGGGCCGCCGTGCGGCGGATCGTATGGTCGCGGGCCTGAGCCGGTGTGTAGACACCGGAGTCGAGCAGGGCGATGGCTATGCGCATCGCCTTCAACTGGCGGTTGTGCGAGACGTACCACTCCCGGGGACGCCCGGCCGGAAGCCGCTTCTTGGGCAGTCCGGCGAAGTGCGGCGACGGGAAGGGCAGGGTCGGGGCGTGCGTCGTCCGGCTGCTGGCTGTGGCTGCGGTCATCGGCGACCTCCGTGAACGTCGGGACGCGGACTACGTGTTGACGTGCGGCGTGCGGACGGACATGACAGGCGTACGTACGGACGAGGCGAACCGGCCGGCTCCGGAGCCGATTCCGATGCTGTGTCCGGTGAAGGTTCTGGGTCCGGGGAAGGTTCTGGGTCTGGTGCCGTATCTGGTTCCAGAATACCGCCCGGCACTGACAACGGGACCTCCAACTTCCCAGGTCGCAGGGGAAGTTGGGAAAGGTGTTCGATTTGACGAGGAGGTGCGGCGCGAGCCGTGTGAGCGCGGTGACGCATGAGGCGCCCGGCCGCTTACCCGGGCCCGATCCCGATGTCCCTCGGGGGTCGCGGGCGGGTCTCGGGGGCGGGGGACACCAGCGGAATAATTGAAAGCCGAACTATCTTGACGGGTGTGCACTCCCGCACCGCTTCACCGGCACACAGGAGGTCACCATGCCGGCCGTCACCGCAGACACTCTGACCCTGCCCCGCGTCCCGTCCCCCGCCGACGGCGTCCGCCGGCGCGAGGTGGCCAGGACCGTCACCGCTCGGCGGCAGTTCGAGGGCGAAGGCTTCCAGGTCCGCAGGCCGTTCCCGGGGATGGACCTCGCGCTCGCCGACCCGTTTCTGCTGCTGGACCACCTCGGTGCCGTCGAGTACGGGCCGGGCGAGGCCAAGGGCGCGCCCTGGCATCCGCACCGCGGCTTCGAGACGGTCACGTACATGCTCGACGGCGCCTTCGAGCACACCGACTCCACCGGTGGGGGCGGCCTGATCACCGAGGGCGCCACGCAGTGGATGACCGCCGGTGCCGGGGTGCTCCACTCCGAGCTGCCGCCGCAGGAGTTCGTCGCGAAGGGCGGCCTGTTCCACGGCGTTCAGCTCTGGGTCAACCTGCCCAAGTCGCTGAAGTGGACCCCCGCCCAGTACCAGGACATCACCGCCGGGCAGACCGTTCTGCTCTCCAGCGCCGACGGCGGCAGCCTGCTGCGCCTCATCGCGGGCGATCTCGCCGGACACCGCGGTCCCGGCGTGACCCGCACACCCATCACCTACGTGCACGCCACCGTCAGCCCCGGCGCGCGGCTCGCGCTGCCCTGGCCGCCGGAGTTCAACGCCCTGGTCTACGTACTGGCCGGGCGCGGCACCGTCGGCAGCGAGCAGCGCCCCCTGGAGGAAGGACAGCTCGCCGTGCTCGGCCCCGGCGAGGCCATGACCCTGAAGGCCGCGGACGGACAGGACTACAACGGCAGCCGCACCGGCTGGGAGATCCTGCTGCTCGGCGGGCTTCCGATCCGCGAACCCATCGCCCGCTACGGCCCGTTCGTGATGAACACCAAGGCGGAGATCCTCCAGGCTTTCGAGGACTTCCAGAACGGCAGGCTCGGCACCACCGCGCCCGAGTCCCGGCCGGTGCCCCACCGCACCGACGCCGATACGCCGCTGGACGGCCACGAGGGGAAGCCCGACGAGAAGCGGGCGGACGGCGGGTGACGCCGGTGTACGTCGAGGCGGCCGGCCGCGCACGGCCCCGCGGCCGGCGCGGGCGGCCGTACCTCTCGCGTACGCCGCCCCTCACGCCGCCTTGCTGAGCGGCCGGTCCTCCTCGGGAAGCGGCAGCCCGAAGTCCCGCAGCACCTCGTACGCTGCCCGCCGCCCCGAGACGAGCGCGCCCTGGGCCGTGCTGGTGTCGCGGTGCTCCCCGCACACGTAGAGACCGGAGAGCACCCGCACCGGGCGGCGCAGATCGTGCGGCGGCGGCATGGCCGGAACCGCCTGCGGGTCCTGATGGGCGGCGATCAGGCTCCAGCGTCCGGCCGGTACGCCGTGCAGCGTGGCGAGCTGCGTACGGGAAGCGGCGTCCAGCTCGGCGACGGGCTCACCGGCGGCCGCGCCCAGCACCACCGAGGTCACCAGGGTCGAGCGTCCCGGACGTGCACGGGCGGGGTCGACCGCGGAGGCGGCCCACGAGTGCGACACCGGGCCCTGCCGTGACGCGTCACCGTCGACCAGCAGCGAGGGCGGCAGCGGCAGCACCTCGTCGACCGCGTGGTGCAGCACGGTCACCGGGTGGAAGTCCGGCACCCGCAGCCCCGGCAGCAGTTCGCCCGCGTCCGCGGCGTTGGTGGCGACGACGACGGCACGGCAGGCGAGTGTGCCGTGGTCGCGGGTGGTCACCGAGTTCGTGGTGACGGACAGCGCCGTGACGTCCGTACGTACGGTGCCCTCCGGCAGTGCCGCCGCCAGCAGTTCGGGGACGGCGGCCATGCCTCCCGCGGGGAGTGCGCAGCCGCCCCGCACGAATCCGCGCAGCGTCAGATCGGCGACACGGCTCGAAGTCGTCAGCGCGGGGTCGCAGAGCAGCGCGGAAAGCAGCGGACGTACGAGCGATCCCACGGTGCGCGCGGGCAGCCCGCGGGCCGACAGGGCCTGGGCGGCGGGGAGTTCGGTACGGGTGAGCAGCCGGTCGCGGGGCACGGCGGCGAATCGGGCGAGGGCGCTGCGCAGCCGTGCGTGGTCTAGGGCGCCGGTCTTGCCCTGGCCCTGGCGGGAGAGGCCCCGGCCCTGTCCACGGCGGGAGATTCCCCAACTGGTGCGGCTGCGGGCGCCGGTGAGGGCGCGTGCCGTGGTGAGTGCGCCCCTTGTGCGCCGGTCGGTCCGCTCGGCCCTGCCCGCACGGGTGGTGGCGTCGGAGGGCGCCGTCCTCGGTGCGTCCGCCGGAACGTCCCTGGCCGCGAGGCCCAGGGGGAGACGTCCGACGGCGCGCCGCAGGTCGCCTATCCGGTGCGTACGCCCGTCGGCGCGGAGCAGGGCGCCGGGTGCGAAGGGCCGCATCTCCAGCCCGGAGAGCGCGGGGAGCCGCCCGAACTCCGGCCAGTCGTTGCACAGCAGCCGCCCGGAGCGGTCCAGCAGGTAGCCGTCGACGTGTTCCGTGGCCATCCGGCCGCCCACTCGGGAGGTCGTCTCCAGGACCGTCACGTCGAGTCCCGCCTCCGTCAGATGGTTCGCGGCGGCGAGGCCCGCGAGCCCCGCCCCGACGACGACCACATCTGCGTCCGGGGTCCGTGTACGGCCGGGGGGTGGTATGTCGCTGAAGCCCACGATGCCTCCCGTGGTCGGCGCGCGGTGCGGGGCCGTCCTGCTTCCGTGCTGCTTGCGTCCTGCCCGGACCGGCGCTGGTGAACCGTGAGTATCCGGACTCTACGCAGTGGCCCGGTCGCGGTCAGTGGCACACGGCCAGAGCACGGGCGCACAGCGGTCGCACACCGCTTCCATCACGCCGTCGGCACTGGTACGCGCACCGTCCGGGGCGGAGGAACGCCCCGGGGGACGCGGACCGGGACACGTGGAGACGCAGGCCGCACCGTCAGCGCATTGCGGCGCGTACCGCGTCTTCGATGGCGGGAAACGCGAAGTCGAACCCGGAATCGAGCAGCCGCTTCGGCAGCACCCGCTGGCTGCCCAGCACGTCCTTGGAGAACTCGCCCAGAGCGGCCCGCAGCACCGGCGCCGGTACGGCCAGCAGCGTCGGCCGGTGCAGTACGCGGCCCATGGCTGCGGTGGCCTCCCGGTTGGTGACCGGCTCGGGCGAGGTGAGGTTGAACGGGCCCGACAGATCGTCCCGCTCCAGCAGATGACGCAGCGCGGCGATGTGGTCGTGCAGCGCGATGTGGCTCCAGTACTGGCGTCCGCTGCCCATCCGGCCGCCCACGCCTGCCTTGAACAGCCGGAACAGCGGCCCCCACGCGCCGCCCTCGCGGGCCACGACCAGGCCGGTACGGGCGAAGACCGTGCGGATGCCGGCCTCCTGCGCCGCCGCCGCTGCCTCCTCCCACTCGACGCAGAGGTTCGCGAGGAAGTCGTCGCCGTGCGGCGCGTTCTCGTCCACGGCACGGTCGCCGGTGTCGCCGTAGTAGCCGATGGCCGTGCCGACGATCAGCGTGCGCGGAGGGTCGTCGAGCGAGGCGATGGCGTCGGCGATGGTGGCGGTGCCCAGCACGCGGCTGTCGCGGATCTCCTTCTTGTACGCCGGTGTCCAGCGCCGGTCCCCGACGCCCGCGCCCGCGAGATGGACGACGGCGTCGCACCCGGCGAGGCCGCCTCCCGGGCCTTGCGTTCCGGAGGTTCCGCCGGGCTCGACCCAGTGGCCCTTGGGGTCCCACATCACCTCCGACGGCGGCGGGCCGCCTGCCGCCGGGGCACGGCCCGCGGTCTCGTAGCGCCGTGCTTCCTGGGAGGAACGGCGCCTCAGCCGCACGATGTCGTGCCCGTCCGCGCGGAGCGAGCGGCAGAGAGCCGTGCCGATGAGACCGGTGGAACCGGTGACCGCGATACGCATGGGGCCATCCTGCCGTCTGCGCCCGCTGTGCTGAAGCTCCGCGCACGGGGCGGACGTTGAGGGACGGCTCGTCGTCGAGGTGCGGTACGGCCCGCGGAGGTGCGCCGACGAGAGATCCCGCTGACCCGCGGCCCGCGCGTCCGCCGTGAGGTTCAGCCGCGGAAGCGGTCCCAGAGTTTGGGAAGGCGCTCGGCGAGGGCGGTGTCGTCCTCCAGGTTGAGGGAGACGCCCGTCGGGTCCTCGGGCGGCTCGGGCAGGCCGAGGTCGGGCATGACCGTGCCGGTGAGCTGTTCGTACGCCTCGTCGGCGGCGTAGCCGAGGTCCTCGGCGTCGCCGTCCAGTTCCTCGTCGAAGCCCTCCAGCACATCGGCGAGGGAGTCCGCGTCGTGCGCGGCGCTCTCGAAGACGTGCCGTCCCTGTCCGATGAGCCAGCAGCGGAACGCGTCGAAGGCGTCGTCGCTGACCCCGTCCAGCAGAATCCAGGCCGCGGCCCACAAGTCCCACTGGTTGGCGCGGTTGTAGCGGGACTCGAAGTGCCGGGCGAAGAACATCACGGCGTCCGGATCGAGCCGCGTCAGTCTCTCGATGAGCAGGTCGGCCTGCTCCTCGGGGTCGCCCTCGGCGTCCTCGCGGGTCGAATCGATCAGCGCCCAGAACTCGGTCTCGTCCATCACGAACACAGCATCCGCCTTGTACCCGCCAGACGCACGTGGACTCCCTCGGATGCCGCCTTGTCGTTACCAGGGCGCGTCAAGGTCTCAATGTGCGGTTGTTGTGACCATCCCATGCATCGCGTGTGCCGGTGCTGTCGGCGAGTGCTCGGCGAAGCCCGACAGAGGATGTCCGGTATCCGTGCGAGCGTGCCGTCCGTACGGCGCGAGCGTGCCGCCGTACGACGGGAGACGCCGAAGGCGGAGAGGACGGACAGTGAGTACGACAGGGGCACTGACGGGCAAGGTCGCGCTGGTCGCGGGCGCCACACGCGGAGCCGGACGCGCCATGGCCGTGGAGTTGGGCAGAGCGGGCGCGACGGTCTATGCGACGGGCCGCACCACCCGCGAACACCTCAGCGAGGTCGGGCGCGCGAGCGAGACCATCGAGGGCACGGCCGAACTGATCGAGGAGGCGGGAGGCACAGGCGTCGCCGTGCCCACGGACCATCTGGAACCCGACCGGGTACGGGAACTGATCGAGCGCATCGACCGCGAGCAGGGGCGCCTGGACGTCCTCGTCAACGACATCTGGGGCGGCGACCGTCTGGTGCAGTGGGACAGCAAGATGTGGGAGCACGACCTGGAGCAGGGCCTGCGCATTCTGCGTCTCGGCGTCGAGAGCCACATCGTCACGAGCCGCTTTGCGATTCCGCTGCTGATCCGGCGGCCGGGCGGCCTCGTCGTCGAAGTCACCGACGGCACCGAGGAGTTCAACGGTCCCCGCTACCGCAAGCCCTTCTACTACGACCTGGCCAAGTACGCGCCGCTGAGGATGGCCCGTGCCCTGGCACAGGAGCTTCCCGAGCACGGCGCGACCGCGGTCTGCCTCACGCCGGGCTGGCTGCGCTCCGAGTTCATGCTCGACACCGCCTTCAAGGTCACCGAGGAGAACTGGCGCGAAGGGACCGCGCAGAACCCGCACTTCGCGATCTCGGAGTCGCCGCTCTTCGTGGGACGGGCCGTGACCGCGCTCGCGGCGGACCCGGACGTGTCGCGGTTCAACGGGTGTTCGCTCTCAAGCGGCGGACTCGCCCAGGAGTACGGCTTCGCCGACGCCGACGGCTCGGCGCCCGACGCATGGCGCTACATCGCCGAGGTGGAACAGGAGGGCAAGCCCGCGGATGTGACCGGCTACCGCTGAGGGCCCTCACGAGCGGCCACCGGGCTTTCACGACCGGCTGTCGCCGGGGTCCTGCGAGGGTGTGCTCGCGCCGGGTTCGTAGAACGCGGCCGTGCGCCTGGCCGCCTCCGCGAACCGGGCGCGCAGCGCCGGGGGTTCGAGCACCTCGCACTCCGGGCCCAGGGCGAGGAGCTGGGAGTAGGCCACGTTCAGCGACTCCACCGCGAGCACGGCGGTGACCGGGTCCCTGTCGTGATCCGGGCCCGGGTCCGGGGCCTGCTGCTTGTCCGGCGCCGGGCCCGGGTCTGGGTCCTGGTACCGAGCCTCGTCCTGGTCCGGGGGACGGCTCGTCGTGGGGGCCGACTCGTCCGTCTTCTCGGCGACCGCCGCCGCCAGTGCCTCCTCCGCCGCCCTGCGGTCCGTCACGTACCGCAGCATCCGCGTACCCGCGGGCGTCAGCCGTATCACCACCTCGTCGCGGAGGATCGACCGGGCGAACGCGGCGGAGCGCTCCTCCCAGAACGCCGGAAGGTCGAACTCCTCGTCCCTTGCGAAGCGTTCGCCGGTCTCCTCCACGCCCGTGACCCTGTCCACCCGGTACACCCGGCGGTCGCCGCCCTCGGTCACGCGTGCCGCCAAGTACCAGACGCCCGCCTTGAGTACGAGCCCGTAAGGCTCCAACTCCCGCTCCACCTCGGTGCCCCGGCGCCGGTAGCGCATCCGTACCGTGCGGTCGTCCCACACCGCCTCGGCCAGCGCGGGCAGTTGCTTCGGCGGCTCCTCCGGCGGCTGCCACCAGCCCGGCGCGTCCAGATGGAAGCGCTGCGCCGCCGAACGGTGTGCGTCGCTCAGCTCGGGCAGCAGCGCCGCCGAGACCTTCAGCCGTGCCGCCGACGCCGCGTCCGCCAGGCCCATGTCCCGCAGCGCACGCGGCACTCCGGACAGGAACAGCGCCTCGGCCTCGCTGCGGCCGATGCCGGTGAGACGCGTGCGGTACCCGCCGACGAGGCGGTAGCCGCCGCTGCGCCCGCGGTCGGCGTAGACGGGTACTCCGGCCTCCGACAAGGCGAGCACGTCGCGGGAGACGGTCCGTTCGGAGACCTCCAGCTCGGCGGCGAGCTCGGCCCCGGTCATGGCACGGCGCGTCTGGAGCAGAAGCACCATCTTGATCAGCCGGGCCGCGCGCATGGCAGCATTCTGCGCCGAGCCGGTGCGCCAGTGAACCACTGTGGCGGCAGGTCCCCGCGGCCTCGCACCACGGGGACCCACGGGGCCACAGCGGCGCGGCCCGCTCGCCCCGGCCCTGCGGCGAGGACCGGGGCGACCGCCCGGATCAGGCCAGGCCGTAGCTCTCGGCGGCCTTCCGCACCGTCTCCTGCTTGACCTCGCCCCGGCGTGCGAGCTGCGCCAGCGCCGCCACGACGACCGACTCGGCGTCCACGCCGAAGTGCCGGCGCACCGCCTCCCGGGTGCCGGAGAGGCCGAAGCCGTCCGTGCCGAGCGACGTCCAGTCCTGCGGCACCCACTGGCTGATCTGGTCCGGCACGGCCCGCATCCAGTCGCTGACCGCGAGCACCGGCCCAGGGGCGCCCTCCAGCACACGCGTCACATACGGCGTGCGCTCCTCGCCCCGCAACTGCGCGGCGTCGCACTCCAGCGCGTCCCGCCGCAGCTCGCTCCACGACGTCGCCGACCACACGTCCGCGCTGACGTCCCACTCCTCGGCCAGCAGCCGCTGAGCGTCCAGCGCCCAGTGGATGGCGGTGCCGCTCGCGAGCAACTGGATGCGGGGCGAGCCCGGTTCGGGGACCGCGCTCCGGCCCTCGGACCCGGCGGCGTCCTCCGCCGTCCGGAACCGGTAGAGGCCCTTGAGGATGCCCTCCTCGACCGCGTCCCCTGCGGGCTGCGGCGGCTGGGGCTTCGGCTCGTTGTAGACCGTGAGGTAGTAGACGACGTCCTCGTTGCGGGACGGATCGGGCCCGTACATGCGGCGCAGCCCGTCCCTCACCACGGCGCCGACCTCGTAGGCGAACGCCGGGTCGTAGGTGACGACGGCCGGGTTGGTGGACGCCAGCAGCGGCGAGTGGCCGTCCGCGTGCTGAAGTCCCTCGCCGGTCATCGTCGTACGGCCCGCGGTGGCGCCGATGACGAAGCCCCGACCCAACTGGTCGGCCAGCGACCAGAACTGGTCGCCGGTGCGCTGGAAGCCGAACATCGAGTAGAAGATGTAGAAGGGGATCATCGGCTCGCCGTGCGTGGCGTACGACGTGGCCGCCGCGGTGAAGTCCGCGAGCGAACCGGCCTCCGTGATCCCCTCGTTGAGGATCTGCCCGTCCGACGACTCCTTGTAGTAGAGGAGTTGGTCGCGGTCGACGGGGTCGTAGTTCTGGCCGAGGGGCGAGTAGATCCCCGCCGAGGGGAAGAGGGACTCCATTCCGAAGGTGCGTGCCTCGTCCGGCACGACCGGCACCCAGCGGCGGCCGGTCTCCTTCTCCTTCATCAGGTCCTTCACCAGCCGTACGAACGCCATCGTCGTGGCGATCTCCTGGCTCCCGGAGCCCTTCCTCAGCGTCTCGAACGGCTTCGCCGACGGCTCGGGCAGCCCCACCGGGTGCACCTTCCGTGCGGGTGCGGGGCCGCCGAGCGCGGCACGGCGCTCCTGGAGGTAGCGCACCTCGGGGGAGTCGGGGCCCGGATGGGCGTAGGGCACCAGCTCGTCGTTCAACTCGCGGTCGGGAATGGGCAGTTCGAGCAGGTCGCGCATCGCGCGGAACTCCTTGCCCGTCAGCTTCTTCATCTGGTGGTTGGCGTTGCGTGACTCGAAGCCCGGCCCCAGCGTCCAGCCCTTCACCGTCTGCGCGAGTACCACGGTCGGGGCGCCCTCGTGCTCGACGGCCGCACGGTAGGCGGCGTACACCTTGCGCGGCTCGTGGCCCGCACGCGAGGTGCGGAAGCACGCGGCGATCTTCTCGTCGCTCAACAGCCGCGCCGTCTCGGCGAGTTGCGGGTCGGCGCCGAAGAAGTGCTCGCGGATGTACGCGGCGTCGCGGGTCGCATACGTCTGGAACTGGGCGTCCGGCACCTCGCGGAGCCGCCGCACCAGGGCGCCGGTGGTGTCGAGCCTCAGCAGCTCGTCCCACTCGCTGCCCCACAGCGACTTGACCACGTTCCATCCGGCGGCGCGGAACTGCGCCTCAAGCTCCTGCACGATCTTGAAGTTGGCGCGTACGGGCCCGTCGAGGCGCTGGAGGTTGCAGTTGACGACGAAGGTGAGGTTGTCCAGCCGCTCACGGCCCGCGAGCGCGAGCGCGGCCGTCGACTCCGGCTCGTCCATCTCGCCGTCGCCGAGGAAGGCCCACACATGCGAGGCCGAGGTGTCCTTGATGCCCCGGTCGGTCAGATAGCGGTTGAAGCGCGCCTGGTAGACGGCGTTGATCGGGCCGATGCCCATGGAGACGGTGGGGAACTCCCACAGCCAGGGCAGCCGCCGGGGATGCGGGTACGAGGGCAGCCCTCCCGGGCCGGTCTCCTGGCGGAACCGGTCCAGGTCGGCCTCGGTGAGACGGCCGTCGAGGAAGGCGCGGGCGTAGACGCCGGGGGAGGCGTGCCCCTGGATGTAGAGCTGGTCGCCCGACCCGCCCGACGCCCCTGGTTCAAGGCCGTCCTTGCCGCGGAAGAAGTGCTGGAAGCCGGTCTCGTAGAGCCAGGCGGCGCTGGCGAACGTCGCGATGTGCCCGCCCAGCCCGAAACGGCTGCCGCGGGTGACCATCGCGGCGGCGTTCCAGCGGTTCCAGGCGGTGATGCGCGACTCCAGCTCCAAGTCGCCCGGGAATTCGGGCTCGGCTGCCGTCGGCACGGTGTTGACGTAGTCCGTCTCCAGCGGCCGCAGTCCGGGACGCCCGGCGTGCTCCAGCACTCGCCGCATCAGATACGCGGCGCGCTCCGGGCCGGCGTTCGCGACGACGGCGTCCAGCGACTCACGCCACTCGGCGGTCTCCTGCGGATCACGGTCCAGGAGCTGGTCCAGCTCGCTCGGACGGTTTCGTACGGGGCGGGGCATGGTGGGGCCACCTTCCGGACGGGACGTACGGGACGGGTCGCGCGGGCGCGCGGGGGTGCGAAGGTGCGCGGCGGCGCGCACGGGCGACGGGTCGGGGGGTCTCCCGGATTTGCGCGGGGCTCCGCTTGCTGCTCGGGGCCTCGCGTTGCTCACGTTCTGCGGGTGGGTCTCTCCCTGGCTGGCAGGACAGGGCGGCCCAGCGATGTGAATCCTACGACTGCGATCGATGATCGATCAAAACTTTCCGCGAAATTGGCATTCCGTGCCGTGGAAGTCGGCACGCCGTGCCGTTCCCGTGCTGTGTCGGACTGGGTCGGACTGGGTCGGTCTGTGCCGTGCCTGGCCATGCCCGGTCCTACCTGGCCGTGCTGTGCCTGGCCGTGCCCGGCCGTGTTCAGCGGGGCCGTCCCCGAACCGCGGCCAGGCCGCATGTCCCTCCGCGCCCGCGCCGCCTCAGAGCCCGAAGACCCTCGCCGCGTTGTCGTGGCACACCGCCCGCAGCCACTCCGTCCCCAGACCCGTGGACTCCAGCGCACGCAGCGCTTCCCCGTACGTATAGGGGATGTTGGGGAAGTCCGTACCGAGCAGCACCCGGTCCCCGAGGTCCGCCAGACGCGGCAGCGCCCGCCGCGGAAACGGCGCCGCGGCCTCCACGAACGACGTGAACGCCATGGTCGTATCCAGCATGACCCGCTCGTGCCGTTCCGCCAGGCCGAGGAAGTCCTCGTACTCGGGCATGCCCAGGTGGGCGATTATCAGCGGCAGCCGGGGATGGCGGTCGAGCAGCGTGGCGATCGGTCCCGGGCCCGTGAAGGGCCCAGGCGTGGGGCCGGAGCCGCAGTGCGTCACCACGGGCACGTCCGCCTCGGCCAGCATCCCCCAGACTTCCTTCAGCGACGGGTCGTTGGGGTCGTACGCCCCGACCTGGAGATGGCTCTTGAAGACCCGCGCGCCCTGCTGCAGCGCCCGCCGCACGTCGTCGGCCGCGCCCGGCTCGGCGAAGAAGGTCGCCGTGTGCAGGCAGTCCGGTGTACGCGCGGCGAAGTCGGCGGCCCAGTCGTTGAGCCAACGTGCCATGCCCGGCTTGTGCGGATAGAGCATCGACGTGAAGGCCCTGACGCCGAACTCCCGCAGCAGCCGCAGCCGTTGCTCCTCCTCCTGCCGGTACTCGATCGGCCAGGGCCGCCCGATCAGCGGGCCTCCCGCGTCGAAGTAGGCCCACACCTTCTCCAGTACGCGCCGCGGCATGAAATGGGTGTGTACGTCGATGAGCGCGTCCAGGCCCAGCGAGCGGCGGAATGCGGCGATCTCGGCCTTCTCCTCCGGTGCGGACACCCGTCCTCCCGATCGTCGTCTCCCGTCAGGAGATCATGTGGCGGGAGGGAGGGGAAGGTCGCGGAGCTTCTGCTTCTGGATCTTGCCGGAGCCGGTGCGGGGGAGGGAGTCCACCTCCTCGAAGTACAAGGGGACCTTGTACTTCGCGACGCGGGAGGCGAGGAAGGAGCGGAGTTCGTCCGGATCGGCCGTCGTACCGGGACGCAGGGTGTAGAAGGCCCGCCCGGCCTGGCCCCACTTCTCATCCGGCACACCCACGACGGCGCAGCCCGCGAGCGCCGGATGCTGGAAGAGGACGGCCTCGACCTCCGCGGGATAGACGTTCTCGCCGCCCGAGATGTACATGTCCTTGAGCCGGTCGACGATGGAGACGTACCCGTCCTCGTCCCGTGTCGCGATGTCCCCGGAGTGGAACCATCCGCCCTCGGAGAACGACGCCTCCGTCGCTTCCGGGTTCCTCCAGTAGCCGGGCGTGACGTTCGGGCCCTGGATGAGGACCTCGCCGCGTTCGCCCGGTTCCGTCTCCGTCCGGTCCGGCCGTACCAGGCGTACGTCGGCGAAGAAGACCGGAAGGCCCGCCGACCCCGCCTTGTTGACGCTCTCCGCCGCCTCCAGGAACGTCGCGCCGGGTGCGGTCTCGGTGAGTCCGTAGCCCTGGCAGAAGACCAGTCCCCGCTCCTGGTACGTGCGGATCAGCGCTTCCGGGACAGGGTCGCCCCCGGCCATGAGGATGCGGAGGGAGGAGAGGTCGGCGTCCGCCCACCGCGGGGACTGTGCGAACGCGGCGAACATCGTGGTCACGCCGAACATCCAGGTGATGCGGTGTTTCGCCGTCAACTCGTAGCAGACGTCGACGTCCCACTTCGGCATGATCACGCTGCGGCCGCCCTTGAGGAAGGTCGGCAGCAGCGTCTGGTTCAGCGCGGCCACGTGGAAGAGCGGAGCGCTGATCAGCGTCACCTCGTCCGAGGCGATGTCGAGGCAGACCAGCAGATTGAGCGTGTTCCAGATGATGTTGGCGTGGGTGAGCACCGCGCCCTTGGGTCTCCCGGTGGTTCCGGAGGTGTAGAGGATGAAGGCCGGGTCGTCCCGTGAGACCGCTACGTCGAGGGGTGCCGGGTCGCCCGTGGCGAGCCACTCCTCGTACTCCTCAAGGCCCAAGGCCGTGGGCGGCCGGACCGTCAGGGCGGCAGCGGTTGCGGCGCACTCTGGGGCGTGCACCAGCACGGAGGCCCCCGAGTGGTCCAGCACATAGTCGAGTTCGGTCGCGCTGAGGCGGAAGTTGAGCGGCACGAAGACGCCGCCGAGTTTGTGCGTGGCGAACATCGTCTCGGCGAAGGCCGGGTGGTTGGGGCCCAGATACGCCACCCGGTCCCCGGGCCGTACGCCCGCCTCCCTCAGCCGGTGCGCGGCACGGGTGCTGCGCGCCTCCACCCCGGCATAGGTCACCGCGGCGCCCTCGTACACGAACGCGGTGCGCCCGGGCGAGAGTTGGGCTCGCCGCCCGGGCCACGATCCGATGCCCTGGTTGTGCACGGGTCAGCTCCTCGCCAGGGGACGCGGACCGGTCGCCTCCGCATCGGACAGCTCCCGGTCGCGGGTCTCGCCCAGCAGCAGGACGCTCACCACGGTCAGCGCGCAGAAGCCCGCGATGATCAGGGAGACGGAGAGCGTGCCGCCGCCCCCGGTCGCGCGCCGGATCTCGGCGAAGAGCAGCGGCGCAAGTCCGGCCCCGAGCCCGGCGAGCTGGTAGCCGAGGGAGGCGCCGGTGTAGCGGCTGCGGGTGCTGAACAGCTCGGCGTAGAGCGCCGCGAGGGGCCCGTACATCATCGGGTGGATGACGGACTGGCCCAGCACCAGCGCGGCGGTCAGCAGCAGTGCGTTGCGGGCGTCGGTCATCGGGAAGAGGACGAAGGCGAAGACGCCCATGGCGACCGCCCCGGAGAGCACGACGGGTCGCCTGCCGACGCGGTCGGAGAGGGCGGACCAGCCGATGATGCCCGGCACCGCCAGCGCGGAGGAGAGTGTCAGTGCGTTCAGGACCGTCTGCCGCTCGTGGTAGGCCTGGACGCCGTAGGCGATGAGGAAGGTGGTGAGCGTGCCCTGCGCGACGAACGCCGCGAGGCCGACCGCGACCGCGAGCAGCAGGTTCCGCGGATGGTGCCGCAGCACGTCGAGCAGGGGCACCCGGCTGCCGCCCGAGCGGCCACCGCCGGCTGAACTCTTCCCGTCAGAGCTCCTGTCGGCACGGCCGCCACCGGCGCGGGCCGCGGCGAAGACCGGCGTCTCCTCCACCCGCAGCCGTACGAACAGGCCGACGGCGAGCAGCGCGATGCTGAGCAGGAACGGGATGCGCCAGCCCCAGGCGAGGAAGGCATCCTCGCCGACCAGGGCACCGGTCCCGGTGAGTGCCGCGGTGGAGAGCACCATGCCGAACGGGGCACCGGCGTTGGTGAAGCTCGCCCACAGGCCGCGCCTCGACCCCGCGTGCTCGGCGGACATCAGCACCGCACCGCCCCACTCGCCGCCGACCGCGACGCCCTGGAGCACCCGCAGCAGCACCAGCAGCACCGCCGCAGCGCTGCCGACCTGCTCGTACGTCGGGAGTACGCCGATGAGAAAGCTGACGGTGCCCATCAGGGTCATCGTCGTCACGAGCATGCGCTTGCGGCCGAGCCGGTCGCCGAAGTGACCGAAGACGATGCCGCCGAGAGGCCGTGCCAGGTATCCGGCGGCGAACGTTCCGAAGCTGGCGACGGTGCCGGCCAGCGGATCCAGGCCGGTGAAGAAGACCTTACTGAAGACGACGGCGGAGGCGGTGGCGTAGAGGAGGAAGTCGTAGTACTCGATCACGCTGCCGAAGAAGCTGGAGGTGACCGCGCGGCGAAGCTGGGCCTCGCCGCCTGGGGAGGGGACGCGTGATGGTGCGGTACCGGCCATGACTGGCCTCCCGTGTCGGTGAGTTGCGAAGGCGGGGAGCCGGGGCTCAGGGGTAGTGCCGGTAGAGGGCCTGGCCCACGCACGCGGGCTTGTCCGAACCGTCCCGTTCGACGGCGAAGTCGAGCTCCATCTGGACCCCTCCTCCCGAGACCTCCACCACCGAGCCGACCTTGCCCGTCAGGCGGATTCTGCTGCCGACGGGGACGGGGCTGGGGAAACGCACCTTGCCCAGCCCGTAGTTGACGCTCATCGACACGCCGCCGATCTCCAGCAGCTCTGTGAAGAGCGGTATGACGAGGGAGAGCGTCAGATACCCGTGCGCGATGGTGGCGCCGAACGGGCCGGCCGCCGCCTCCTCGGGGTTCACATGGATCCACTGGTGATCGCCGGTCGCGTCGGCGAAGGTGTCGATCCGCTCCTGGGTGATCTCCAGCCAGTCGCTGCTGCCCAGATCCCTGCCGGCGAGGGCCTTCAGCTCGGCCACGCCATCGGCCTTGGTGGTCATGAGCGGCCTCCCTGCATCGGGCGGTCGGCGTCCGGCACGGTGAGGCCGAGCAGCCGGGCCGCGTTCTCCTTGAGGATCTTGGGACGTACTTCGGGTTTGATCTCCAGCCTGCCGAAGTCGGAAAGCCAGCGGTCGGGCGTGATGACCGGGTAGTCGGAGCCGAAGAGGACCTTGTCCTTGAGCAGACTGTTGGCGTAACGGACCAGTTGGGGAGGGAAGTACTTCGGCGACCAGCCGGAGAGGTCGATGTGCACGTGCGGCTTGTGCGTGGCCACCGCCAGCGCCTCGTCCTGCCAGGGGAAGGAGGGGTGGGCGAGGACGATGCGCAACTCGGGGAAATCCACGGCGACATCGTCGACGAGCATCGGGTTGCTGTACTTCAGCCGGATGCCGCCGCCGCCCGGCACGCCGGCGCCGATGCCGGTCTGGCCGGTGTGGAAGAGGGCGGGCACGCCGAGTTCCTCGATCGCCTCGTAGAGCGGGTAGGCCATCCGGTCGTCCGGAGCGAACGCCTGGAGGCTGGGGTGGAACTTGAATCCGCGTACGCCGAATTCGGTTACGAGCCTGCGCGCCTCCCGCACTGCGGCCCTGCCCTTCCAGGGGTCGACACCGGCGAAGGGAATGAGCACGTCGGAGTGGAGTGCGCAGGTCTCGGCGATCTCCTCGTTGGAGATGCGGGGATGCCCGGTGGCGTGCTCGGCGTCGACGGTGAAGACGACGGCTGCCATCTGCCGTTGGCGGTAGTGGTCCGCCATCTGCCCGACGGTGGGCTGCCGTTCGGTGTGCAACTTGAAGTACTCAGCGGAGGCGCCGAAGAGTTCGGGGCTCAGCGAGCCGTGTCCGTCGGCCGAGACCTCGGCGTGCGTATGGACGTCGATGGCCGTCAACTTCGCGACGTCGATGCGGGGTTCGTACCGCCCCCCGGCTGCCCCGGTCACGACCCCGCCTCCGGGCCATGCGCTGCGGGCACGCTCGGCGCGGGGATTCCGTACGTCTCCGGCTCCGCCCCCGGCCCGGTGCTCCAGCGCTCCGCGATGGTGTCCGCGTCCCAGCCGCCGGCGGCGTACGCCGCGGCTTTCTCCTGCGGGTGCGACCAGAGTGCGAGCCTGTCGCCGCCGATGCCGATCGCCTGGCCTGTAACTCCGCGCGCCGCGTCGGAGGCGAGGAAGACCACGAGCGGCGCCGCGTCCTCGGGAGTCCCGAAGCCCTCGTCCCTGCGGAGCCAGTCCGGCAGCGGCTCCCCGGTCCGCTCGGCCTCCTCGATGAAGGGCGCGAGGGCGGGGATCGTCTTCGTCATCCCGGTGGCAGCCACGGGCACGACCGCGTTCACGGTGATGTCAGTGCGGGCCAGTTCCATCGCCCACGTACGGGCCATGGCGACGACGCCCGCCTTGGCGGCGGCGTAGTTGGTCTGCCCGAAGTTGCCCCGCTGTCCGGCGGGGGAGGAGACCAGGATCAGCCGCCCGCCGGTGCCCTGTTCGCGCATCCGCACCGCCGCGGCGCGGGCACAGGTGAAGGTGCCGCGCAGGTGCACGTCCACGACGGTGTCGAAGTCCTCGTCGGACATCTTCCACAGCACCTTGTCCCGCAGGACACCGGCGTTGGTGACCATGACGTCGAGCCGTCCGAACTCGCTGACCGCCTTGTCCACGAGCGCGTCCGCGGTCGCGGCGCCCCCCACCGGCGCGACCACGGACACTGCGCGCCCCCCACCCGCCGTGATCTTCTCGACGGCCGCTCCGGCCGCGGCGGCGTCGACGTCGTTGACCACGACCGACGCGCCCGCGAGGGCCAGCGCCTCCGCGTAGGCGAGGCCGAGCCCCCGGCCGCTGCCGGTGACGACGGCTGCTTTCCCCGACAGGTCCATGGGCACGTACCTCTCCCGGCCGCTGTGGCCGCCGCGTCCTTGCGGCAAGGAACGTACGGCTAATCTGAGACGCCCGTCAATAATGTGCACAATATCGGCTCCCGCGGGTTACGCTCGTCGTCGTGACGCCCAGCAGCAGCGACAGACCGGACGACACCCTCCGCGCAAGCGCGATCCGTCCGCAGTCCCTCATGTTCAGCTTCTTCGGCATCCATGTGCTCGGCCGCGGCACGGGTGTCTACTCCGGCAGCGTCATCGACGTCTTCGCCCGGGCCGGAGTCGGCGAGGAGGCGGTTCGCTCGACGCTCGCCCGCATGGCCAAGCGCGGACTGCTGGTGCGCCACCGACGCGGCCGAAAGGTGTACTTCGGCCTCACGGCACACGCCGAGGGGGTGCTCCAGGACGGCCACCGCCGCATATGGGAGACCGGCGCCGTCAACCGCGACTGGGACGGCACCTGGACCCTGGTCGGCTTCTCCCTCCCCGACAGCCGCCGCCGCGAACGCCACGGCCTGCGCTCACGCCTCCTCTGGGAGGGTTTCGGGCCGTTGCAGAGCGGACTGTGGATCGCCGCGGGCGAGAAGGACGCCCCTTCCATCCTCGACCCGCTCGGCCTCGACGAGCACGTCACCGTGCTGAAGGCGCAGGCCTTCAAGCCGACCGAGGCCGCCGACCTCGTGCGCAAGGCCTTCGACATCTCCGCGATCGCCGACGGGTACCGGGACTTCCTCCAGCGCTGGAACACCGCGCCGAGACCGCCGCTGAGTTCTCTCCCCGACGATCTGACACGGCAGTTGACGCTGCACACCGACTGGCTCCGGTTGGTCCGCCAGGACCCGCATCTGCCGGCGGAGCATCTGCCGGGCGACTGGCCCGCGATCAGGGCGGAGAACTGCTTCCGCACGCTGGCCCGTACATACGAGCCGGTCGCGGCCCGCCTCGCGGATGAGGCACTGGACGTCATCGCACTCGGCTGAGTGTGGTCGCCGGTTGCTCGTCCACAGCGACCCGGACCAGCAGGGCGCTCGCTACCGTGACGTCCACACCTCCCGCTTCGGCGAGACGGTGACGCTTCCGGAGCCGGTCGGAACCGAGCTGGACACCGAGACCGTGAAGCACTGCGCGCGCTGAGAGGCCGGGCCCGAGCGGCGGTTGAGGGCGGTCGGCAGGGGCGGGCTGCCGAGCGGACGCCGCCGGGGCCGCCGACGTTCCGGCGGCTAAGCGGCGCCGGACTGCGCCGGGGAGCCGGGGCCCGCCGTGCGGCCTGCGCTGTCCCCGTTCTCGCGGGGAGCGGGCGCACAGCCCAGCACATGGGCCTTGACCAGCTCCGCGATGCGCGGGTCGCGGCGCCCGAACGCCTCCATGACCGCCTCGTGCTCCTCCGCGTACGACTGCTGCACGGTGCCCAGCCAGCGGATCGACAGCGCCGTCCACACCTCGATGCCCAGCGACTCCCAGGTGTGCAGCAGCACGCTGTTGCCCGCGGCCCGTACCAGCTCCCGGTGGAAGGCGACGGTGTGCCGCACCTGCGCCTCGCCGTCGCCCGCGCGGTCCGCCTCGTACAGCGCCGCCACATGCGGCCGCAGCGCCGACGCGTCTCCCGCGAGCCGCGGGGCGGCCAGCTCGGCGGCGATCTGCTCCAGTCCGGCCCGCACCGGATAGATCTCCTCCAGATCGGCGGCTGACAACTCCCGTACCCGCACGCCCTTGTTGGTCGCCGACTCGATCAGCCGCAGCGTCTCCAGCTCCCGCAGCGCCTCGCGCACCGGCGTCTGGCTGACCTCCAGCTCCACGGCGATACGGCGCTCCACGATCCGCTCGCCCGGCTTCCACCGGCCGCTGACGATGCCGTCCACGATGTGCTCGCGGATCTGCTCGCGGAGGGAGTGTGCGGTCAGCGGCCGGGACGGGGACGGATTCGAGGTCACGGGCGCGGCTTCCTTCTTCGGGCGTCGGGCTTACGGGCTGGTTGGCCCACGTGCTTGCGGACCTGCGTGCGTGCTTGTGGGCCTGCGGGCCCTCGCACGTACGGACTTACGGGCGGGATCGGGCGCTTACGACCATACGGCCCGCGGGCGACGGCCGCGCCCCGCGCCCGGACCTTCGCCAGGCGGTCGCGCCTCGCTCAGGGCCGCGCCCCACGGGCGGCGACAGCGCCCCGAACACCTCGTCGGCGAGCATGATCGCGCCCCCGTTCGTCGCCATACGGCGCGTCAGCCCCCGACGACCTTCGCATCCGCGGGCAGATCGAAGTGCCGACGTGCCACCGCTTCGATCTCGGCGTCTCCGGTCCACCCGGGCCCGTCGTCCAGTTCAGCCGCCCCGGCCTCGGAAAACTCGCGATCGATCCACTCCCCGCTACCCGCGCCGTCCGGGCCGGTCTCCTTGCCGAGCACCCGGTAGCCGTCCGAGTCCTTCTTGATCCTGAAGATCCACGGAACCACTTCCCCCGTCCCAGCCAGCAAGTGGTCGCCGCTGCGCGCGAACTCTTCGCAGTCCGACTGGACTCCGGCCCTGAGCTCACCCCGCTGGTGGCGGATCTCGATGATCCGCTCCACGCAGAACCACCGCGGTTTCAGTTCGCTGCGCCGCGTCTGCTGGTAGCCGTGGGGTTCCTTCCTCAACGAGTCCAGCAGAGCGTCATGGACCACCGGCTGGATCGCGCGTCGCAGTTGTGGATCGACCTCCGGCGCCCCTGTCCGGTAATGCGCGGGCAACTGGCTCCACGCGAGTACCCCGACGACCACCGCGGCGCCCGTCCACGCCACTGCACGCCATATGGCACGTCTCACCGGCCCACCCCCACCTCCCGAATCACGGCCGCCCTCGACCGGGGGCGACAGCCAACCGATTACCGCCTGGCAAGACGCCCACCACGCCGCATCCGGTTTCCATGAACCGTCAGCCGCCGCAAGAGCGTGCGCCCACGGGTCCCTGCGGGGCGCCCCCGCACCGCAGTTCATGCTCGGTGTCTGTGGTGGAGCAACGCAGCTTGCGCAGCAGCCGCCGGTTCTTGAGGACGAGCACATGATCCCCGGGGGACGCCCTAGCCCATCGGTGCCCTGACCGCCCCCACCAGCAGCGGCCGTTCCAGCATGTCCTCGGTGAACGTCACCCCCGTTATCCCCGCCGCCAGCGCGAACGAGGCCGCGACAGGCTCGTCGAGGCACATCTCCTCACCGTCGGGGTCCGTACCGGTCTGCCGCATCAGGGAGTTCAGCGCGTCGGGATCGCTGCCCTGCCTGTGGCCCGGGACGTGCGAGTCGAAGCACGTGACGATCCTCCCGTCGACCGCGTACACGAAGCAGTGCTCCGCATAGTCATGACGGGTGACGGCGACCAACTCGCAGCCGGCGGACAGCCGTTCGGCCACGTCCGGCAGCGTGGCCTCCCAGCCGCACAGCTCCACCGCCGCGCTCCACTCGCCGGCCGCCAGCACACCGACGAACCCGCCGCTCTCGCCCGCCCGTTCGCAGAGCCGGCCGAGGCTCGTAGGCGCCTTCGTCCCGGCGCTCCCGGAGGCGGCGTCGCTTCCGAAGCGGCGCAGCACCTCCTCCGGCGCGAGGCCGTGGAAGAAGGAGACGCTGAAGATCTCGCCCAGCGGGCAGCGGCCTTCGGCGACGTCCAGCCAGCGGAACCGTTCCAGGGAATCGGACATCATCCTGCCTCCTCTGTCGCCACTGATGCTCGCATCCGGCACCGACAAGATCGCGACAGCAGCCGCGCGGCAGGGCCGCCCGGGCCGCACACCCGAGCCTGTCACCGGACCGTGTACCGGACCCGCGTACCGGACCGGGCACCGGCCAGGCGCCGGGTCCCCGCAGACAGGCAAGGCACCGAGCCGAGCCCGAACTCGCCTTTCTGGCCTCGGTGTTGAGGCTGTGGCTTCAACTCCGTGGCAGCGGCGGGTTTTCTCGGACACAGTCCTTCGCGTGCAGGGCGTTCCTCCGCCCGGCACCGGGGGACAGCAAGGAGGGCGCGGACGTGATCCGCGGCTGCCTCTGCGCGGACGGCCTTACGCCGGGAACGGCAGGCAAATCCGGCCATGGCCGCCGAACAGTGCCCCCGCCTGCCCGCAACCGCAGGCGGGGGCCTTGCTGACCGTACGTACTCACTGTCCGTGCGTACCCGTCGACCGTACGTACCCATTGACCGTACGCACTCACCGCACATGCGCAGGGTGCTCGACGCGGCAGTCATCGGGGCCGCATGCGGGCTACGCCCCCGGGAGCCCACCCACTACGTGCCCGTTCACATCGGGCTCGTTCACTACGGGCCGCCAGGCGCTCCGGGGTCCTCAGGGCCCGCCGTCTGCTGCCGCAGCAACGTGCCGCCCGCCGGACTGAGTTGATGGAAGACGCTGTTGGCGTGCCGGTGGCTGACGATGAGGCCGGCGCGTCACGCAGCACGGCAGTGTGCTGGCTCGCCGCCGACGGGGAGATGCCGACGTGGCGGGCGAGTTCTGAGGTGTTGGGTACGTGCGCGGCGGCCCGCAGCACCGCCGCCCGTGTGGCGCCCAGCAGCCGGTCGAGCGCATCGGCCGTGGGGGAGGTCTCCTCTACGCCGGGCGGAGCGGTGGACATCCACCGCGGGTCGTGGTCGAGGGGATAGAGCACCGTGGGCGGCAGTTCGGGGTCCGCCAGCGGCACCGGACGGTTCCACAGGAACTGCGAGGGCACCAGCATCAACCCCCTTCCCGCCAGCCGCAGATCCCGGTCCACCGGGTGCGAGGGGATCTCCAGTACGGGCGGACGCCAGCGCATCGCCGGACGGAAACTCGCCAACAGGCCCTGCGCACCGCCCACTCCACCCGTGTGCAGCGCCCTCATGCGCACCGCCCGGTCCGCCGCGGCACGCCTGCGGATCGCCGGCCAGTACGGCGAGAGCGCACGGCGGTGATAGCCGGACATCATCTCCCCGAGCCGCCGACGGGCGTGCGGCGAACGGTCGGTGAGGTCCTGTGCCCAGCTCGGGGCGCCCACCCGCTCGTGCAGGATGCCCAGTTCGTACGAGATGCGCTCACGCGGGGTGGCGACCACGGCCTCGATCCCTTCCTCGAGGCCGAGCAGGCCCTCGGGCGGGGTGAGGAAGTCCGGGAAGTAACTGGCGTCGGGCACGAGCGGCAGCAACTGCCGTACGTCGTCCGTGCAGCCGTGACGGCGAAGCTCGGCCCGCACACGGCGGCGCCACTCGGCGAAGGGCACCCGCCCGTAACGGGCGCGCAGCATTTGCAGACTGAAGACCGTCTCCCAGAGCGGATCGGGGCCTTCGGCGACATGTGTACGTGCGAGGTCCGTACCGGTGAAGTGGATGCGCAGCATGCGGGTGCTCCCCGGGGTCTCTGCCGGGCCCCGATCGTACGCGCGGCCCAACACCGTGCCGTGGCCGGGTAGTTGGCGCGGTCGGCCGTCTGGGCGCCCGATCCGCCGCACCCCTCGGCTGTGCCGCCCTGCCCCTACGCCGCGAGTCCCCCCCCCACGAGCCCGTACGCGCAGGCGCGTAAACGCAGGGAAGGGGAGCCCGCCACAAGTCGCCCGGCGCAGGCCGCCCGCCACAACGGCGGCGGCCCCGCGCGGAGCAGCCGGAGAGGCTGTCCGTGCGGGGCCGCCGAGGCCGTCCGCGGGCCGGGTCAGAGACCCAGCTCGCCCTCGAACTCCCCTGCCTCCAGGCGGGCCTTGACGTCGCTGAGGTAGCGAGCGGCGTCCGCGCCGTCGACGAGCTGGTGGTCGTAGGAGAGGGTCAGATAGGTCATGTCGCGGATGGCGATGGTCTCGCCCAGCTCCGGGTGGTCGATCACCATCGGACGGCGCACTGTCGCGCCGATGCCCAGCTCCGCGACCTGCGGGTAGTTCACGATCACCGTGTCGAACAGCGCACCGCGCGAACCGGTGTTGCTGATGGTGAACGTGCCGCCCGACATGTCGTCCGGGCCCAGGCCGCCCTCGCGGACCTTCTTGGCGAGCTCGGCAGTCTTGCGGGCGATGCCCGCGAGGTTGAGGTTCCCGGCCTCCTTGATGACCGGCACCATCAGGCCCTTTTCGGAGTCCACCGCGATGCCGATGTTCTCGACGTCGTGGTAGGTGATCGTGCCGTCGTCGTTGAGGCGGGCGTTGACCGACGGGTGCGCCTTGAGCGCCTCCGCCGCGGCCTGTACGAAGAACGGCATCGGGGAGAGCTTGACGCCCTCACGCGCCGCGAAGGAGTCCTTGGCGCGGGCCCGCAGCCGCATCACGCGCGTGACGTCGACCTCGACCACCGTCGACAACTGCGCCTGATTGTGCAGGGCCTTCATCATGTTCTCGGCGATGACCTTGCGGATGCGCGGCATCTTCACGGTCTGGCCGCGCAGCGGAGAGGGCTCCAGCTTCGGCGACTTGGGAGCCGTGGACGCCGCCGCGGGTGCCGGGGCCGCCTGCGCCGCCGACCTGGCCGCCTCGGCCGCGGCCGTGACGTCCTGCTTGCGGATACGGCCGCCTACGCCGGTGCCCTTGACGGTGCTCAGGTCCACGCCCTGCTCGTTGGCGAGCTTCCGTACGAGCGGTGTGACGTATGCGCCGTCGGTCTCGCTCACGGCCGGAGCTGCGGGAGCCGCGGGGGCGGCGGGCGCCGCCGGTGCGGGAGCGGGCGCGGGAGCCGGAGCCGCCTGCGGTGCGGGCTGTGCCTCGGGCTGAGGCTTGGCCTCGGCCGCCGGTGCGGGCTTCGGCTGCGGCTGCGGCGCGGGAGCCTGCTGAGGCTGGGGCTGGGCCGGTGCCGGAGCGGGCTCCGCAGCGGGAGCGGCGCCCGACGCACCGATGACGGCCAGCTTCGAACCGACCTCGGCGGTCTCGTCCTCGCCGACGACGATCTCCAGCAGCGTGCCCGCGGCCGGGGCCGGGATCTCGGTGTCGACCTTGTCGGTGGAGACCTCCAGCAGCGGCTCGTCCGCCTGTACGTCCTCACCGACCTGCTTCAGCCAGCGCGTGACGGTGCCCTCGGTGACGGACTCGCCCAGCGCGGGAAGGACGACGTCCGTGCCCTCCGCGGAGCCGCCTCCGCCGCCCGCGGGTGCGGCGGCCGGCTCAGGCTGGGGCTGCGCCTGAGGTTCCGGCTGTGCCGCCGGTGCGGCCTCGGGCTGCGCCGCCGGGGCCTCGGCCGCCGCGGCCGGAGCGCCGCCGTCCTCGATCACGGCCAGCTCGGCGCCGACCTCGACCGTCTCGTCCTCGGCGACCTTGATGGAGGAGAGCGTCCCGGCGGCCGGGGCCGGGATCTCGGTGTCGACCTTGTCGGTGGAGACCTCGAGCAGCGGCTCGTCGGCCTCCACTTGCTCACCCTCGGCTTTCAGCCAGCGGGTGACGGTGCCCTCGGTGACGCTCTCGCCGAGCGCCGGCAGGGTTACGGAAACCGCCATGGTTTCGGTTGCTCCTAACGGAATGGTGCGGATGCGGGTAGCGCCCGGACTCTTCCCCTTCGGCCTCTCGCTTCGCTTCGGCGGGAGGACCGGGGGAGACCCCAATCAGTCGTGCGAGTGCAGCGGCTTGCCCGCGAGGGCCAGATGGGCCTCGCCGAGCGCCTCGCTCTGCGTCGGGTGGGCGTGGATGAGCTGCGCGACCTCGGCCGGCAGCGCTTCCCAGTTGTAGATGAGCTGAGCCTCGCCCACCTGCTCGCCCATCCGGTCACCGACCATGTGGACGCCGACCACGGCACCATCGCGGACCTGGACCAGCTTGATCTCGCCCGTGGTGTTGAGGATCTTGCTCCTGCCGTTGCCGGCGAGGTTGTACTTGAGGGTGACGACCTTGTCGGCCCCGTAGACCTCCTTGGCCTTCTCCTCCGTGATGCCGACGGAGGCGACCTCCGGGTGGCAGTACGTCACCCTCGGCACGCCGTCGTAGTCCACCGGCACCGGGTTCAGCCCGGCCAGCCGCTCCGCGACGAGGATGCCCTCGGCGAAGCCGACGTGTGCGAGCTGGAGCGTCGGGATGAGGTCGCCGACCGCGGAGATCGTCTCCACGTTCGTACGGCAGTACTCGTCGGCGAGGACGAAGCCGCGGTCCATCGCGACCCCGGCCTCCTCGTAACCCAGGCCCTGCGAGACGGGGCCGCGCCCGATGGCGACGAGCAGCACCTCCGCCTCGTACTCCTTGCCGTTGGCGAGGGAGACCTTCACACCCTTGTCGGTGTACTCGGCCTTCTCGAAGAACGAGCCGAGTGAGAAGGCGATTCCGCGCTTGCGGAAGGCGCGCTCCAGCAGCTTCGAGCTGTTCTCGTCCTCGGCCGGCACGAGGTGCGGCAGGCCCTCGACGATCGTCACGTCCGTGCCGAACGACTTCCAGGCGGAGGCGAATTCGACGCCGATGACACCGCCGCCGAGGATGATCGCGGACTCCGGTACGCGGTCCAGGACCAGCCCGTGGTCGGAGGAGATGATGCGGTCGCCGTCGATCTCCAGGCCGGGCAGCGTCTTGGGCACCGATCCCGTCGCGAGCAGGATGTGCCGGCCCTCGTAGCGCTGGCCGTTGACGTCGACGGAAGTGGGGGAGGACAGCCTGCCCTCGCCCTCCACGTATGTGATCTTGCGGGAGGCGACCAGCCCCTGAAGGCCCTTGTACAGCCCCGAGACCACGCCGTCCTTGTACTTGTGCACCCCGGCCATGTCGATGCCGTCGAAGGTGCTCTTCACGCCGAACTTCGCGCCCTCGCGGGCCTGGTCGGCCAGCTCGCCGGCGTGCAGCAGAGCCTTGGTGGGGATGCAGCCCCGGTGCAGACAGGTGCCGCCCAGCTTGTCCTTCTCGATCAGGGCGACGTCCAGACCAAGCTGCGCCCCGCGCAGGGCAGCCGCATAGCCGCCGCTGCCGCCTCCGAGGATCACTAGGTCGAAAACGGTGCTGGCGTCGTTCGCCACGTCACGTCCTCCATGCATGGGTGTGCCGGGCCGGTCCGCTGTATGACCGGGCGGCTGTGTTGCGGCCGTTCTGCTCGGCCCTGGACTCGGCTCGGTGAAGCCGTGCTGGGGCCCTGTCCTGCCGGGGACCCATCTTCGCACTTGTCGGCGGACAGCGGGACGCGGGTCCGAGTACCCGGCGGTACGGCCATGATCGCTTTCGGCGAACTCGGCCGTACCGCAGGGCGACTGGCTGACATACCCCTCATAAGGGACGGAAGTGTGACGCTGCTCACTTCCCGCCCGGCGGTCGCGTGCGGCTTCCTTGCGCGGGGCCGGTACGCGGGTCCCGTACGAGGTCTCCGCAGGCGCGGCCCGTACGGCGACGGCCGGGCGGGAGCGGCTCGCGGCCATGGAGTCCGGCACGCGGCCATGGAGTCCGGGACATGCTCACGCCTCGGGCGCTTGCCCGCACTCACGGTCACTCATGGTCACGCACGATCACGCGCCCAACCGCCCATGGAGCACGGGGGACCGGAACTCCCGCCGGGCTCAGGGGAGTTCGCCCGAAGCGGCGCGCTCGGCGAGCCGCACCAGCGTGCGCACGCCTGAACCGGTGCCGCCCTTGGGGGTGTAGCCGAAGGCGCCCGACTCGTTGAACGCCGGTCCCGCGATGTCCAGATGGGCCCAGAGGACGTCCTCGTCGACGAACTCCTTCAGGAACAGGCCCGCGACGAGGCCGCCGCCCGGCCGCTCGCCGATGTTGGAGATGTCGGCGACGGGCGACTCCATGCCCTTGCGCAGATGCGTCGGCATCGGCATCGGCCAGGACGCCTCGCCCGCCTCCTCGGCCAGTTCGTGCAGGGTGCCGCGGAAGTCGTCGTCGTTGCTGAGGACTCCGAAGGTGCGGTTGCCGAGCGCCAGCACCATCGCACCGGTGAGGGTGGCCACGTCGACGAGCGCGTCGGGCGACTCCTCGCAGGCGCGGGCCAGCGCGTCGGCGAGCACCAACCGCCCCTCGGCGTCGGTGTTGAGGACCTCGACGGTCTTGCCGCTGTACATGCTGAGCACGTCACCCGGACGAGTGGCCGTACCGGAGGGCATGTTCTCGGCGAGCGCCAGCCAGCCCGTGACGTTGACGCGCAGACCGAGCCGGGCCGCCGAGACGACCGCGGCCAGGACGGCGGCGGCGCCGCTCATGTCGCACTTCATCGTCTCGTTGTGGCCGACGGGCTTCAGCGACAGGCCGCCCGAGTCGTAGGTGATGCCCTTGCCCACGAGTGCGATGTTCTTCTTCGCCTTGGGGTGGGTGTGTGCGATCCGCACCAGCCGCGGCGGGTTGGCCGAACCCTTGCCGACGCCGAGGATGCCGCCGTAGCCGCCCTTGGCGAGCGCGCCCTCGTCCAGCACCTCGATGTCCAGGTCGTACTGCTTGGCCGCATCGCGCGCACGGTCGGCGAAGGCGGCCGGAGTCAGGTCGTTCGAGGGGGTGTTGATGAGGTCGCGGGCGCGTGCGACCTCGGCGGCGAGCACCTCGGCACGGTCCGCCGCGGCCTTGTGCGCCTTGTCGCGGGGCTTCGCGCCGACGACGGCGATCTCGGCGAGCGGCGCACGCGGTCCGTCCTTGTCCTTCTTGCCGCCGTCGCCCTTGGCGTTCTTCCTGCCGCCTCCCTCGTCGCCCGAACTCCGGTACGCGGTGAAGGAGTACGCGCCGAGCAGCGCCCCCTCCGTCACGGCCGCCACCGACGCGGCGTCCTCGACGGGCAGCGCGAACGCGGCCTTCTTCGTACCGGCCAGCGCACGCGCCGCGGTGCCCGCCGCACGGCGCAGCGTCTCCGGGTCGTAGGAGTCGTGCTTCCCGGGTGCCTCGCCCAGGCCCACGGCCAGCACCACCGGCGCCTTGATCCCGGCGTCAGGCGCCGGAAGCTTGGTGGTCTCGCCCTCGCCGCCGCCCGCGCCGAGCGCGTCAAGGGTCGCGGCGAGCTTTCCGCCGTACGCCTTGTCCACGGCTTCGCCGCCGGGAGCGACCACGGGGCCCTTGGCGCCCTTGGCGACGCCGATCACGACGACGTCCACGCGCTGGGCCGTGGCGGACGAGGTGCTGAGAGTCAGAGCAGACACGGTGAGAGGGACCTTCTTCCTATTCGGACACCGGAACGCGGATCGCCGGATACGGGTGAGCGGCTTCCGGCACATCGGGCATCGTATGCCGCACGGAACGTGGTATGCGGAGACCATACGCTCACCTCCGGAGCCCCAACGGTGGGCCCGGGGAGGGGTGATGGCCCGGCGGGCCGGGGTCCCATACGGGCCAAATACCGCGAAGTCGGAGACAGATTTGGGGAGTTGACTCGCACAACGGGACGCCCGCGGCGCGGCTGCGGCACGCCGCCGTCCGGTGCGACTTCCGGCCGAAAAGCCGACAGTCGAGATGTTTTCAGCCGGGCGTCGCGGTGTCCGTAGGGCCCGGGACGTCCGGGGGCCGGGGAAGCCCGGGAAGTCCTCAGCCGAATGCGAGCACGACCAGCGCCGTGGTGGACGCGCACTCCGCGACCGCACCGAAGACATCGCCGGTGACGCCCCCGAAACGGCGGCGGCAGTGCCACGAGAGCCCCTCGGCGGCGGCCAGTCCGAACACCACCGCGAAGAGGTACGAGAGGGCACCCGGCAGCGGACTCCACCAGTTGACTATTCCGCCCGCGAGCCCGGCCGTCACCGCGACCCCTGCCGCGACCGTCACCGCCGTACGCACGGGGACCGTACCGGCGACCAGCGCCCCCAGCCCCTCCGGGCGTGCGGCGGCCACGTCGGAGCGGGCCGCGAGCGTGATGGCCGTACGCGCCGTGACGGCCGAGACGACGACGGCGAGCGCGCCCTGCGCCCAACCGCCCTCGCTGTACAGCTCGTTGAAGACCGCAGTCTGCGCCAGCAGCGTCAGCACAAGGGTGAGCACGCCGAACGGGCCGATATCCGAGCGCTTCATGATCCGCAGCGCCTCGTCGGCGGGCATGGCGCTGCCCAACCCGTCGGCGACGTCCGCGAGTCCGTCCAGGTGCAGTGCCCGGGTCAGTACGGCGGGCACGGCGACGGAGGCGACGGCGGCGAGCAGCGCGGACGTGCCGAGCAGCAGCAGCGACAGACCCGCGGCGGCGGCAGCCAGTCCTACGATCAGGCCTGCGAGGGGCGCCCACTCCATGCCGCGTCGGGCGGACTCACGGTCCCAGCGCGGTACGCCTACGGGGATGACGGTGAGCGTGCCGAGGGCGAAGCGGATGCCCTCCTCGGCGGAGGCGGAGGCGGAGGTCGAGGCGCTGCCGGGGTCCTCGGTGCCGGGGGCGGCTCCGGCCTGTTCCGTCGGGCTGCCATCGGCCTCGGTTCCGGCACCGCTGTCCGCCTCGGCTCCGCTATCGGCATCGGCGGCGGAACCTGCCTCGGAACCTGCCTCGGCACCGCTATCGGCACCGGCGGCGGGTTCGGCCGTCGAGCTGCCCGTACTGCCGCTGTCCGCGGGCCCGTTGCCCACCTGCTCCTGCCCGTCCCCTTCCATCCGTGCGGGATCGGCGGAGCGGCGGTCGGCCGGGCCGGACTCGCCGGGTCCGCCGGGTCCGCCGTCATGTGAAGGCCCGTCCGGGGGAGCGGTGTTCATCGGATCGCAGGCTAGCGCTTCACGGTCCGCAGCGGCACCGGCGGCACCCGGTGAACTCCCGCCGCCCGCGCGGGACGAGGCCGCTCACCGCGGGCTCGCTCCGTGGGGACCCCGGCAGCCGCGCCGGCCCAGGCCGGCCGTTTGTCGGCGGCGCGTCCGATCGGTCTTGCTCAAGTGGCGTCCAGCGCCGGGGAGTTCGTGGCGTCGTCGTCTCCGTCCGTACCCGCCTCGCCGTCCGTCCCTTCGGCCGTGTCCTCCCGTACCGGCAGCTCCGCCGCGAGTTCCGCGGCGGCCTGCACCAGAGGCAGCGCGAGCAGCGCGCCCGTACCGCCGCCGACCTCGACGCGCTGCTCCAGCAGCGGATCGAGCGCCATGCGGTCGAGCGCCTTCGCCTGCGCGGGCTCGCTGCACGCATGACCCGCCACCCACCAGTCGGGGGCGCGGAACGCCACCCGCTGTGAGACGAGGGCGCAGGCCGCCGAGACCACGCCGTCGAGGACGACGGGCGTACGCCGCACCGCGGACTGGAGCAGGAACCCTGTCGCCGCGGTGAGGTCCGCGCCCCCCACCGCCGCCAGCAGTTCGAGCTGATCGCCGAGTACGGGACGTGCGCGGCGTAGCCCGTCCCTGATGGCCGCGCACTTGCGCATCCAGGCCAGATCGTCGATCTCGCCGCCGCCCCTGCCGGTGACCACCGAGGCGTCGGTGCCGCAGAGCGCGGCGATCAGCGTGCCCGCGGCCGTCGTACCTCCGGTCGACAGATCGCCGAGCACGACGAGGTCGGTGCCGGAGTCGGCCTCCTCGTCGGCGACGGCCATCCCCGCACGGAACGCCGTTTCCGCCTCCTGCGCCGTCAGCGTGTCCTCGATGTCGAGCCGCCCCGACGAGCGCCGCACCCGGTGCCGCGTCACCTCGTCGGGCAGCTCGGACGGATCGCAGTCCAGCGCCATGTCGACGACCCTGACGGGGACTTGGAGGCGGCGCGCGAGGATCGCCGCGGGAGTGGTGCCCTCCAGCGTCTCCCTCACGAGCGTGTGCGCGCTGCCCGCCGGGCGGGAGGAGACCTCCAGCGAGGCCACGCCGTGATCGCCGGCGAAGACGACCAGCCGCGGCTGCCGGATCGGTTCGACGGGCAGCCGCCCCTGAGCCGCCGTCAGCCACTCGCCCAGCGCGTCGAGCCTGCCCAGCGCTTCCGGGGGAAGTCCGGTCCGCGCCCTCCGCTCCTCGGCGTCCCGGCGAAGTCCGCCGTGCGGGCGCTCGATCAGGTCGGAGAAGTCGTCCAGGTCCAGGGTGCGGTCAGTCATGTTGGCGAAGCGTACGGGACGAGTACGGCGCGTACGGAGGCAACCGCTGCGGTGCGGCGAGGGCGCCCTTCGCGGTGCCGGTTCGAGGCGCGGAACGGGACTCGGACGGGGGCGCGGACCGTCGCCCGTGCGGGCCCGCCTCAGCCGCGCAGCGGCTGTGCGACACCGGCGGTCACCAGCAGCACGTGCTCGCACTCGGCGGCGAACTCCGCGTTCAGACGGCCCAGTTCGTCGCGGAAACGGCGCCCCGACGCGGTCCCCG
The DNA here is from genome assembly GCF_022524345.1 of Streptomyces marispadix. Taxonomy (NCBI): domain Bacteria; kingdom Bacillati; phylum Actinomycetota; class Actinomycetes; order Kitasatosporales; family Streptomycetaceae; genus Streptomyces; species Streptomyces marispadix. The sequence continues at coordinate 1,229,852 of NZ_JAKWJU010000002.1, read as the reverse complement.
GCACGATGCCCGAACCGACCTCGTTGCTCACCGCCACCACCGTGCGCCGAGTCCGCCGCAGCGCCGCCAGCAGCGCCGAGACCCGCTCCCTCAGCATCCGTGAACCGACCGTGGCCCAGCGCTCGTCGTCCCACGCGCCCACAGAGTCCATCGCGTCCGTCAGCCACAGCGCGAGACAGTCGATGAGCAGCGGCGGGCCGCTCGCCTCCAGCAGCGGGACCAGATCGCAGGTCTCCTCCGTACGCCACGACGCCGGCCGCCGCTCCTTGTGCGCGCCCACGCGTGCCGCCCACTCGGGGTCGCCGTCGCGGCTGCCGCCGGTGGCCACGTAGACGACGCCGGGGAAGGCGGCCAGCCGCTGCTCCGCCTCCGCCGACTTGCCGGAGCGTGCACCGCCGAGCACCAGCGTGCGCCGTGGGACCTCCGGCAGGTCCGGATAGTCGCCGACGACGAGGGTCGTACCGTCCGCTTCGGTGTGCGCCCCCGCCGCCGCGAGACGGCGGTGCAGCTCGGGACCCGGCGATACGTCGTGGTCGATGTGGACGGCGACGACGTCGGTAGCGGGCCCGACGGCGCCCGCGGCACGGAGGCGGGCGAGCGCCTCGGGCCGCCCCAGCACGTCGAGGAGCACCATGTCGTACGGGCCGTCCGGGACGTTCTCGGTACGGGAGGGGGCACGCGACGCATGGACGGAACCGTGGGCGGGCCCCTCCTGGGACCCCTGCTCCCGTGACCCCGGCGCGTGCCCGGCGCCGGACGCCTCGGCGGAACCCTGAGCGGGGCCCACGTACGAGCCCGTCTCACGCCCCTCCTCCAGCCCGGCGGGCGCGGCACGCGGCGGCAGATAGAGAAGACGCTCACCGCCCGGCCCGGTCACGTGATAGCCGGTGCCCGGCGAGTCGAGGGCCACGGCACGTATGCGATGGCCGCTGATCAGGGCGAGGTCCTGCCGCTCGGAGACGCGCAGCGGAGCGGGCAGCCCGGCGGGCAGCTCCATCGCGGGACCCTCGTGCGGATGCGAGAGCAGCACCTGCCGTACGCCGTGCAGCGAACGCCCCGCGCGGGCGGCGGCGAACGCGGGACCGGGCGTCAGATCCAGCAGCACGATGCCGTCGACGAGGACGGCGGTGGCGGCGCGTGCGTTCGTACGGCCCTTGACGCAGGCGGCGCACACGGCACACGGGCAGTCGGGGCGGGGGAGTCCGGTGGGGGCTCCGGTGCCGAGGAGTGTGAGTTCCACCCCCCGATGGTCTCGTGAGCGGTCGGCGCCCGCCCACTCAGGATCACCCGGGATTAGTCTGCGGGCAGCAGCAGTCGATCTCTGGAGGCACACATGGCGTGGACGTGGCGGTTCGAGAAGGCCGACGGATCGGAGACCCAACCCGCCGTCGCGCCCGAGGAGTTCCCCACGCAGGGCGACGCCGAGTCCTGGATCGGCGAGGTCTGGAAGGAACTTCTGGACGGCGGCACGGACCAGGTGACGCTGCTGGACGACGGCAGCAAGGTCTACGGGCCGATGAGCCTGCACGCTCAGGAGGGCTACGAGGGCGAGAACGTCTGACGGCCGCGGATCGCCGGGCGCGGTGACGGGGAGCCCGAGGGCCCCGGTGACCAGGGGGCGCGGTAGCGGCGGCCGCCGTCCGGCCGGCGGCCGGACCAATCCCCCACGGGCCACGGCCGGTTGCTCCCCGCATGCTTACGGACCGGACCAGGGCCGCATGCGGGGGCCCGTGCCCCCGGCACCGTCAGCCCCGTACCCCGCAGATGTGCAGCATCGCCGCCACCGAACGGTACGGCTCGTCCCGTCCCGCCCGCTCCTCCGCGGCGAGCATCCGTTCCGCCTTGTCCTCCTCCGCCGGGAGGTCGTCGCGGCCGAATATCCCGACGCCGTACCACTGCCGCAGCGGCGTGCCGAGCCCCGCGAGGCCCCGGGTCAGCGTCTCCAGCCGCAGCGCACCGCCTCCGCTCGCTGCGCTTCCCGTACGTACCGAGAAGTCGAGGGCGGCGAGCGCCGCGTCCCAGTCGCCGCTGCGGCCGGGGTGCATGGCCAGTGCCGCGTCGTTCCGTATCAGCAGGGAGAGCAGGCCGCCGCGGTCCAGCACACGGGCGAGTCCGGCGAGCGTGGTCCCCGGATCGCGGGCCTGGGTGAGGCCGCCGTGGCACAGCACCACGTCGAAGGTGCCGGGCAGGAAGTGAGCGCCGGTGTCCTCGCTGCCGCCCGCGACGAGCCGTATTCGTGCGCCTATCTCCTCGGGCTCCTCGGCGAGGTCCTTCTCGAAGAGTTCACGCAGGTCGGGATCGGACTGCAAGCCGGTGACCTCGTGGCCCGCGCGTGCCAGCCGCAGTGCCTGCACGCCACGGCCGAGCCCCACGTCGAGCACCCGCAGCGCCCGCCCCTCCTCGAAGCACGCCGACATCTGCTCGTCGAGCTGCCGTGCCAGAAGTCTCTGCCCGAGCTGCCCGGGATTGCTCAGATCCACGACGTGTCCTCAAGGCGACCGAAGTGCCCGGACCGGCCCGCGAAGCCGCTCAGGGCTTCTCGCCGCGTGCGACCTGCGGCTTGGGCAGGCGCATCTTGCGGAGCTGGAGCGTACGCATCAGCGCGTAGGCGACGGCACCGCGCCGGTTCTGGTCCGGGAAGCGCGCGGCCAGGTCCTTGCGGAGCCGGAAGCCGAGCCCGATCGAGTCCAGCACGATCATCACGATCACCATCAGCCAGAGCAACAGCGAGATGTTCTTGAGCTGGAGCGACGGCATCATGCTCAGCACCAGGATGATCACTGCCAGGGGCAGGAAGAACTCCGCGACCGACCAGCGCGAGTCGACATAGTCGCGTGCGAAGCGCCGCACGGGACCCTTGTCGCGTGCGGGCAGATAACGCTCGTCCCCGCTCGCCAGCGCCTGCCGCTGCCGGGCCATGTCGGTGCGGCGCGCCTCGCGCTGCCGCTTGGCGGCCTCCTTGCGGTTGGCCGGGGTCTTCGCGAGCGTGCGGCGCTGCGACTGCGCCTCGCTGCGCTTGGGCGTGGGCCTGCCCTTCGGGGCCTGCGGATCACGGGTCTGCTGGGGCTCGGCGGCGGTCACCTTGTCGGCGGGAGCGGCCTGCCCGTCCTTCGAACGGCTTCGGAACACGGCACCAAGCCTACGGTGCCCCGCGCGCCTCTCCCCAGGCCCGGCCGGGAACGATCTCACAACAGCGCGGCGCCTCCCGGGGTGGTTCCGCCCGTATCGTCCGGCCGTCTCCGCGGCCTCCGTCGGCTTCCGGAGGCTCCCGGCGGGCCGCAACCTACTCCCTGCGCCGGAGGCCGCGGAGCGCGATCGTCCTTCAGGAGGAGCGCATCCGCCGCCGAACAGTGCGGTAATGGAACCAGGGCCCGTAGTCTTGGGTCTTGTAGGTGTGTGCTGCTGAGGCTCAGTCCGTTACGAAGGGGGCGCGCGAGGCCCATGAGCGGTGTCATGAAGCGTATGGGGATGATCTTCCGCGCGAAGGCCAACAAGGCCCTGGACCGGGCCGAGGACCCGCGCGAGACGCTGGACTACTCGTACCAGAAGCAGCTTGAGCTGCTACAGAAGGTGCGCCGTGGGGTCGCCGACGTGGCGACGTCCCGTAAGCGCCTCGAACTCCAGATGAGCCAGTTGCAGGGCCAGTCCTCAAAGCTGGAGGAGCAGGGCAAGAAGGCCCTCGCCCTCGGCCGCGAGGACCTCGCCCGCGAGGCGCTCTCCCGCCGTGCCGCGCTCCAGCAGCAGGTCACGGACCTGGAGTCGCAGCACCAGACGCTCCAGGGCGAGGAGGAGAAGCTCACGCTCGCCTCCCAGCGGCTCCAGGCCAAGGTGGACGCCTTCCGTACGAAGAAGGAGACCATCAAGGCCACCTACACCGCCGCCCAGGCGCAGACCCGCATCGGCGAGGCCTTCTCCGGCATCTCGGAGGAGATGGGCGACGTGGGCATGGCCATCCAGCGGGCCGAGGACAAGACGGCCCAGCTCCAGGCACGTTCCGGTGCCATCGACGAACTGCTCGCCTCCGGTGCGCTCGACGACCCGTCCGGCATGGCGAAGGACGACATCACGGCGGAGCTGGACCGGCTCTCCGGCGGTACGGACGTCGAGCTGGAGCTTCAGCGGATGAAGGCCGAGCTGGCCGGCGGCTCGGAGGGCGGCGGACGGCAGGCCATCGAGAGCGGCGGCACCGAGCAGGCCCAGGGACAGGCCCAGGGACAGGGGCAGGACCAGCAGCAGTCCCAGGACACACCGAGGTTCGAGAAGTAGCGGCCGCGGGCAGCGCGGGGGAGCGCCCCGGTCGGCGAAGGCGGACCTCGTCCGTCGCCCCGGCCGGGAGCCACAGCGGACCGACACGGACGTACGGACCTACACCGGACCCAGACCGAGAAGCAGCCGACGGCCCCGCGAGAAGGAGAGCGACATGATCGTACGGATCATGGGGGAAGGCCAGGTGAAGCTGGACGACAGCCACTTCGCCGAGCTGAACAAGCTGGACGACGAGCTGCTCTCCGAGATGGAGAACGGAGACGAGGAAGGCTTCCGCCGCACCCTGACGGCTCTCCTCAACGCCGTACGGACGATGGGCACTTCGCTTCGCGACGACTCCCTGGAGCCGTCCGAGCTGATCCTCCCCGCGCCTGACGCGTCGCTCGAAGAGGTGCGGGAGATGCTCACGGAAGACGGCCTCATTCCCAACTGAGCCTCCCGGAACGGGTCTCGGGCCGCGCTCGGCTTCGCGGGGGCGGGCGGTTCGGGCCACCGCCTCAGAGCTACGTCCGGCGGCATCCCGCGTCGGGCGTTGTGAACATCCGGGGGCGGGCGGCCTTCGCACCCGCCCCCGAGCCTTTGAATTCCCTTGCCCTTCAGCCCTCCGAGTCCTGATTCCCCCGACGTGCCCGACACAGCAGACGTGCCCGATATGACGGCGAAACCCCCAGCAGGGCCAGACTCAGGTCCGAGTCCGAATCCGGGGCCCGGTCCAAGTCCGGGCCCCGGCTCCGGAGTTCTCGCCGACGTACGGCGGTGGATGCGCGCCCACCCCTACGCCGTCGACGCGCTCATCGCGCTCGGCGTCTTCGTCGCCATACTGGTCGGCGCCGCCGCCGAGTCCTCGCCCGGGCAGGAGGTGAGCCCCCGCTTCGGCCGTCGTGACGTGGCCCCCGCTACGGCCCTGCTGGCGGCGCTCGCCTGCGGCGTTCTGGTGCTGCGCCGCCGGGCTCCGATGCCGGTGCTGTGCATCACCGGGCTCGTCACCGTGGTCGGTCTGATCGTCGATCCCGGTACGGGCGCCTCCGGTGGGCATCGCGCGCCCATCGTCATCTCCGCGATCATCGCCCTGTACACGGTCTCCAATCGCACCGACCGCGTCACCAGCGTCCGCGTGGGCGTGCTGACCGTGGTGGTGCTCACCGCCGCCGGGATGCTGCTCGGCACCCGCCCCTGGTACGCACAGGACAACCTCGCCACGTTCGCCTGGACGGGGCTGGCCGCCGCCGCGGGGGAGGCCGTACGCAACCGGCGTGCCTTCGTGGACGCCATGCGTGAGCGTGCCGAACGGGCCGAGCGCACACGCGAGGAGGAGGCGCGCCGCCGCGTAGCCGAGGAGCGCATGCGCATCGCCCGCGAACTGCACGACGTGGTCGCCCACCACATCGCGCTCGTCAACGTGCAGGCCGGCGTCGCCTCCCACGTCATGGACCAGCGTCCCGACCAGGCCAAGGAGGCACTGGCCCACGTACGGGAGGCGAGCCGCCACGCGCTGAACGAACTCCAGGCCACGGTCGGCCTGTTGCGCCAGTCCGGCGAGAGCGTCGCGCCCACGGAGCCCGCGCCGGGGCTGGGCGTACTGGACGAGCTGGTCGAAGGGTTCACCAGGGCCGGCCTTTCGGTCTCGGTGGACGTCACCTCCGAGGGCGCCGGGGACGTCCGCGACGCGCGGGAGGGCGGGGGCACACCGCCCGGTGGGGCCCGTACGCCGGAGGGTGCTCGCACGTCAGAAGACGCCCGTACGCCGGGAGACGCCCATACGACCGCGGAGGCCCGTACGCCCGGAGACACCTGTACGACCGGGAACGCGGAGGCGCAGCGCGCTCTGCCGTCGGCGGTGGACCTCACCGCGTACCGCGTGGTCCAGGAGGCCCTGACGAATGTGCAGAAGCACGTCGGTGCGGGGGCGCACGCCGAGGTGCGGATCGTGACGCGGCGAGACGCCCTGGAGATCACGGTCACGGACGACGGCGAAGGCGCCGCGGACGATCCGGCCACGCAGGCGGAGACGGGCGGGGGAGCCGGACGTGGCAACGCCCCCGGCACGGGCGCCACCGGCAGCACAGCCGCCGCGGCTCCCCATGGACCTGCCCCTGCGCCCACGCCCGCGCCGCCGCAGCCCCAACCCCCCGCTCCCGTCCGGGAGTCGGGCTCAGCCCGCGAGCCGGCGCCCGAGCAGGGCGGCGGCCATGGACTCATCGGAATGCGCGAGCGGGCCGTCGCGCTCCACGGCGAGTGCGAGACGGGCCCGCTGCCGGGCGGCGGCTTCCGCGTGCACGTACGGCTGCCGATACAGCAGCCACGGGCAGCGGAGACCGGCCCGACCGGCTTCCGCGCCGAGGAAGGCGCGTCCGCATGACGATCCGGGTGGTGCTGGCCGACGACCAGGCGCTGTTGCGCAGCGCCTTCAAGGTCCTGGTGGACTCCGAGCCGGACATGGAGGTCGTCGCCGAGGCGTCCGACGGGGCCGAGGCCGTCGATGTCGTACGAGCTTCGGGCGCCGACGTGGTGCTGATGGACATCCGCATGCCGGGCACCGACGGCCTCGACGCCACGCGCGCCATCAGTTCCGACCCGGCGCTGTCCGGGGTCAAGGTCGTGATCCTCACCACGTTCGAGGTGGACGAGTACGTAGTGCAGGCCCTGCGGGCCGGGGCCTGTGGATTCATCGGCAAGGGCGCCGAGCCTGAGGAACTGCTGACCGCGATCCGTACCGCCGCCAAGGGCGACGCCCTGCTCTCGCCCGCCGCCACCAAGGGACTGATCGCCTCCTTCCTGGCGCAGGAGAGCCCCTACGCGGCGCAGGACACGGCGGGCGAGGACCGCACGGCCGACGGGGAGGCCAGGCGCCCCGTCGACGTTCTCACCGGCCGCGAACGCGAGGTGCTGACCCTGATCGGCGGCGGCCTCAGCAACGACGAGATAGCGGAGCGGCTCGCGGTCAGCCCGCTCACCGTGAAGACGCATGTGAACCGCACCATGTCGAAGCTCGGGGCGCGCGACCGGGCGCAGCTGGTGGTCGCCGCGTATGAGAACGGCCTGGTGCGTCCGGGCCACGGCTGAGCACACGGCCGACGGACGAGCGGACGGCCGTCCGGCCGGAACTCACGCCCCGCCGTTCGCCCCCGTACCGGCCGCCCGCCTCAAAGGAATCCCGCCGACGGGATGTACGGCGACGGCGGCCGCATCCCGCGAAGGCAGAGATAGCCGCCTGTGCTCAACTCCAGCCCGGCCGCCAGCCCGACGTCCACCGCCCACTGCTGCTCGGCGGTCACGTCGCGCAGCGACGCCCGGCCACCCTCGGGAAGGCTCAGCAGCGCGGCCGTCAGCAGCCGGGTCGCCAGACGGCGGGAGGTGGCGGCGAGCAGTTCGACCCGGCCGTCCTCGCGGAGATAGCAGTAGCCGCTGCCCGTGAACTCGTCGACGACGAACAGACGGTGATGGCGCAGCATGAACGTGTGGTCGACCCCGTGGGCGCCGCCCCGCAGCCGCCGGTCGACGGAGTCCATCATGTCCCGCTGGGCGGCCGAGCCCACCACTACCGGACCGTCGGGCGCCGCGAGCCGCCCCGGGTCCACCGAGCCGTCCAGCCGCATCACCGGATGCACGTCGAACCCCGCCTTGCGGTACGCACGTGCCGCGACCGGATGCGGCGAGCAGCACACGATGCCCCGCAGACAGGCCCGGCCGTACTGGACGGTGCGTCCCAGCAGCGCCGTGCCGACGCCCTTGCCCTGCGCCTCGGGGAGTACGGCCAGCAGCGCGAGCCCCCAGGTGCCCTCCCGCACCAGCGACTGGGCGGCGCCGACGGGGCGACCGCCGGTGTCGGTGGCGATCCAGCCGCCGCCCGGGTCCGTACGGGCCAGGTGGCGGACCCGCTCCCGGCTTCGCGCGGGCTGCCCCGGAGCGGGCCTCACGGCGGGCGGATTCATCACGGTCGCGGTGCCGGGGTTCGACTCGAAGACGGCGAAGGACGCCTCGGCCAGCCGCCGTACGGCCTCGGCGTCCTCCTCCGTGTCCCGGACAGGTCGCAGCAGCATCGGGCCGCAGATTACGGCAGCGCCAGCATCCTCTCCAGGGCGAGCTTGGCGAACTTCTCGGTCTCCGCGTCGACTTCGATCCGGTTGACCACCTTGCCGTCCACCAGGGACTCCAGCGCCCAGACCAGATGCGGCAGATCGATGCGGTTCATCGTCGAGCAGAAGCAGACCGTACGGTCGAGGAACACGACTTCCTTGTCCTCGTCGGCGAAGCGATTCGCCAGGCGCCGCACCAGGTTGAGTTCGGTGCCGATCGCCCATTTCGAACCGGGCGGCGCGGCCTCGAGCGCCTTGATGATGTGCTCCGTCGAACCGACGTGGTCGGCCGCGGCGACCACTTCGTGCTTGCACTCCGGGTGCACCAGCACGTTGACGCCCGGGATGCGCTCGCGGACGTCGCGCACCGAGTCCAGCGAGAAGCGCCCGTGCACCGAGCAGTGCCCTCGCCAGAGGATCATCTTCGCGTCGCGGAGCTGCTGTGCGGTCAGCCCGCCGTCCGGCTTGTGCGGGTTGTAGACGACGCAGTCGTCCAGGCTCATGCCCAACTCCCGCACGGCGGTGTTGCGTCCGAGGTGCTGGTCCGGCAGGAAGAGCACCTTGCTCTCCAGTCCGCTGCCGTCCCGCTCGCCGCTCGCGCCGCTCTCCCGCTCCCCGCCGCGCCGCTCGTCGCCCTGCGCGAACGCCCACTCCAGGGCCCGCCGGGCGTTGGACGAGGTGCATATCGTGCCGCCGTGCCTGCCGGTGAACGCCTTGATGTCGGCGGAGGAGTTCATATACGAGACCGGCACCGTCACATCCGCGACTCCGGCCTCGGTGAGTACGTCCCAGCACTCGGCGACCTGCTCGGCGGTGGCCATGTCGGCCATGGAGCAGCCCGCCGCCAGGTCGGGCAGCACGACCTTCTGCCGCTGCGAGGTGAGGATGTCGGCGGACTCGGCCATGAAGTGCACGCCGCAGAAGACGATGTACTCCGCCTCGGGCCTGGCCGCCGCGTCACGCGCCAGCTTGAAGGAGTCCCCGGTGACGTCGGCGAATTCGATGACCTCGTCGCGCTGGTAGTGGTGGCCGAGTACGAAGACACGGTCGCCGAGTGCGGCCTTCGCGGCGCGTGCTCGCTCGACCAGATCCGGGTCCGAGGGAGCGGGAAGGTCTCCGGGGCATTCGACCCCGCGCTCGCTCTTCGGGTCGGACTCGCGGCCGAGGAGCAGCAGCGCCAGCGGAGTCGGCTGTACGTCCAGTGGGGCGGTCACTGCACCCACCCTCCCTTTCTCCATCGCCGCAAGCGGCTTTTCGTCTAACTGACGCTATTAATCATAACCGCTTCACGTCACTTTGACGATGGCGTTCGCGTCGATGTGACGCATTCCCAGTCGCTCGCGGCGTGTGGGAGCATGAGTCGGGAGAACGACGTAGAAAAGAACGTGTCCCCCTGGAATGAATCCGGGACGCCGCCGGTTGCAGTCGGCGGCAGAGGAGTCCGAACAACCCGGGAGAGAAGCAGATGTCCGTATCGGACGACACCGCTGTGAGCGAGGGCATCATCCTGTCCGACGCCGCCGCGGCGAAGGTCAAGAGCCTGCTCGAGCAGGAGGGCCGTGACGACCTGGCGCTTCGGGTCGCCGTCCAGCCCGGTGGCTGTTCCGGCCTTCGGTACCAGCTCTTCTTCGACGAGCGCTCGCTCGACGGCGACGTGGTCAAGGACTTCGACGGTGTGAAGGTCGTCACCGACCGCATGAGCGCGCCCTACCTGGGCGGTGCCTCGATCGACTTCGTCGACACCATCGAGAAGCAGGGCTTCACCATCGACAATCCGAACGCGACGGGCTCCTGCGCCTGCGGCGACTCGTTCAACTGAGCGCCCCTGCGGCTGAGTTGCCCACGGACTGAGCGCTGAGCGGCCCTAGCGGGCATTCGCCGAGCCGTCCGACGGCGGCGGCGAAAGCCGGGCCGGCTGAAGAAGACGAAGGCGGCGGACTCCCCCCACCAGGGGTCCGCCGCCTTCGTCGTTCCCGCCCCCGTGCTCCTCAGGTCCGTCGTATCGGCCCGTACGGTTCATGTCTTATGCGAGTCGGTCACTTCTTCCGTGTCGCTCTAGCGACATGTCTACCCAGTGTTCGCCGGTTCACTTGTGCGGAAGAGCATCTCCGTCCGTGGCGTCCACCACTTTCCGGCCGCCCAGCGCCTTGTCCAGCTCGATCTCGACGGTGCGCCGCTTGGCCATCTTCACGCACACCTTCTTCGCGTCCGTCTCCTTCGGCCGTACGGTCACCTTCACCGTCTTCCCGGACTCGTCCGCGCTCGCCTCGTAACCGCCGCAGACGCCTCCCCAGAAGGTGATCCTCAGGGTGCGGCCGTCTGCCTCGTAGGAGTCGGCGGCCTGTACGGGCCCCGAGCCCGGCTCCTCCGCCTGCCCGGAACTCGAGTCCGGGCCTGAGCCCGGCTGCGAGCCGGAGCCCGCGCCGGGTCCCGACCCCGGAGCGGAACCCCCGCCGGGCCGCGCGGGCCCCGACGGCTTCAAGTAGGCCGGTTCGACGGCCGGATGGGCCACCTTCGCCGTGTGGTCGCCGCCGAGCAGCACCTCATAGGTCCACAAAGGTACGAGCACGGGCCTGCCCTTGGAGTACCGCGTCACCAGGCCGAACTCCGCGTCCGTCACCTTCAGCGCCTTGCGCGGTGCGACCTTCCCGGGGCCGTCCATGCCGGGGCCCTTCTGCTCGGGCTGGTCCTTGCCGTGGCCCTTCCCGGGGTGGTCCTCGCCCTTCGCCGGGCCGTTCGCCGGACTGTTCGCAGGGCTGTCGTAGAGCTGCGGCTCACGGCCGGTGGCCGCACCCGGAGCCGTCGCGCCCTGCTTGTTGAGGTGCTTGAGCGTCTCCTCGGCCGACATCACCGGATAGGAGGGGCCCCGCCGCAGCTCGCCCAGATTGCCGTGGCCGCGTACGACCTTGCCGTCCTTGTCTACGGTGAAGGTGCTGTTCCAGTCCCTCGCCGTCATGCCGCCGATCTCGGGCGTAGCGGTCACCATCCGCAGCGAGCCGGTGGTCACCTCGGCGTCGAGCTGTGCGTCGTCGAGCTTCAGCGTCTTCAGCAGCGGCCTTACCGCGCTCTTCGCCTTCTTCTCCGACACCGGGTCGCCCTTGCCGGAACCGGGCATCGCCGGGCACGGCTCCGGGGCGCCCTCGCCGCCGGGGCCCTTCCCAGGCGGTGCGAAACCGCTGTCGGGCACCGTCGGCAGCGGTGTGCCGCAGCGCATGACGGGCTGGTCGTCTCCGGAGTTGTACGTCCAGTTCCCGGCCATGCGGTCACGGTTCACGGTGAGGGACGTACCGCCGGGCGACTTCTCGCCGTCGCCCACGACCCAGCGGTCGTGCTTCTGCTCCGGCTTCCCCGCCACGCCCAGCGCTTCGGCGAGCGCCGAGACGGAGGCCCGTTCGACGGTTGCGGGGCGGTAGACGGCGGCGGCGTCCGGGCCCTCGGGCAGCTCGCCGTTCGCGCGGTAGACCTGCGGATGCGGTTCGCCCGGGGCGATTCCCGGCCTGCCGCCGTCCTCGCCGCTCCGCCCGGCTGCCGCGAGGCCGTCGAGGGCGAGTGCGGGCGGCTCGGAGGCGCTCTCCGGCCCGCCGGAGCTGCCCGCGGTCGACGCCCACCATGCGCCACCGCCGCCGGACGCCAGTACGGCCACAGCCACCGCTACGACGGACAGCCGGTGCCTGCGGCGCCGAACGGGCACTTCGCCCACGGAATCCACGGAATCCACGGAACCCGCGGGGCGCGCGGAGCCCTCCGGACCCGTTGATTCCGCTGAACCCGCGGAAAGGCTCTCCCCGCGCCCGGGGGACGGTTCGGTGCTCACGGCATTGCTCCTTCGGATCCGCCCACCGCGTCTCCTGCCGCTCCTGCCTGCGGCAGCGCGATGGACACATCTGTGACGGAGCCGGAGCCCGCGAGGTTCCCGGGAGCGGGATTCGAATTCACGGACCGGGGCCCGTGCCGCGCAGCTCCCGGAAGGTCCCGCCGGGCCCCGGGGACGACGTGACGGGCCGGCGCGTGGGCGCGAACTCCCGCTCCACGCCCGCGAGTCCACCGGTCCGCAGCGCCGACGGCCCCCGACTCGCAGGCGCCGCAGGCCCGTACGCCCCTGGAACTCCTCAACAGGCGCCGCCCGTAAGGTCATCCGTCCCGTACCCCGCGGGGTCACCAGTCCCCGTACTCGGACATCCCTTCCAGCAGCCGTGCCGACGCGGCCGGAACCCGCACCCCGTGCAGCGCCTCGTACGAAGCCGGGGAAATCACCGTCCGGGCGCCCTCGTCGGCGGCGGGAACGGGCTCGCACCCGGTGACCGTCCAGTGCGGCGCCATGCGCGCGCAGTCGCCCAGCAACTGCTCCATGGACTCGGGTTCCGCGGCCGTCCGCCGCGCGGTGTTCAGCATGGGACTGACGCTACGCAGCAGGTGAGGCGCCTGGAAGGCCCTACTATCAGGTAGTTACGTCCTGTTCGGTTAAGCGGGGGAAGCAGGTAGCGTGATGGTGCCATCCGACAGCGTCCTCCGACAGGAGCAGATTTCGCCGTGCGTATCGCAGTCACCGGCTCCATCGCGAACGACCACCTGATGACGTTCCCTGGCCGGTTCTCCGACCAGCTTGTCGCCGATCAGTTGCACACCGTCTCGCTCTCCTTCCTCGTCGACTCGCTTGAGATCAGGCGTGGCGGAGTGGGCGCCAACATCGCCTTCGGCATGGGGCAGTTGGGAGCGAACCCGATCCTGGTCGGCGCCGCGGGCGAGGACTTCGAGGAGTACCGGGCCTGGCTCGACAGGCACGGAGTGGACACCGAGTCCGTCCACATCTCGGAGCTGCGGCACACCGCCCGCTTCGTCTGCACCACCGACGAGGCACACAACCAGATCGGCTCCTTCTACACGGGCGCCATGAGCGAGGCCCGCCAGATCGAGCTCCAGACCGTCGCGGAGCGCGTCGGCGGTCTCGACCTCGTCTGCATCAGCGCCGACGACCCCGAGGCGATGACCCGGCACACCGAGGAGTGCCGCAAGCGCGGCATCCCCTTCGCCGCGGACTTCTCGCAGCAGATCGCGCGCATGGAGGGCGAGGACATCCGCACCCTCATGGAGGGCGCCACCTACCTCTTCTCCAACGAGTACGAGAAGGAGCTCATCGAGACCAAGACCGGCTGGAGCGACAAGGAGATACTCGCCAAGGTCGGCACCCGCGTCGTCACGCTCGGCGCGAAGGGCGTCCGTATCGAACGCGAGGGCCAGGAGCCCATCGTGGTCGGCGTGCCCAAGGAAGAGGCCAAGGCCGACCCGACCGGCGTCGGCGACGCCTTCCGTGCGGGCTTCCTCTCCGGCCTCGCCTGGGGTGTGAGCATGGAGCGCGCCGCTCAGGTCGGCTGCATGCTGGCCACCCTCGTCATCGAGACGGTGGGGACGCAGGAGTACGAGCTGCGGCGCGCCCACTTCATGGAGCGCTTCACCGGGCAGTACGGCGAGGAGGCGGCGGCGGAAGTCGCCGCGCATCTCAACTGACCCGCGTCGGCGCAGTGTCGACGCCGGCGTACTGACGTACCGACGTATCTCTGTCACAGCGCTGACGTGCCGCTGAGGTACTGCTGACGTACCGACGTGATCCGGACCCCGGCTTCCGGGGCCCTGACGGGCGGGGCGGCTGATGGCCGCCCCGCCCATCGCGTCGCAGGGCAGGGTCAGTTGAGGCGGCGGATTCTGAACTCGACGCCGTCGGCGCCCAGATACTCCTGCCCGCGCATCTCGCACCAGGCGGGGATGTCGGCACGGGCGGCCTCGTCGTCCGCGAGGACCGTGACCACGCCGCCCACCGGTACGTCGCCGATCACCTTGGCCAGTTCGATCACCGGCAGCGGGCAGAGCGAGCCGAGCGCGTCCACGGTCACGGAGGGCCCGCCGGAAGCGCCATGCTGCGGTTCCGCTTCCGTTTCCGGCTTCGACTCCGCTTCGGCCGCCGCCTCCGGTTCTCCTCCGGCCGCCGCCTCCGGTTCTCCTTCGGCATCCGCCTCCGGCTTCGCTCGCGTACCGTCCCGCCCGCCTGGCGCGGCCAGCCGTCCCCGCACCTCCCGTACGGCCTCCGGCAGGACCTCCAGGAAGCGCTCCACGTCCTCCTCGGCCGAATCCGCGGACCCCGGTGGCAGCGACAGACGCACGTTGCCCTCGGAGAGCACGCCCATCGCGCGCAGCACATGGCTCGGCGTCAGAGTGCTGGACGTGCACGACGAGCCGGAGGAGACGGAGAACCCGTGCCGGTCCAGCGCGTGCAGCAGCGCCTCCCCGTCCACGTAGAGGCACGAGAAGGTGACGAGGTTCGGCAGGCGCCGCACCGGATCGCCCACGACCTCGACGTCCGGGACCGATTCCGGAACCCGCGCCCGCACCCGGTCCACCAGGGCCCGCAGTCGAGCCGCCGACGCGTCCGCCTCGGCCCGTACGGCACGCAGCGAAGCCGCCGCCGCGACGATCGCCGGGATGTTCTCGAACCCGGCCGCACGCCCGGACTCCCGCTCGTCCGTGGGTGCGACAGGCGCGAAACGCACGCCCTTTCTCACGGCCAGCAGCCCCACCCCGGGCGGCCCGCCCCATTTGTGCGCGCTGGCCGCCAGCAGCGACCAGCCCTCGCCGGTACGCCCCCAGGCCAGCGACTGCGCCGCGTCGACGAGCAGCGGAACCCCGGCCTCCGCGCACGCCGCCGCCACCTCCGTGACGGGCTGCTCCGTACCCACCTCGTGGTTGGCGGACTGGAGACAGGCCAGCGCGGTGTCCTCGCCCAGCGCGGCACGGAATTCCGCCGCCGGAACCCGGCCCGTACGGTCGACGGGAACCTGCGCCACGATGCCGCCCGCGGCCTCGTGAGCGGCGGCGGCATGCAGTACGGCCGAGTGCTCGACGGCGGAGACCACCAGCCTGCGGCCCGTACGGCGGCGACCAGCGAGCGCCCCCGCGATCCCGGTGTGCAGAGCACTGGTACCCGATGGGGTGAAGACCAGTTCGTCCGGGCGGCATCCGACCGCCTGGGAGGCCGTCTCACGGGCCGCGTCGAGCAGCATCCGCGCCCGCCGTCCCTCGCGGTGCAGACGCCCGGGGTCCGCCCACCCCTCGTCCAGCGCGGCGATCAGCGCCTCACGGGCGACGGGGTGCAGCGGTACGGAGGAAGCGGCGTCGAAGTAGGGCACACATGAACGCTAACGCGCCGCCGGCGGGCCGCCCCTGCGCTACGGAGGGGCCGCCGCCGCGCTTTGGAAGGGCCGCCCGCACCGCTCGCGTCGGGCGTCCGCTCCACTGCCGACGGCTCCGCGTCCCGTGCCCAACCGGCCGCCGCAGCGCCCCCGCTGACCGCCCGCGCGGGTCCTCGCTACGTACCGGCACGGGCGTCCTACGGTCCCGACGAGCCGCCGCAAGGCCCCTGTTAGGGGGTGCACGGCGCGTTGGGGACCCTCCCCGCGAGGCCCTCAGAACGGTCCAGTAAGGTTTGCCCCGCATAAACATCCAAACCCCTGCCCGCGCCTGGGCCCGCGCCCGACCAGCAGAACGGCCGAGCTCGATGGGCGGGCGAGACTCTCGGGAAGGCGCTACGTGAGTCCCAACGGCTCCGACCTCCCCCACCGCCCGCGGGGCGTGGGCGGTACCCCCATGTCGAGGCGCCCGATGCGGCGGAAGCTGCACCAGGCGTTCGCCGCGGGCCTGGTCCTGGCGACCGCCACCGGTTGCACATACAAGGACTTCCCCCGCCTCGGAATGCCCACGCCGGTCACGGACGAGGCTCCCCGGATCCTCTCCCTGTGGCAGGGCTCGTGGGCGGCGGCCCTCGCGGTAGGCGTGATCGTCTGGGGACTGATCCTGTGGAGCGTCGTCTTCCACCGGCGTTCCAGGACCAAGGTCGAGGTCCCGCCGCAGACCCGGTACAACATGCCCATCGAGGCCCTGTACACGGTGGTTCCGATCATCATCGTCGCGGTGCTCTTCTACTTCACCGCCCGCGACGAGACCAAGCTCCTCGCGACGACGAAGAAGCCGCAGCACGTCGTCAACGTGGTGGGCTTCCAGTGGAGCTGGGGCTTCAACTACATCGAGGACGTGGACGGCAAGTCCGCCACCACCAACACCGGTGACAAGGAACTCTCCGCCATCCCGGACCGGATGAGGACGAGCTTCCCCAAGGGCGCCGACGGCGTCTACACCGTGGGGACCCCCTCGGAGCGCAATCCGCAGAACGGCAATCCGGGCCCCACGCTCTGGCTGCCGAAGGGCGAGAAGGTGCAGTTCATCCTCACCTCCCGCGACGTCATCCACTCGTTCTGGCCGGTGCCGTTCCTGATGAAGCAGGACGTGCTCCCCGGCCACGTCAACCGATTCGAGGTGACTCCCACCAAGGAGGGCACCTACATGGGCAAGTGCGCCGAGCTCTGCGGCGTCGACCATGCCCGGATGCTCTTCAACGTGAAGGTCGTTTCGCCCGAGCGCTACCAGAAGCATCTGAAGGACCTGGCCGAGAAGGGCCAGACCGGCTACATCCCGTCGGGCACCGCCACCACCGGCGACGCCAGGAATGCGGAGACGAATAACCCGTGAGCATCCTCAACGAATCCAAGGGTGCCGCCGCGACTGCCGAGGCGTCAGCACCGCCCGTAAGGCAGAAGACGCCCGGCGCCATGGTGGTCGACTGGGCCACCACGACCGACCACAAGAAGATCGGGACGCTGTACTTCGTCACGTCCTTCGCCTTCTTCCTGCTCGGCGGCGTGATGGCGCTCTTCATGCGTGCCGAACTCGCACGGCCCGGCATCCAGGTCATGTCGAGCGAGCAGTTCAACCAGGCGTTCACCATGCACGGCACGATCATGCTGCTGATGTTCGCCACCCCGCTGTTCGCAGGCTTCGCGAACTGGATCATGCCGCTCCAGATCGGATCGCCCGACGTGGCCTTCCCGCGGCTGAACATGCTGGCGTACTGGCTGTACCTCTTCGGTTCGCTCATCGCGGTCGGCGGCTTCCTCACGCCGTCGGGCGCCGCGGACTTCGGCTGGTTCGCCTACTCGCCGCTCTCGGACGCGGTCCGCTCGCCGGGCATCGGTGCCGACCTGTGGATCATGGGCCTGGCGCTCTCCGGCTTCGGCACCATCCTCGGGTCGGTCAACTTCATCACCACCATCATCTGCATGCGCGCACCGGGCATGACGATGTTCCGGATGCCGATCTTCACCTGGAACGTGCTGCTCACCGGTGTGCTGGTGCTGCTGGCCTTCCCGGTGCTCGCCGCCGCGCTCTTCGCGCTGGAGGCCGACCGCAAGTTCGGGGCGCATGTCTTCGACGCGGCCAACGGCGGTGCGTTGCTATGGCAGCACCTCTTCTGGTTCTTCGGCCATCCGGAGGTCTACATCATCGCGTTGCCGTTCTTCGGCATCATCTCCGAGGTCGTACCGGTCTTCAGCCGCAAGCCGATGTTCGGCTACATCAGCCTCATCGGCGCCACCATCGCCATCGCCGGCCTCTCGGTGACGGTCTGGGCGCACCACATGTACGTCACGGGCGGGGTGCTGCTGCCCTTCTTCGCTTTCATGACGTTCCTGATCGCCGTGCCGACGGGCGTGAAGTTCTTCAACTGGATCGGCACGATGTGGAAGGGCTCGCTGTCCTTCGAGACGCCGATGCTGTGGTCGATCGGCTTCCTGGTCACCTTCCTCTTCGGCGGTCTGACCGGCGTCATCCTGGCCTCGCCCCCGATGGACTTCCACGTGTCCGACACCTACTTCGTCGTGGCGCACTTCCACTACGTGGTGTTCGGCACGGTCGTGTTCGCGATGTTCGCCGGCTTCCACTTCTGGTGGCCGAAGTTCACCGGGAAGATCCTCGACGAGCGCCTCGGCAAGATCACCTTCTGGACGCTGTTCACCGGCTTCCACGGCACCTTCCTCGTCCAGCACTGGCTGGGCGCCGAGGGCATGCCCCGCCGGTACGCCGACTATCTGGCCGCCGACGGCTTCACGGCGCTCAACACCGTCTCGACGATCAGCTCGTTCGTACTGGGCCTGTCCGTACTGCCGTTCCTCTACAACGTCTGGAAGACGGCCAAGTACGGCAA
Organism: Streptomyces marispadix; assembly: GCF_022524345.1. Lineage (NCBI taxonomy): Bacteria > Bacillati > Actinomycetota > Actinomycetes > Kitasatosporales > Streptomycetaceae > Streptomyces > Streptomyces marispadix. Next base: position 1,211,426 of record NZ_JAKWJU010000002.1, on the reverse strand, counting down.
GAAGGTCGAGACCGACGACCCCTGGGGCTACGGCCGCTCCCTTGAATGGGCGACGACCTGCCCGCCCCCGCGGCACAACTTCCTCCAGCTCCCACGCATCCGTTCCGAGTCCCCGGCCTTCGATCTGCACTACCCGGAGGTCGCGGCACTCGACCAGCTCGGAGAGCAGCAGGCCGCGGGCGGCAAGACGCTCGTCGGCAGCAAGGAGGAGTCGAAGTGAAGGTCCAGGGCAAGATGTTCCTCGGCCTGGCGGTCTTCCTGCTCGCCACGGCGATCGTCTACGGCGCCTGGTCGAAGGAGCCGGTGGGCACGACGGGACTGTTCCTCGCGTTCGGTCTCGCGGTGATGATCGGCTACTACCTGGCCTTCACCGCCCGCCGTGTGGACGCGGGAGCGCAGGACAACAAGGAAGCCGAGGTAGCGGACGACGCCGGCGAGGTCGGGTTCTTCAGCCCGCACAGCTGGCAGCCGCTCGCTCTCGGGCTGGGCGCCGCGTTCGGCTTCCTGGGCGTGGCCTTCGGATGGTGGCTGGTGTTCATCTCGGCGCCGCTGCTCTTCGTCGGCCTCTTCGGCTGGGTCTTCGAGTACTACCACGGCGAGAATCGCACCCAGTAAGGCTCCAGGCAGAGCCAGTCGGCAAACAGGCCGGCCCCCGGTGATCACCGGGGGCCGACCCGTTTGCCTGCGCCCAACAGGCCCTAAACGGTGTCAGTTCCTACCTTGGGCCTATGAATCACTCTTCGAACAGGACGAAGCGCCGCATCTCAGTCGGCTGTGCCCTCACCCTCGCGCCCCTCGCCGTCGGACTGACCTCGTGCAGCGTCGGCAGCGGCGGGAATCCCCTGGCGGGAGCCCCGTACGACGCGAGCAACCAGATATCCGTCAGCGCGGGCGAGGAAGGGGCCGTCGTCGACCCCTCCGACCCGCTCGAAGTGACCGCCACCGGTGACGAGGGGCGAATAGCCGACGTCACCGCCGTCGACACCGCAGGACGCTTCCTCAGCGGCAAGCTCTCCGAGGACGGCACCCGCTGGCGGAGCACCACGCCGCTCGCGGCCGGCGTGCGCTACACCGTCCGCATCAGCACCGAGAACGGCTCCGGCGAGCAGGGGCGCCGGACGCTCAACTTCCAGACCAAGCCCGCACACGCCAAGAGACTCGGCGTCACCTTCGGACCCGACAGCGGCACCTACGGAGTGGGCCAGCCGATCACCGCCGAGTTGAGCCACAAGGTCAAGAGCGCGAAGCAGCGCAAGCTCGTCGAGGGCGCGCTCATCGTGAAGTCCTCGCCCCACGTGGAGGGTTCCTGGCACTGGGTGGACAGCAAGGAACTGCACTACCGCCCGAAGGAGTACTGGCCCGCCCACTCCACCGTGTCGGTCCGCTCCCGTATGAAGGGCCTGAAGATCCGCGAAGGGCTCTATGGGGACAAGTCCAAGCCCGTCAAGCTGAGGACCGGCGACCGGGTGGAGGCGCTCGCGGACGCGTCCGGCCTGTCGATGAAGTTCAGCAAGAACGGCAAGGTCATCAAGGAGATGCCGATCACCACGGGCAAGGCGGGCTTCGAGACCCGCAACGGCACCAAGGTGATCCTCGGCCGCGAGTCGTTCGTACGGATGCGCAGCGGCAGCGTCGGCATCGGCGGCGGCGAGTCCTACGACCTGGGAGTCCACTGGGCGTCGCGGCTCACCTGGAGCGGCGAGTACGTGCACGCCGCCCCCTGGTCCTCCGGTTCGCACGGGGTGTCCAACAGCAGCCACGGCTGCACGGGCATGAGCACCGAGAACGCCCAGTGGTTCTTCGAGCACGTGCGTCCCGGCGTCCCCGTGAAGTACGTCAACTCCGACGGCGACACCATGGCGCCCTTCGGCAACGGGTTCGGCGACTGGAACCTGTCGTGGAAGAAGTGGAAGCACGGCAGTGCGCTGCTGAGAGGCGGCCAGGAACAGGGCGCCGCAGGCTCCGCGACCGGTGTGAGCAGGCTCCAGCCGCAGGTCTGACGCGTCAGGATCGGCACCCGCACACAAAGCCCCGGCACAACACGACCCCCACAGCACGACCCCCACAGCACGACCCGGACAGCAGAACCGACACGAACGGGCCCGCACACCGGACGTACCGGTGGGCGGGCCCGTCGCCGTGCTGAGCCGGAGCGCTGAGCCGCCGCGGTGAGTCGGAGCGGCTGTGCCGAGCTTCGCCGCCTCGTGCGAGCGCGGCTACGGATCAGAGGGGCTGCACCTGGGCCTCGGACCCGTCCTTCTCCCTGAGCAGCCCGGCCAGCTCGCCCGCGAGGGCCACCGGGTCGATGGGGTGCGAGACGGCGGCCTCCGCGCGGCTCCAGGACGCCAGCCAGGCGTCCTGCGGGCGGCCGATGAGCAGCAGCACCGGCGGGCAGTCGAAGATCTCGTCCTTGATCTGACGGCATACGCCCATGCCGCCCGCGGGCGCCGTCTCACCGTCCAGCACGCACACGTCGATGCGGTGCTTCTCCAGCGTGGAGAGAACGGCGGGCAGGGTCGCGCACTCCACGTACTCGACGGGGGGCACATCGGCGGCGGGACGGCGGCCGGCGGCGAGCCGCACCTGCTCGCGGGTGTCGGCGTTGTCGCTGTAGACCAGCACCGTGGCGGTCGGCTGCATCGTTCCTCCGCTGGACGTCTCGCACGTGATCACGTAACGGCAGGTGGCCGTAGCGCGGATGTTACTCCCTCGCCCTTCTCGTCAACACAGCGGAGTACGCCCGCAGAAGTGGGGCGGAAGACCTGCCGGAGAACCGCGAAAGAGACCCCGCGCAGGACCCTGCGGAAGACCGCGCGTGAGGCCCGCCGGGAGACCGGCAGAAGATGGGGGAAGGCCCGCGGCAGAGGCCTGTTAGAGCTGGACACACGTGCCGGACACACCGAACGGCACCCCGCCAGCAGGGGCCGTACGAGCGACCGACATAATGTCGGCGTGGCGACAGCAACAGCAGTAGAAACCGGGCACGCGCACCCGTCGGTCAACAGGCCGAACCTCACCAGCGTCGGAACCATCATCTGGCTGAGTTCCGAGCTGATGTTCTTCGCGGCCCTCTTCGCGATGTACTTCACCTTGCGGTCCGTGACGGGTGCGGACTTCTGGAAGGAACACGCCGACGCGCTGAACGTGCCTTTCTCGGCGGCGAACACCACGATCCTGGTGCTCTCCTCGCTCACCTGCCAGCTCGGTGTGTTCGCGGCCGAACGCGGTGACGTGAAGAAGCTCCGGGGCTGGTTCATCATCACGTTCGTCATGGGCGCGATCTTCATCGGCGGCCAGATCTTCGAGTACACGGAGCTGGTGGAGAAGGACGGAATCTCGCTGTCCTCGGATCCCTACGGATCGGTGTTCTACCTGACCACCGGCTTCCACGGGATGCACGTCACGGGCGGTCTGATCGCGTTCCTGCTCCTGCTCGGCAGGACGTACGCGGCCAAGCGCTTCACCCATCAGCAGGCCACTGCGGCCATCGTCGTGTCCTACTACTGGCACTTCGTCGATGTCGTCTGGATCGGCCTCTTCGCCACGATCTACCTGATCAAGTAGCTGATCGGGCGCCGGTGTGCGCGAGCGCGCACCGGACAGTGACAGACAAAAGCAGAAGCATCGACGCAGAAGATCCTGACACCGGGGTAATCCGTGAAAAAGCTCTCCGCACGACGGCGCCATCCGCTGGCGGCGCTCGTCGTTCTCATCTTCGCGCTGGCGGCCACCGGGGGGCTGTACGCCGCGTTCGCTCCCGCCGGTGAAGCCAAGGCCGACCAGCCGTCGAGCCAGTCCCTCGCCATCGAGGAGGGCAAGAGGCTCTACGACGTGGGCTGTTCAAGCTGCCACGGAACCGGCGGCCAGGGCACCAGCGACGGTCCCAGCCTGGTCGGCGTCGGCTCCGCCGCCGTGGACTTCCAGGTCGGCACCGGCCGCATGCCCGCGCAGCAGCCGGGCGCCCAGGTGCCGAAGAAGAAGAGGATCTACAGCGACCACGAGATCGACCAACTCGCCGCGTACGTCGCGTCGTTGGGCGCCGGTCCCGTGAAGCCCACCAAGAGCCAGTACGACCCGAGCGGTGCGGACGTCGCAAGGGGTGGCGAGCTCTTCCGGACCAACTGCGCCCAGTGCCACAATTTCACCGGCGAGGGCGGTGCCCTGACGCACGGCAAGTACGCGCCGAACCTCAACGACGTCGACCCCAAGCACGTCTACGAGGCCATGCAGACCGGCCCGCAGAACATGCCGTCCTTCCCGGACAAGGTGATGCCCCAGCAGGACAAGCGGGACGTCGCCGCGTACTTGAAGGCGGTGAACAGCGAGGAGTCCGACAGCCCCGGCGGTTACAAGCTGGGCGGCCTCGGCCCCGTCATCGAGGGCCTGTTCGCCTGGGTCTTCGGCCTCGGCGTCCTCATCCTCGTCGCCATCTGGGTCGCAGCTCGGACCGCAAAGGCCAAGAAGTCATGAGCGAGACTGGATCACACGAGAACGTGTCAGAGAAGAACCTGCCGATCGAGCAGGAAAACGGTCACGGCGCCGTATCCGTAGCGGACGATCCGTTCGCCGATCCGGGACTGCCGCCCCACGAGCCGCGGATCCAGGACATCGACGAGCGGGCCGCCAAGCGCTCCGAGCGCGTCGTGGCGATGCTCTTCACCGCGTCGATGCTGGCCACGGTGGGCTTCATCGCGAGCTTCGTGCTCGTGCCCGTCGACAAGATCATCTACGTCTGGCCGGCGGGACGCATCGGTGCTCTGAACTTCGCGCTGGGCATGACGCTGGGCGTCGCGCTCTTCTGCATCGGCGCAGGCGCGGTCCACTGGGCGCGCACCCTGATGTCCGACCACGAACTGGTCGACGAGCGCCACGCCGTCTCCGCCGAGCCGGAGACCCGCGCGAAGGTCATGGAGGACTTCGCGCAGGGCGCCAAGGAGTCGGGTCTCGGGCGCCGTTCGCTGATCCGCAAGACGATGTTCGGGGCGCTGACGCTGGTGCCGCTCTCCGGTGTCGTCCTCCTGCGCGACCTCGGGCCGCTGCCCGAGGACAAGCTGGAGCACACGCTGTGGACCAAGGGCAAGCTGCTGGTCAACGAGAACACCCAGGAGCCGCTGCGCCCCGAGGACATCAGCGTCGGCTCGCTGACCTTCGCCATGCCGGAGGGCCTGGAGGAGGAGGACGAGGACTTCCAGCAGCAGATCGCCAAGGCGGCGCTGATGCTCGTACGCCTCGAACCCGGTGACATCAAGGACAAGCGGGAGCTCGACTGGTCCCACGAGGGGATCGTCGCCTACTCCAAGATCTGCACCCACGTCGGCTGTCCTGTCAGCCTCTACGAGCAGCAGACGCACCACGTGCTCTGCCCGTGCCACCAGTCGACCTTCGACCTGTCGGACGGTGCACGAGTGATCTTCGGCCCGGCCGGCCACCCCCTGCCGCAGCTCAAGATCAGCGTCAACAACGACGGATTCCTCGAAGCGCAGGGCGACTTCGAAGAACCCGTGGGCCCGGCCTACTGGGAGCGTCGAGCATGAGTACAGCAACGGAGACCACCGCCCCGAAGCGCAAGGCGCCCGCCGGCGAGCGGGTCGCGGACTGGGCCGACGGCCGCCTGGGCGTCTACAGCCTGGCCAAGGCCAACATGCGCAAGATCTTCCCGGACCACTGGTCCTTCATGCTGGGTGAGGTCGCGCTCTACAGCTTCATCATCATCATCCTGACCGGCGTGTATCTGACGCTGTTCTTCCACCCGTCGATGAACGAGGTGGAATACCACGGCAGTTACGTGCCGATGCAGGGCGTGCGGATGTCGGAGGCGTTCGCCTCCACGCTCGACATCAGCTTCGACGTCCGCGGCGGTCTGCTCGTGCGGCAGATCCACCACTGGGCGGCGCTGATCTTCCTCGGCGCGATGTTCGTGCACATGATGCGCGTCTTCTTCACCGGTGCCTTCCGCAAGCCGCGCGAGATCAACTGGCTGTTCGGCTTCCTGCTGTTCGTGCTGGGCATGTTCACCGGCTTCACCGGCTACTCGCTCCCGGACGACCTGCTGTCGGGCACCGGCGTGCGGTTCATGGAGGGTGCGATCCTCTCCATGCCGATCATCGGCACGTACATGTCGATGTTCCTGTTCGGCGGAGAGTTCCCCGGGCACGACTTCGTGGCGCGGTTCTTCTCGATCCATGTGCTGCTGCTGCCGGGCATCATGCTGGGCCTGCTGGTGGCGCATCTGATCCTGGTCTTCTACCACAAGCACACGCAGTTCGCGGGTCCCGGCCGTACGAACAAGAACGTCGTCGGAATGCCGCTGCTGCCGGTCTACATGGCCAAGGCCGGAGGCTTCTTCTTCCTCGTCTTCGGCGTCATCTCCGTGATCGCGGCGACCTTCACGGTCAACCCGATCTGGGCGCTGGGCCCGTACCGGCCGGACCAGGTGTCCACCAACGCGCAGCCCGACTGGTACATGGGCTTCTCCGAGGGACTGATCCGGATCATGCCCGGCTGGGAGATCCATCTCTGGGGCCACACGCTTGTGATGGGCGTGTTCATCCCGCTGATGGTCTTCCCGCTGGTGCTGGCGGCGATCGCGGTCTATCCGTTCATCGAGTCGTGGGTGACCGGCGACAAGCGTGAGCACCACCTCGCCGACCGGCCGCGCAACGCACCGACCCGTACGGCCTTCGGTGCGGCCTGGATCGCCTGGTACACGGTGATGCTGATCGGCGGTGGCAACGACCTCGTGGCCACGCACTTCGACCTGTCGATCAACTCGATCACGTGGTTCGTGCGCATCGCCTTTTTCGTCGTACCGGTGGTGGTCTTCTTCGTCACCCGGCGCGCATGTCTCGGCCTCCAGCGCCGCGACAAGGAGAAGGTGCTCCACGGACGGGAGTCGGGCATCATCAAGCGGCTTCCGCACGGTGAGTTCATCGAGGTGCACGAGCAGCTCTCCCAGGAGCAGCTCCACACCCTCACCGCGCACGAGCAGCACAAGCCGTACGAGGCGGGCCCGGAGGTCGACGAGAACGGCGTCCAGCGCAAGGTCGGCCGGAGCCAGAAGCTGCGGGCCAGGCTCTCCAGGGGCTACTACGGCGAGCAGGCGCAGATCCCGAAGCCGACCGCCGAGGAGTACAGGGAGCTGACGAGCGGCCACGGGCACCACTGAGCCGCGAGCCGCCGAGCGGTCGGCGGACCGGCCGGCCGCACGGCGACGCGGCCGCACGGCGACGCTCCGCGTGACTGCGGACGAGGGGCCGGGCTTTCCCGAAGGGGAGGGCCCGGCCCCTCGCGTGTGTTCGCGCTGAGGGGCTTGCGTCGGGCCGCCGTGCGCCCGGAACGCGAGGGCGGGCCGTCCGCCCCCGCGTGCTTCGGTCCGTATGATCCGCGGGTCCTGGCCGAGGCGCGCCCCTGCTGCGGCTCGTCCTTACTACGGCCCGTCCCACGAGGTAAACGGATCGCCTGGCCGGGCGCGTGTGCCGCTAGGGTGGGGGCTGACCGGGCCGCATGTCCGGTCGCCCCCCACGCCCTGTTTCGCATGCCTGCCCGGCGCGTCCAGCGCATCGGCCGGGCCGGAGGCGCGGGTTCGGGCTTCCATCCGTTACGAGGACCTCAGGAGGGATCATGAGTGCCGTTCCGTCTGCCGGCTCTCCATCCGGGGGTCCCCACACCTGGCCGGACGTGCTGACGTCGCTGCTGGCCGGGGAGGACCTGGACTCCGACGCGACCGCGTGGGCCATGGACCACATCATGAGCGGGCAGGCCACCGACGCCCAGATCGCGGGCTTCGCGGTGGCGCTCCGCGCCAAGGGCGAGACGGTCGGGGAGATCGCCGGACTCGTACGGGCGATGTACGAGCACGCCAATGTGATCGAAGTGCCCGGCCCCACCGTCGACATCGTCGGCACGGGCGGCGACCGGGCGCGCACGGTCAACATCTCCACGATGTCCGCCATCGTCGTCGCCGGATGCGGAGCGAAGGTCGTCAAGCACGGCAACCGCGCCGCGTCCAGCGCGAGCGGCGCCACGGACGTACTGGAGAAGCTGGGCGTCAACCTGGAGTTGAGCCCGAAGCGGGTCGCCGAGGTGGCCGACGAGGCCGGGATCACGTTCTGTTTCGCGGTGAAGTTCCACCCGTCGTTGCGCCATGTGGCCAACGCACGGGGCGAGTTGGGCATCCCCACCTCGTTCAACTTCCTCGGCCCGCTGACGAACCCCGCCCGGGTGAAGGCCCAGGCCACGGGTGTCGCCAACGCGCGGATGGCGCCCATCATGGCGGGCGTGCTGGCGGAGCGCGGCTCCTCGGCCCTCGTCTTCCGAGGGGACGACGGGCTGGACGAGCTGACGACCACCGCCACCTCGACGGTGTGGGTCGTACGAGGCGGACAGGTGCGCGAGGAGTCGTTCGACCCGCGCGACGTCGGGCTGGACATCGTGCCCGTCGAGGCGCTGCGCGGTGCCGACGCCGCCTACAACGCCGATGTCGCCCGCCGCCTGCTGGACGGCGAGCACGGGCCGGTGCGCGACGCCGTACTGCTCAACTCGGCGGCCGCTCTTGTCGCGCTCGAACCAGGCGACGCCCCGCTGGCCGAGCAGATCCGTGCGGCCATGGAGCGGGCCGCCGAGTCCGTCGACAGCGGTGCCGCACGGGCGGCGCTCGACCGCTGGGTGACGGCCAGCCACATCTGACGCCGTTCGCCGGTCCTTGCCAGCAAACGGCCGTCCCCGGCATCCGGCCCCTCTTCCGACTGCCATGCCGGGGCGCCGCAGGACCCGCCAACTACCCGTCTGCGCTGCCCCGTCGCCGTATCTGTCCGCGATACGGACGGCGGGGCACCGTGTAGGGCACGGTGTGCCATACTTCCCGCCAGGTCACGAGTGACAGCGATCAAGGCCCCGGCCCGCTGTCCGGCAACCCTCCTTCCGTGGTGGGGTGCCCCGGGTGATGACCGGGCCGCACGACAGCAGGGTCGCGCGGCAAGCACGGATCCCTCCTCCCCTCGCCTGCGGCGGGGTGGCACGACCGGGGATCCCTGGTCTTCGAGGGAGTCATCGCATGAGCCTGCTCGTCGCGTCCGCGTCCGCACCTGAGTCCGCATCCGTATCCCGTCCGGCGTCCTCGCCCGAGCCCGGTTCCTCGGCATCCGCACCGGCGGCGGATTCCGCTTCCGTACGGGTCCCGCAGCCGCTGCCGGTCCTGGGTCTGGACGTCCCCACACCCCTGGTGACGGGGGGTCAACTCCCTTACGCCGCACTGGACTACGCCGCCAGCGCGCCAGTGCTGCGCAGCGTCTGGGAGGACGTCGCCGCCTACGCCCCTTACTACGGCAGCGTGCACCGGGGAGCCGGTCACCTCTCCCAGTACTCCACCGCGCTCTTCGAGCAGAGCAGGGAGACGGTGGCGCGCTTCCTGGGCTGTCGTGAGTCGGACGAGGTCGTCTTCACCCGCTCCACCACCGACTCGCTGAACCTGCTGGCGTCGGCGCTGCCCGAGGGCACCAGGGTCTTCGTGTTCGAGACCGAGCACCATGCCGCGCTGCTTCCGTGGACGTCGGCCGGGGCGGAGACCGTCTTCCTGGACGCGCCGCGCTCGCACCGTGAGGCGGTCGAGACGCTGGAGCGGGCGCTGAGCGCGGCACCCGAGGGCCCGAAGCTTGTGTGCGTGACGGGGGCTTCGAACGTGACGGGGGAGATCTGGCCCGTACGGAGACTGGCCGCCGCCGCGCACAGGTACGGAGCGCGGATCGTGCTGGACGCGGCGCAGCTCGCCCCGCACCGGCCGGTGCACATCGGCGAACTGGACGTCGACTGGGTCGCGTTCTCCGGGCACAAGCTGTACGCGCCGTTCGGCGCCGGTGTGCTGGCGGGAAGCCCGGACTGGCTGCGGGCCGCGCAGCCGTATCTCGCGGGCGGCGGCGCCAGCCGCAAGGTCGCGCGGACTGCGGACGGCGGTGTCGGGGTGGAGTGGCAGGGCGGGCACGCGCGCCACGAGGCCGGATCGCCCAATGTGATCGGTGCCTACGCCATCGCCTCCGCCTGCCGGGCGCTGAGCGGCGCCGGATTCTCCCGACTGGCCGAGCGGGAGGGCGAGTTGACCCGCAGGCTGCTTGACGGGCTGCGTGCGGTGCCGGGAGTGAAGGTGCTCTCGCTCTTCGGTACGGGCGCTTCCCGTACCGGCACGGGCGACGCGGATTCCGGGGCCTTGGAAGCCGAACGCCGGGTCGGTGTCGTCTCGTTCACCGTGGAGGGCTGGAACAGCTCGCATCTCGCCGCGGCGCTCTCCGCCGAGTACGGCATCGGCGTGCGCGACGGCCTCTTCTGCGCTCACCCCCTGGTGGGCGTGCTGCTGGGCGCCGACGGCGGGAGCACCGGCGAGTGCGGCGCCCCCGAGGGGCAGTCGCTGAACGCCGTACGCGTCAGCCTCGGCGCGGGCACCCCTGACGAGCACGTGGAGCGTTTCCTGCGGGCTGTGCGCGAACTGGTCAGGGACGGCGCGCGGTGGAACTACCGTACGGAGAACGGCCGTTGCGTACCGGAGGCGGCAGAGGCGGCAGCAGAAGCGGCAGAGGCGTAGGGGCGTCCGCAGCCCCAGCCCCAGGAGACGCCGGTCCGTTGCTGTTGCCGCTGCCGTCAGGCGTCCAGGCCGATGGCGAAGGCCGACTCCAGATCGTGCTGCGAGTACGTACGGAACGCGATGTGCGTCTCGGTGGACAGGACGCCGGGCACCTTGCTGATCCGCCCTGGGATGACCTCGGCGAGATCGTCGTGCTGGGCCACCCGCACCATCGCGATCAGATCGTGCGCACCGGTGACCGAGTAGACCTCGCTGACGCCTTCCAGCGCGGCGATCTGCTCGGCGATCTCGGGGATGCGTTCGGTGCTGGTCTTGATGAGCACGATCGAGGTGATCACGGTGTCGACTCTCCCTGTGTCGCCGGAGCGGGCGTGCCCACTGTAGCCGTACGGAATCGCCGGAAACGCGCCCAGGCGTAGAGGAAGCCGATGGTGAAGCCGACGACGTGGGCGAGGTACGCGACACCCGGGCCGTCGCCGTCGCCGCGTGCCGCGAACCACTGGAGCCCCAGCCAGAAGACCAGGACCAGCCAGGCGGGGAACCGCAGCGGCAGGAAGTACAAGAACGGGAAGAGGCTGGTGACCCGTGCCGTCGGATGGAGATAGAGGAAGGCGCCCAGCACCGCCGAGACCGCGCCGGACGCGCCCACGAGCGTCTCGGCCGACTGGTGGTGGGCCACGGCGTAGCAGAGCATGGCGGTGTAGCCGGCGCACAGATAGCAGACGGCGAAGCGCAGACGGCCCATTCGCGCCTCCACCGGGCCGCCGAAGACGTGGAGGAAGAGCATGTTGCCCAGCAGATGGAGCCAGCCCGCGTGCAGGAAGAGCGCGGTGAGCGGCGTGAGGAACGGCCGGGCGGCACCGCTCCACATCATGCGCGGTACGACGCCCCAGCGGTCGAAGTACGCGGCCTGCGCCCGGTGCAGGGCGGAGCCGGTTCCGTAGCCCGGAATGAAGCCCGAGGCCGGGCCGATGAGGAAGATCACGGTGCACAGGAGCATGAGCACACAGGTCACGACGGGAAACCTCGGCACGGCACGGTCGCCTGCCGGGCAGGCGTCGCGGCCCTCGCCCCGGCCGCCGGACCGGTCCTCGCCCCCGTTCCCTGCCCGGCCGCCGCCCCGGTCACCGGTCCGGCCCCGGACTGGGTTCACGGAGCGGCCGACGGCGCTCTTCACGGCATGGCTCAAGGCACGGCTGACGGCACGGCTCACGGCCTGGTTCGTCGCGCGGTTCATGACGGCTCGGTCACTGGGCAGGCTCCTCGGGACGCGCGGTGTGCGGCAGGTCTTAGGGTTACGGCAGGCGATGCTGCGCTTTCGTCCGGTTACCGCACGCACACGTGGCCGCACCGCGCCGAAGCCCGTGAACGCTCGAAGGAATGAGGTCGTGTCCATGACGGTCCCCAAGCCCACGGACGGCACCCGGTGGCGCTGCACGCTCTGCGGCAATCTGACGCGCTTCGACGTGACCCGCTCCAGCAAGGTCGTCGAGTTCGTACACCTCGACCTGGCCGGTGAGGCGCGGATCGAGGAGCAGGAGGTGCTCAGTGAGAGCATCGAATCCGTGCGCTGCCGGTGGTGCGACACCGCCGACCAGGTCGAGCTGGTGGACCGGCCGGGCGCTCAGGTCTGAGGAACGGCAGGTGTGAACGGTGGTGGATGGGACAGCCGGCGGCTCGGGTGACGAGTCGCCGGCGCCGGGCGAGGGCGAGGCCGGGCCCGGCCCGGGGCAGACCGGTGAGGACGGCCGGGCCGGTCAGGCCGGTCCGCCGCGCCCCGAGGAGTCCGAGCCGTTCGACAGGCCCCTGCCGGAGAAGGTACGGCGACGGGTGGTGTCCCTCACGGGGGACGCCCTCGGCGGTCTGACCGTCGCCGAACTCCCCGCCCCGCTCCGCCAGTACGCACGCTTCACCCCGCAGCGGCGCATCAAGTTCGGCGCCAACGCCATGGCCGCCGCGCTGGAGGGCGAGCCTGCCTTCCGTGAGCGGATCGCCCAGCAGTTGCGTGAGCGGTTCCCGGAGCTGACCGAGGCGTTGACGTCGGGTACGCCGCCGCCGGCCGCCGATCCGGTCGACGTGGCCGCGGTCGCGTACGTACTGCGTCCCGCGGACTGGGCGAAGCTCGTGGCGGCGGCCGGTGAGGAGGCCCATCGGGCACAGGCCGAGCAGGCGGGCGAGGAGGCCCAGCGCGAACTGGCCCGGCTGCGCGGCGAACTGGCCGAGGCACGCACCGCGGCACGTACGGAGACCGAACGCAGCCGTGGCGAACTGGAGTCCTTGCGCAGGGAATTGGAGATCACCCAGCGGAAGCTGCGCAGCGCACAGAGCGATGTGAAGCGCGGCGAGGCCGAAGCACGCAGGCTGCGGGCCGAGTTGGAGGAGCTGCGCTCGTCGGCGGCGGCGGAGAAGTCGGCCGCCGAGAGCGAGAGCCGCAGGCTGCGCACGAGGCTGGCGGAGGCGGAGTCCGCGCTGGAGGCGGGCCGCCGCGCCGCACGTGAGAGCCGCAGCGTGCAGGACATGCGGGTGCGGCTGCTGCTGGACAGCGTGCTGGACGCCGCGCAGGGCCTGCGGCGGGAGCTGGCGCTGCCGCCCACGACGAGCCGTCCGGCCGACACCGTCGACGCCGTCGAACCGGGGCGCATGACTCCACGTGACATCGCGGCGCGTGCCCTGTCGGAGACCGATCCGGAACTGCTCGACCAGCTCCTGGCGCTGCCCCGTTCACATCTGGTCGTCGACGGCTACAACGTGACCAAGACCGGCTATCCGACGATGCCGCTGGACAAGCAGCGGCTGCGGCTGCTGGGCGGACTCGCCGGTCTGGCGGCCCAGTCAGGCGCCGAGGTCACCTGTGTCTTCGACGGTGCCGAACTCGCGGCGCCCGTGCTGCTGGCGCCGCCGCGCGGAGTGCGGGTGCTGTTCAGCAAGCCGGGCCAGACCGCGGACGAGCTGATCCGCCAGCTCGTACGGGCGGAGCCGCCGGGGCGTGCGGTGGTGGTCGTCTCCTCCGACCGTGAGGTGGCGGACGGCTGCGCGGCGGCCGGGGCGCGCCCCGTCTCATCTGCCTTGCTGCTGCGCCGACTTGGACGGACGTAAGGGCGGCGGGGAGCCGTCCGGTCCGGGTCCCGTCCGGGTGTTCTCTTCGGCAGCCGGGTTCCGCTTGCCGGGTTGTGCGGTGCGGGCAGCGTGGTGTAACGGGCCGATGATCACTGCGAGTTGATGAGCTGCGGCATGACGCGAGACGTGAGGCTGGTTACACCGGGCGCACGGAGGGCAGGCTTCCCCTTCGGTGCTCTTTCCGCTCCCGTGAGCAGTGGTGAGACGGCGGTGCAACCGACCCCGGGCGCGGGCCAGTTGGCCGCGATACGGCTCTGAGCTGCGCCGATGACATGGAAGAGTGCGGTGTAAAAGGGTGTGCGCGGCTGGCTGCGGTCGTGTTCACGAGGGCGGGAGGCCGCTTCCCAACGCCCCCGCGATGCCCCGGAATTCACACCCTGAGTGACCCTGTCATCGCTCCGAGTGCGAGCTGAGTAAAGAATCGTCTTGCGTGACAGGTTTTTTCGGAGAGTGATTTGATCCGACGATTACCCGTGGCTAATGTCTGGCCCCGAACCCTCCGCAAGGTTGGCCGTCCATCCGGGGCGGCAGCGGAGGACCGCCTCGTTCCACGGAGTCGAGCCCAAGGCGAAGTGGAGCCGGAGTGTCAGTCCGGCAGGCGGCTGAGGAAGAAGGAGCTCGCCCAAGTGGCGTCCCACCGTCGACCCAAGCAGCCCAGCCGTACTCGTCGCGTGACCGTGCTGACGGCCACCGCCGCCGCAGCAGTCGCGCTCACCACGCAGGCGGCACAAGCCGAGCCGAAGGCCTCCGAGAAGGAGGTCAAGGAGAAGGTCGACAAGCTCTACGAGGACGCCGAAGGCGCCACGGAGAAGTACAACGGCGCCAAGGAGAAGCAGCGGAAGCTGGAGAAGGAGGTCGCGAACCTCCAGGACAGCGTCGCTCGCGGGCAGGACGACCTCAACGACATGCGCAACGGCCTCGGTTCGATGGCCACCGCGCAGTACCGCACCGGCGGCGTCGACCCGTCCGTACAGCTCTTCCTCTCCTCCGACCCGGACAGCTACCTCGACAAGGCCTCCACGCTCGACCAGATGAGCAGCAAGCAGGCCGAGGCGCTGAAGAAGATCCAGACGAAGCAGCGCAATCTGGCGCAGCAGCGTCAGGAGGCCGCGGACAAGCTCAAGGACCTGGACGACACTCGCAAGGAACTCGGCGAGAAGAAGCGGGACATCCAGAAGAAGCTCTCCAAGGCGCGTTCGCTTCTCAACACCCTCACCGCGGACGACCGTGCGAGGCTCGCCGCCCAGCAGGCGAGGGCCGACCGCGCCTCCGCGTCCCGCGTGGACCTCGGCAGCGACGCCTCCGCCTCGCAGCGGGCCGCCGCGGCGCTCTCCGCGGCCAAGAGCAAGATCGGTTCGCCGTATGTGTGGGGCGCGACGGGCCCCAGCTCCTTCGACTGCTCCGGCCTCACCTCGTGGGCGTACCAGCAGGCGGGCGTCTCCCTTCCCCGCACCTCCCAGGCCCAGGCGGGCGCCGGCACCCAGGTGGGCCGCAGCCAGCTCGCCCCCGGCGACCTGGTCATCTTCTACGGCGACCAGCACCACGTCGGCTTCTACGCCGGCAACGGGCAGATACTGCACGCCCCCAAGCCGGGCGCCGGTGTGCGCTACGAGTCGATCAACAACATGCCGTTCCAGTTCGGCGTGCGCATCGGCTGATCCAGCCCGCGCTACCCGGTTCACCGCTTTGTGCGCCGTGGAGCCCGTCGGCTCCACGGCGCCCCGGGGCGCATCGCGTGACTTCCGTGACTCCGGCCGCCCCTGTGACTTCGGGGACTTTGGCAACACGAGTGTCATCTCGCCCATTGGGCAACGTAGTTCGTAAGGGTGAAAGCGAACTCGCCCCGATGACCCCTGACCCCGCCGTTGACCTGCGTCGATCGGCGGGGTCCGCGCATTTCTCCGGGCTACCGCGTCGCGTGCGGTACGTGGAACCTTCCAGCGGTGCGGCTAGATTCGCCGCCGCCGTAACGGAAGGAGCACGTCCGCAGTGGTCTCGTACCGCAGTCACCGAAAACCCGTCCAGCGTGGCCGAAGTTGGCCCGGCCGCCTCGCAGTGCTGACAGCGGTGGCGGGTGCCGCTGCCGCGCTGTCACCGGCCGTGCCCGCGGGGGCGCGGCCCACCGACCCCGGTGCCGCCGGGGACCGTGCCGTCGGCTCGCGCATCGACGAGCTGTACGAGCAGGCCGAGGCGGCCACCGAGAAGTACAACGCCGCGAACGAGCGCTACGGCGCACTGCGCCGCCAGGTCGAGTACGCCCAGGAGAACGCCGCGAGGAAGCAGGAGCGCGTCAACCGCCTGCGCAACGCGCTGGCTTCGGTCGCGGGCGCGCAGTACCGCTCGGGCGGCCTCGACCCGTCCGTGGCGCTGATGCTCACCGAGGACCCCGACGGCTATCTCGACAAGGCCAGCACCCTCGACCGCATCGGCAGCCGCCAGGAGGCGAAGCTGCGGCAACTGCGCGGCGCCGAGCGCTCCTTGCGCCAGCAGCGCGCCGAAGCCGGTACGAAGCTGGGACTGCTGGAGCGGGAGCGCGCCGAACGCAAGCGCCAGAAGCAGGCGGTGCTGAAGAAGCTCGACGCCGCGCGCAGGCTGACGCATAGCCTCTCGCCCGCCGAACGGGCCGAGCGCGAACGGGCGTCCCGAGCGGGCGGACGCGGGGGCCCCGCGGTGCCCGCCGGAGTGGCGGGAGCGTCCTCGCAGCGCGCGGCGGCGGCAGTGGCCGCGGCACGCTCAGCGGTCGGCAAACCGTATGTGTGGGGCGCGGCCGGGCCCGCCTCCTTCGACTGCTCCGGCCTGACGCAGTGGGCGTACGGCCGGGCGGGCGTGGCCATTCCGCGTACGTCGCAGGCGCAGCGCTCGGCGGGCCGGCAGGTGCCGATGAGCCAGGCGCGGCCAGGGGACCTGGTGGTCTACCGCGACGACGCCAGCCATGTCGGGATGTACGTGGGCGGCGGCCAGGTGGTGCACGCGCCGCACCCCGGGGCACCCGTGCGCTACGACCCCGTCGACATGATGCCGGTGTCCTCCGTGACCCGCCCCTGAGAGCTCAGCGGGCCGCGCCCGTACGATCGTTCGCGTGGTTGGACCTGGGAAGCGGAGTGAGGGCGGTGGCGGCGTACGCCGCCGTGCACTGGGCGCGGCTACGGCGTGCACGGTGCTGGCGGCGGTCTGCGGCTGCGGCGCGGGCGCCGGTGAGGACCGTGAGAGCCGCGAACGTACGGCCGTGCAGCGCGTTCTCGACCGGCAGGCGGCGGCGGTGCGCGACGGCAAGGAGAGCGCTTATCTCGCGGCCGTCGACCCGAGGGAGGACGACTACCGCAGCGCGCAGCGGCAGGTGTTCGAGAATCTGCGCCGCCTGCCGCTGACCCAGTGGTCGTACACCGTCGGGGATGTGCGGCACGCCGGGAGGAGCGCAGCAGGCGAAGAGGGCGGGAAGCAGGGGGAGAAGGAGCAGAAGGCGGAGAACGCGCGGGGCGGGGGCTCGCCGGGTGGCGGCCTCGTGGCCGACGTCCGGCTGCGCTACAAGCTGCGCGGCGACGACCACTCGCCGGTGTCCGCCACGGAGCGCCTCTCCTTCGCAGAACGCGGGGGCAAGTGGTACGTCAGCGGAGAACTGTCCGGCAGCGACCGGCAGTTGTGGGAGCAGGGCGAGATCGGCGTGGCGCGCGGCAAGCACAGCCTGGTGCTGGGCGCGGACCGTGGCGACGACGAACTTCGCGCGCTCGCGGACGACGCCGACCGTGCCGTCGAGCAGGTCGACCGTGCCTGGCCGCGCCCCTGGCCGCACCGCGTGGTGGTCGAATCGCCCTCGTCGCTGGAGAACATGGCGCGGCTGCTGGACGCCTCACCTTCCACGTACGAAGGCATCGCGGCCGTCACCACAGGCGAGGCGGGCGAGCATACGGACGCCCCCGCGGACCGGATCGTGGTCAACCCGGAGGCGTACGGCGAACTCAGCGAGGAGGGGCGGCAGGTCGTCGTCACCCATGAGTCGGTGCATGTCGCCAGCCGCACCCACACCAGCGACGCCACCCCGCTGTGGCTGTCCGAAGGGTTCGCCGACTGGGTCGGCTACGGCAGCACCGACCGCAAGCCGAAAGAGGCCGCGGCGGAACTCGTCAGGGCGGCCGAGGAGGACAGGCTGCCCCGGGAGCTGCCCACCGACCGCGCGTTCCGCTTCGGCAGCGACACGGAGGCCCTCGGGCGTGCCTATGAGAGCGGCTGGCTCGCGTGCCGGCTCATCGCGGACGAATGGGGCAAGGAGAAGCTGCTGGCGCTCTACCTGCGCACGGGCTCATCGCAGAAGCGTCAGGACGCCGCCGTCGAGGAGGCCATGCGGGCCGAACTGGGAATCGGGCAGAAGGAGTTCACCGAGCGGTGGCGCTCGTACGTACGGAGGGAGCTGACGTGACGTCCCGCTCCCGCGCCGAGTGCGCCCCGGAACGTGCGGGGGCGCCAGCCGGGGCCCGTACCGTCGTCCGTGCCCGGCTGCGCGTCGAGCGCCACAGCCGGACGCAGCCGAGCAGCGACGCGGCCACCAGCAGACCGTTGCGTACGGACATCAGCAGCACGCCCAGCCAGTCGCTGGCGACGACATGGGCGAAGCCCGGCGGGAACTCCAGCAGCGTCACGGCCGTGGCCGCCAGCACCAGCGCCGCGGGCACCGTCTGACAGCTCATACGCAGCGTGAGGCAGACCGCCGCGAGACCCACCAGCCAGATCATGTACTGCGGGCTGATGACGCGGCTGGTGGTGGTGAACAGCAGCACCGCGGTGAGCGCCACGTCCGCCGGGGTCGCGGCCGTCCAACGCACGGCACGCAGCCGCCACAGCAGCAGCCACAGGAAGGCGAGAAGCGTCAGCATCAGCGCGGCGTCGCTGACGACGTTCACATACGGGCCCACGAACTCCATCGAGCCGTAGTTGAGCAGCACTTGGCCCTCCCAGCCGAACTGCCGCGCCACGTGGAAGACGAGGGCGCCCAGCGACTCCACCTCGGTGCCTCTGTCCTGCTGGAACTCCAGGAAGGCGAGCGCGCCCGGCATCGTCGCGGCGAAGACGAACATCACCACGGCACCGGTGATCATCGCGGCCGTCCACACCGTGCGGGTCTCCCGGCCGCGCGGCGTCCCGATCAGCAGCAGACCCGGCCAGATCTTCAACGTCGCGCCGAACGCGGCGAGTGCGCCTGCCGCCCTCGGATGGCGTGCGCCCGCAAGCAGCGCCGCGACGGCCACCGCGGTCACCATCAGGTCGTAGCGCGCGTACACGGTGGGCCCCAGCAGCGTCACCCCGGCGATCCAGCTCCACACTCCCGTGCGGCGGCGCCCTGGGCGCCGTGACGCATGCAGCAGCAGGCCCAGTACGGCGGCGTCGGCGGCACACGCCAGCAGGAAGAAGGCGGTGGTGTATTCGAGGAAAGGCAGCAGGGCGGGGGAGAGGATCGCCAGGGCCGCCGCCGGAGGGTACTGCCAGGTGACGTCGTTCGCCGGGAAGACTCCGGCCTTCAACAGGCCGTACCAGCCCTGGTAGATGACGCTGACGTCGGCGGTGAAGTCCGGGCCTGGCACGACCACGACCTTGAAGACGCACAGCAGCAGGGCGGTGCGGGTGAGCGCCCAGACGGCGAGGGGTGCGGCGAGCGCGGTGAGGCGGCGGCCCTCGTAGTGCGAGCGGGGGCCGGGGCGCGAGCCGGGGCGGAGGGCTCGGCGACGGCGGCGGTGGGTGCCGCGCCCGGGGTTCTCGCGGTCGTTCGCAGGGTCCGCTCGCCGGGGGTCTTCCGCCGTGCCGGAGGCGGTTGTCGGGCCCGTGCTGCCCGTGCCGCCGGCGCTGCTCGTGCTGACCGTGCCGCCCGTCGTGCTGGTTCTGCCAGTCTCGGGCGTCCCGCCGTCGCCGCTCCTCCCGTCGCTCGTGCCCGTACCGCTCGGCTCTGCCGCCTCGGATGCGCCGTGTGCCTCTCCGCCGTTCCCGGAGGCTGCCTCTCGCGGGGCCGGCGCCGCCGTGCTGTCCGTCATGCCCACCTGTCCGTCGCCTGCTCGCCTGCTCGCCTGCTGCCTGCTCGCGTTGCCGTGCCGGGCTTCTGCCCGATACGGCGTACGTTCAACTCGCTCCCCCCGCTTGTGTCTCCGCCCCGCGCAGACTCCTGCGCTGAGATCCCGCGCCGAGATCCCCCGCGGGCATCCCGTGCCGACGTCCTGCGTCACGATGATGCAGCGCGCCCCCGTGCGCCCTCGTGAGACTGCCGCAGCCGGGCTGTGGCAGTCACCCGGACGGTACTGTCTGCGGCGATGCACAAGACCTTGATCGTCACCAATGACTTCCCGCCCCGGCCGGGAGGTATCCAGGCCTTTCTGCACAGCATGGCGCTGCGCCTGGACCCCTCCCGTGTCGTGGTCTACGCGTCCACGTTCGGCCGCAGCGGCGAACGTGCCGAGGAGACCGCCCGGTTCGACGCGGAGCAGCCCTTCACCGTCGTAAGGGACCGCGGCACGATGCTGCTGCCGACGCCCGCGGTGACCCGTCGGGCCGTACGGCTGCTGCGTGAACACCGCTGCGAGTCGGTGTGGTTCGGGGCGGCGGCACCGCTGGGGCTGATGGCACCGGCACTGCGCGAGGCGGGCGCCCGGCGCATCGTGGCGACCACGCACGGACACGAGGCGGCCTGGGCCCGACTGCCCGGCGCACGGCGGCTGTTGCGCCGTATCGGCGAGAACACGGACACCCTCACGTATCTCGGCGAGTACACGCGTTCGGCGATCGCGGGCGCCCTCACCCCCGAAGCGGCCGCACGCATGGTCCGGCTGCCGCCCGGCGTGGACGAGAAGACCTTCCACCCGGGGTCCGGCGGCGACGCGGTGCGTGAGCGGCTGGGCCTGGGCGGTCGCCCTGTCGTCGTCTGCGTCTCGCGGCTTGTGCCGCGCAAGGGACAGGACACGCTGATCCGCGGCATGCCGCGAATCCTCGCCGAAGTGCCGGACGCCACGCTGCTGGTGGTGGGCGGCGGCCCGTACCGCCGCGATCTGGAGAAGCTGGCGGCGGCGACGGGCGTCGCACGCTCCGTACGCTTCACCGGCGCGGTTCCCTGGGACGAACTGCCCGCCCACTTCGGCGCGGGCGACGTCTTCGCGATGCCCTGCCGCACCCGCCGCGGCGGACTGGACGTCGAGGGTCTCGGCATCGTCTATCTGGAGGCGTCCGCGACCGGACTGCCCGTCGTGGCGGGCGATTCCGGCGGCGCTCCGGACGCCGTGCTGGACGGCGAGACGGGCTGGGTCGTACGGGGCGGCGCGGTGGAGGAGGCCGCCGACCGCGTCACCACGCTGCTGAAGAACCCGGGGCTGCGGGCCCGCATGGGCGCGAAGGGCAGGGGCTGGGTCGTCGACCGCTGGCGCTGGGACCTGCTCGCGGAGCGGCTGAGGCGGCTGCTCTGAGGGCTGCGGCAAGAGTGCTTCTACGAGGACGTGTTCCGCGCAACGGCTTCTGCGAAGTACGAGTCTGCGAGGGCGAATCGGGGAGGTCGAATCGGTGAGGAGGGCCGTGAGGCGGGGCGCGAGTCGCATGCCTGCCAGGCGGAGGCCGCATCGAGACGTGACTCCCGGACGGACGGCTCTCGGACGGACGACTCTCAGGCGGACGGCTCTCAGGCGTACAGCGCCTCGATCTCGTCCGCGAAGTCCTTGGCCACCACACCGCGTTTCAGTTTCAGCGACGGCGTGATGTGCCCCGACTCCTCCGTGAACTGCGTGCTCAGCACCCGGAACTTGCGTACGGACTCCGCCCGCGACACCAGGGCGTTGCCCCCGTCCACGGCCCGCTGGAGCTCGGCCAGCAACTCCTCGTCGCCCAGCAGCTCTTCATGGGTGAGCGCCGCCTTGCCGTGCTCCTGGGCCCAGCGTGCGAGGAACTCCTCGTCTACGGTGAGCAGCGCCCCCGCGAAGGGGCGGCCGTCGCCGACGACCATGCACTCGGCGACGAGCGCGTGCCCGCGGATGCCGTCCTCGATGACCGAGGGGGCGATGTTCTTGCCGCCCGCCGTCACCAGGATCTCCTTCTTGCGCCCGGTGATGGCGAGATACCCGTCGGCGTCGAGGGTGCCCACGTCGCCGGTGTGGAACCAGCCGTCGGCCAGGGCCTCCTGGGTGGCCTGCTCGTTGTTCCAGTAGCCGGCGAAGAGATGCTCGCCGTGCAGCAGCACCTCGCCGTCGTCCGCGATCCGTACGACCGATCCGGGGAGGGGCTGGCCGACGGTGCCGATCTTCTGGCGGTCGTACGGATTGAACGCCGTCGCCGCACAGGACTCGGTGAGGCCGTAACCCTCCAGCACCGTGAAGCCGATGCCGCGGTAGAAGTGCCCGAGCCGCTCGCCCAGCGGTGCGCCGCCGGAGATCGCATGGGTGGCGAGCCCGCCGAGCACGGCGCGCAGCTTGCTGTAGACGAGCACGTCGAACAGCTTGTGCCGCAGCTTCAGCCCCAGCGGCGGACCCGAAGGCTCCTCCAGGGCACGGCTGTAGGCCATGGCCGTCTCCGCCGCCTTGTCGAAGACCTTCACCTTGCCGCTCGCCTGGGCCCGCGCCCGCGCGGAGTTGAAGACCTTCTCGAAGACGCGTGGCACGCCGAGGACCATCGTCGGCCGGAACGCGGCGAGTTCGTCCGTGAGGGCCTTCACGTCCGCGACATGGCCGAGCTTGATGGGCGCCATCACGGCTGCCACCTGCACCAGCCGCCCGAAGACATGGGCGATGGGCAGGAAGAGCAGCACCGAGGACTCGCCCGTGCGGAACATCGGGCGCAGCCGCTCGACGACGTTGCCGCACTCGGCGAAGAAGCTGCGGTGGGTGAGCACACAGCCCTTGGGGCGCCCGGTGGTTCCCGAGGTGTAGACGATGGTCGCGGGGGAGTCGGCGTTGGCGCTGGAGGAGCGGACCTCGACCGTGGCGTCGTCCACGTCGGCGCCGTCCGCGGTGAGTTGGTCGACCGCGGCCCGGCCGCCCGGGTCCGCGACGGGGACACCGTCCGCGTCACGCCGCGGTTCGATCTGCCATACGTTCACCAGAGCGGGAAGCCTGTCGCGTACGGACTCGACCGCACGCGAGTGCTCCTCGGTCTCCACGAGGCAGGCGACCGAGCCGGAGTCGCCGAGTATCCAGGCGATCTGCTCCGGCGAACTCGTCTCGTACACGGGCACGGTGACCGCTCCCGCGCTCCAGATCGCGAAGTCGAGCAGCGTCCACTCGTAGCGCGTACGGGACATCAGCGCGACGCGGTCGCCCGGCTGCACGCCCGCGGCGATCAACCCCTTTGCGGCGGCCTGTACTTCGGCGAGGAAGTCGGCGGCGCCGACGTCCGTCCACTCGCCTCCCTGCTTGCGCGCGACGACGGCGACATCCGGATGCTGGGCCGCGTTGCGGCGGATGAGATCCGTCAGATTGCCGTCGGCCGGCACCTCGTAAAGTGCCGGAAGGCTGAACTCACGCAAGGCTGCTGCTCCTCGTCGGGCCGGGAGGACGGCGGCCGTGGGGGGCGGCCTCCGATGGCTCGGATCCGGGCCGTGGGAGGACCCGGATGAAGATGACGGCCCGGACGTTACCCATCGGTAGGGTCAGCGGGATAGGGGGTAACGCTGAGATGTCTGATGCGTCACACGACTCGGGTGCGTCCCCGGAAGCCTAGTCCACGCACGCGCCGGCAGGGAAGTAACCGCAGGTGGGGAGGGGCCGGGGAGTGCTCACGGGCATGGGTGCCGCGAGGGCCGCGCACCGCTCTAGGGTGTGGTCATGCGAGTCCACGTAGTCAGCGATGTGCACGGCAACAGCCGGGACCTCGCAAGGGCCGGGGACGGCGCCGACGCGCTCGTCTGCCTGGGAGACCTGATCCTCTTCCTCGACTACGCCGACCACTCGCGGGGCATCTTCCCCGAGCTGTTCGGTGTCGAAAGCGCGGACCGCATAGTGGAGTTGCGCACAGCGCGACGCTTCGCCGAGGCACGCGAGTTCTCCGCGAAGCTGTGGTCGGGCGTGGACAGGGCCGCGGCCACCGAGGCCGCCGTACGCAAGCAGTACGCCGAACTGTTCGCCGCCTTCCCGTCGCCGACATACGCGACCTACGGCAATGTCGACATGCCGCCCCTGTGGCCCGAGTACGCGGGCGAGGGCACCACCGTCCTCGACGGTGAGACGGCCGACATCGGCGGGCTGCGCTTCGGATTCGTCGGCGGGGGACTGCGGACGCCCATGCGCACCCCGTACGAGATCGACGACGAGACGTACGCGGCGAAGGTCGAGGCGCTCGGCGAGGTCGACGTGCTCTGCTCCCATATACCGCCCGACGTACCGGAGTTGTGCTACGACACGGTCGCGCGCCGCTTCGAACGCGGCAGCGAGGCGCTGCTGAGCGCGGTGCGTTCGGTCAGGCCCCGCTTCCACCTCTTCGGGCATGTGCACCAGCCGCTGGTGCGGCGGATGCGGATCGGGCCGACGGAGTGCGTGAACGTAGGGCACTTCAACGCCACCGGGACGCCCTGGGTGCTGGAGTGGTGACCGTCGGCGCTCCCGGCCCGCGTACGTGGCCCGTGTACGTAGCGGGCCGGTAGGTCCGGGGCGTACCGGTAGGCCCGGGTCCGGACACGCGCGGTAGCCTGCCAGCGGCAATCGGGGATCGCGCGCAGCAATGGAGGAGCCACGGCGATGGCGGAACACACCAGCTCGAACATCACCATCGATGCGGCGCCCGAAGCCGTGATGGGAGTGATCGCCGACTTCGCCCGCTACCCGGAATGGACCGGCGAGGTGAAGGAGGCCGAGGTCCTCTCCGAGGACTCCCAGGGGCGGGCCGAGCAGGTCCGGCTGCTGCTGGACGCCGGGGCCATCAAGGACGAGCACACGCTGGCCTACGAGTGGATCGGCGCGAACGAGGTCCGCTGGTCGCTGGTGAAGTCCCAGATGCTGCGCGAACTGGACGGCGTCTACCGGCTGGCACCCGTCGACGGCGGCGAACGCACCGAGGTCACCTACCAGTTGACCGTCGACGTCAAGATCCCCATGCTCGGGATGATCAAGCGCAAGGCGGAGAAGGTCATCATCGACCGTGCGCTGTCCGGGCTGAAGAAGCGCGTCGAGTCGGGCGGTGGCGCCGGCAAGGGCGCGGACGCCGCCAAAGGCTGACGCGAGGGTGGGGACGTCTCAGGGCGGTCCGGGTCGGGGCGCTCCGGCGCCTGACGGCGCGGGTGCCGGTGGGCGTGCCGGTGACGGTACGCGTGCCGGTGGGCGTGACGGTGCGCGCCCGAGGATGCTGCTGATCACGGGTGCCGGAGGCTCCGGACGTACGACCGTGGCCGCCGCGAGCGCGGTTTCGGCCGCCCACGACGGTCTGCGGACGCTGCTGCTGAGCGGTGACGAGCCCGCGACCCTGGAAGCCGTGCTGGGCATGCCCGATGGGTCCGTGCGTGACGCGCGCACGGGCGCGGCAGCCGGAGACGGCGGCCCGGCGCCGGTTCCCGGCACGGACGGGCGGCTGCATGTGGCACGTACCGGCTCCGCCGAGCACTTCCGCGCCGCCGCCGTCTCCTTGCAGGAGCGCGGCTCCAAGCTCCTCTCGATGCTGGGTTCGGTCCCGCTGGACGAGGACGAGCTGACCGAACTGCCCGGCTCCGGTGCCTTCTCACTGCTGAGCGCGGTGCGTGCCGCACACGACGCGGGGGAGTGGGACGCCGTGGTCGTCGATCTGCCGCACACACCCGCCGCCCTGCGGACCCTCGCCCTTCCCGCGCAGTTGCGCCGCTATCTGCGCAGGCTCCTCCCGGCCGAGCGGCAGGCGGCGCGTGCGCTGCGTCCCGCGCTCGCACAGCTCGTCGGCATACCGATGCCCACGGACGCGCTGTACGAAGGCGCCGCACGCTGGGACGACGGACTAGCCGCCGTACAGGGCCTGTTGGAGACGCCCGGCACCGCGGTGCTGCTGGTCGCCGAACCCGGCCCGCTCGCCTCGGAGGCGCTGCGCCTGGGCCGTGCCGGACTGGGCCTGTACGGACTGCCGTTGGAGGCGGTCGTCGCCAACAGGGTGTTCCCGTCCGGGAGTCGGGACGCCTGGACGGCCTCGCTGTCGGGACGGCAGCAGACGGTGCTCAAGGCGTGGCACGAGGAGTACGGGGCGGAGGGCGTGCCGGTGCGTGAACTGCCGCACCTGGGACGGGAACCACGAGGCGCGGACGATCTGCTGCGGCTGGCCGGGGAGGCGGCCGTCGGTGACGTGCGGTCCGTGGGCGCGGCGGGCCCGGGGACGGGCCGGAGTCCGGGCGGCCCCCTGGGCGCCGATGGCACCGTCGAGGACCGGCTCGCCTCCGACGGCCTGCTGGTGTGGCGGCTGGCGCTCCCGGCCGTACGCAAGGAGGAGCTCGAACTCGTGCGCCGCGGCGACGAGTTGATCCTCGGCTTCGGCCCGTACCGGCGGGTGCTTCCGCTGCCCTCGGCGCTGCGCAGATGCCGGGTCGTGGGCGCCGCGCTGGAGCGGGGCGAGCTGCGGGTGCGCTGCGAGCCGGACCCGGCGCTGTGGCCGGGGGGCACGGGAGGCTCGGAGGGTTCGGACGACTCGACCGGCTCGGGCGGTGCTGCGGGCTCAGCCGGTACGGACGCCTCCGGGGGGCCGTAGAGCGGACGCCTCGTGGGGCGCTCGGAGGGCAGAGAACCCACAGGACCGCGTGACGCGGGCCGCTCGAACCGGCGCCCGAGACCGGCCGGGAGTGGCCTCGGGGCAGTCTCGGCGCCGCCTCCGTTCGGGTAACGTCGGAATACGGGTCGACAGCGGACGTCGGCCGCATTCCCTCCGTCGTAGGAGCGCCGTCATGAGCGAGCCCGCCGAGCCTGCCGAGCCCGTCGAGAACGAGGCACAGGCCGCACCGGACGCCGACGCCTGGGCCACCGCCTGCGAGGAGGACCTCGCCGCGGAGAAGGCCCGCCGCCGCGCGGAGTACGGACCGCAGTACGGCAGCGCAGCCGAGGAGTTGAGGCGTCTCGCGGACGCGGTCTCCGGAAAGGTCGCCGAGCTGGGCAAACCCTTCGCGGGCACGCTGGCCGCCACCGCCGCACAGAGCGTCGCGCAGCAGTTCATCGCGCAGGCGCGGGCCGCCGTCGAGCCCGTCGTCGAGCGCAACCCCCAGTTCTTCGACCATCTCGCCGCTGCGGGCGGCGAACTGCTCGCGGCCTACCGTGCCGCCGTACAGGAGGCCGAAGGACGCTGGACGGCAGGCGCACAGGGCCCGCCGCAGGGCCCGCCCGGCACATCGGCGGGCGCCTCGGGCCGTACGTCCGCCGACCTGGAGCGCATCGACCTGGACAAGGGGCCGGAGGAGACCGCGGGTCCGGGGCGGGACGAGAACGCACGGGGCGACGGGCCGCAGGGTTCAGCCGGTTCAGCCGGTTCAGCCGGTTCGGCCGAGTCCGGCGGGTCCGTAACCACCGGCCGCGACGGCGGCTCCGGCGATCCCGGCGCCCCGGGGGTTCCCGGCGACTCCGTCGATCAGCGGGGCTCCGAGGGTTCCGGCGATGCCGAAGGTGGAAGCGGCGGCTCCGCCTCCGGCGGCTCCGCGTCCTGACGGCCGATCGCGGGCCAAAGCTCGGGATCTGGCGGTACGGCCCCTCCGGTACGGTGTTCCGCGGCGGGGAAGGACCGGAAAAACCGAGGGACACATGGGACTCACTATCGGCGTCGACATCGGCGGCACCAAGATCGCGGCCGGAGTTGTCGATGAGCACGGCACGATTCTGGAAACCAGCACCGTGCCCACCCCGCCCACGGCGGACGGCGTGATCGACGCCATCGCCGACGCGGTACGGGACGCCAGCGCCGAGCACGTGGTGGACGCCGTAGGCATCGGTGCGCCCGGCTACGTCGACGACAAGCGGGCGACCGTACTGTTCACCCCGAATCTGACCTGGCGGCACGAGGCCCTCAAGGACAAGGTCGAGCAGCGCATCGACCTTCCGGTCGTGATCGAGAACGACGCGAACGCCGCGGCCTGGGGCGAGTACAAGTTCGGCGTGGGCACCGGGCACGAGGACGTCGTCTGCATCACCATCGGCACCGGCCTCGGCGGCGGCGTGATCATCGGGGGCAGGCTGCACCGCGGACGCTTCGGGGTCGCGGCCGAGTTCGGGCACATCCGGATGGTGCCCGACGGCCTGCTGTGCGGCTGCGGCAACCAGGGCTGCTGGGAGCAGTACGCGTCGGGCAGCGCGCTCGTGCGTTACGCACAGCAGCGCGCCACGGCGACGCCGGAGAACGCCACGATCCTGCTCGGCCTGGGCGACGGCACCCCCGAGGGCGTCGAGGGCAAGCACATCAGCGAGGCGGCACGGCAAGGCTGCCCCGTCGCCGTGGACTCCTTCCGTGAGCTGGCGCGCTGGGCGGGGGCGGGTCTCGCCGACCTCGCCTCGCTCTTCGACCCGGGTGCGTTCATCGTCGGCGGCGGGGTCTCCGACGAGGGCGACCTCGTACTCGACCCGATCCGCAAGTCCTACCGCCGCTGGCTCGTGGGGAGCCGCTGGCGTCCGCACGCCGAGGTGCTCGCGGCCCAACTGGGCGGCCAGGCGGGCATGGTGGGCGTCGCGGACCTCGCCAGGCAGGGCTGAGCGACCGTTGCGGGCGGCCGGTCGTACCTCGTAGGGCCGGTCGCGCCCCGCGACCGGGTGGAGAGCGAGCAGGCGGAGCGGACCAGCGGAGCGCGAACGACGCAACGGAACGAACGCAACGGGACGAACGGAGCGGGACGAGCGGCCGGACGGCCGAGGAATGTGAGTGTGAGCCGAGCCGATGACGCTCGCGGATCTGCCCGCAGGACGCACCGAGCCCGACGGTTCGGCCGTCGTCCGTCTGCTCAGCTACAACATCCGCTCGATGCGGGACGACAGGAAGGCACTCGCCCGTGTCGTGCGGGCGTGCGCCCCCGATGTGGTGTGCGTGCAGGAGGCACCGCGGTTCTTCCGCTGGCGCAAGCACGCCGCGTGGCTGGCGCGGGAGAGCGGACTGGTCTACGTGACGGGCGGTGCGACCGCGACGGGGCCCATGATCCTGGCGTCGCTGCGGGCCACGGTCGTACGCACCGAGGACGTGCTGCTCCCGCACACACCCGGTCTGCACAGGCGAGGTTTCGCCACGGCCGTGCTGCGGTTCGGCACGGCCGCGCGCCTCGGGGTGCTGAGCTGCCATCTGAGCCTGCAACGCGACGAGCGCCGGGCACAGGGCCGCATGCTGCTCGACCGCCTGGAGGGCCTGGGCACACGGCATGTCGTGGCGGCGGGCGATCTCAACGAGCGCCCCGGAGGCCGTACTTTCCGCCGGCTCGCGGGGCGGCTCCAGGACGGTTGGGCGGTGGCGCCCTGGGGCGGCGAGCACACCTCGACGGCGCTGCGTCCTCATCAGCGCATAGACGCCGTGCTGGCCTCCGAGGGCGTCGAGGTGATCGGCTGCGGCGTACCGGACGGGCTGGAGGGCGTGTCACCGGCGGATCTGCGGGCCGCCACCGACCATCTGCCGGTGCTGGCGGCGCTGCGGGTGCCGCCCGAGCGTCCTGAGGGCGCGGAGGCGGCGGCCGAGCCTGGAGAGGCGTCGGAGGCGGCGGCCGAGCCGGGGGAGTCCGCGGCCTGACGGTGGCGAGCGCTGTGGTGCCAACCGGCGTTACGGCGCTATGAGTTCACCGCAGCGCCGAGGCCGCTGAGACTGCTGAGACCGCTGAGACCGCCGAGAGCCCGTACCGCTGTGGGTGGTTGACGCCACGAGCGCTCTGCGCCCTCACACCACGGCGCCGCGGCCAGGGTCGTCCCAGTCGTCCTCGTCCCGCCCGTCACGCATGCGTGCCACGAGCGTGGCGAATCCGCCAAGGAATCCGCCGACGCCCAGCGTCGCGATCCACCAGGTCAGCTCCTGCTGGAAGACGACCATGAAGATGAGCAGCAGCGGTCCGCCGAGCACCGCGAGCCATGCGAACTTCGCCGTGGTGTCCGGCTGCGGCAGCGGCGGCGGCTCCGGCGGTACGAAGTGGCCCTCGTCGTCGTCCTCTTCGGCCTCGCCCGTGTCGTCGTCCGCGACGGGCAGGCTCCAGTCGCGCGGCCCGGCGCCCGCCGAGTAGACGGTGAAGCTGCGTACGGACGAGCCGCCCTCGTCGCCGTCGCCGTCCCCGTCCGGGCGGGAGTTGGGGGCGGGGCGTGCGGCGGTGCCGGTGCGGGTGTCGCCTCCCGGCTCGGCGGACGGTGCCATGTCCTCGGCCTTCGGGTGGTCCCCGTAGGCGGCGACGATCTGCTCCCAGGCCGCCTTCTCGTCCAGCGGAAGAGGCGCCTCGCCGCTCTCGTCGCGGATGTCCTCGTCGCGGCCGGTCCCGTCCGTACCGCCGGTCCCGCCCGAACCGGCGGCCCGGCCGTCCTCGTCGTGCACGCCGGCGTCCGGGCCGCGCTCACCGCGCCGGTCCGCCGGGTGCGCCGGCTCGTCCTCACCGTGGTCGTGGTCCTCCGCGCCGGGATTACGCTCCATCGCCCACTGTCTCCGTCTCCGTCTCCGTGTTCCCCGCGCCGAGCCGGGTGATGAATCCGTAGGAGTCCGCGAAGATGCGCTCCGCGTCATGGTCGAGTGTGGCCACGTGGAAGCTGTCCTCCAGGACGGTCTCCGTCACGTCACTCGACGAGACCTTCCCGAGTACGAGGGCCGAGTCGGACGGCGGTACCACATGGTCGGTTCTGCTGTGCATGACCAGCAACGGCTGTGTCACCTGGGGCAGTTCGCCGCGTACACGGCGGAAGAAGTCGCGGGCCGAGTAGGCGGCCTGGGTCGGCACCCGCTCGTAACCCACCTCCACGGCACCGGGTTTGGCGATGTCGCTCGTGATGCCCTTGGCCGAGCGGAGCAGGAACCGGCCCAGCGGCAGCGCGTAGCCCTGTAGCCGGGGGAAGGTCACCGCGGGGTTGACGACGGCGACGCCGCTCACCGCGTCACCGTGGCGGGCGGCCAGCCGCAGTGCGAGCGCACCGCCCATCGACAGGCCGCAGACGAAGACCTGTTCGCAGTTCCTGCTGAGCGTGCGCAGTTCGCGGTCGACCGTCGCGTACCAGTCCTGCCAGCCCGTGACGGCCAGGTCCTCCCAGCGTGTGCCGTGCCCCGGCAGCAGCGGAAGGGAGACCGTGAGCCCCTTCGCGGCCAGATACTCGGCCCAGGGGCGTACGGACTGAGGAGAGCCGGTGAACCCGTGGCACACCAGGACGCCCGTCCCGGATCCGTCATGACGCATGGGCTCGGCCCCGGGAAGGATGGACACGTCGGCCTCCAGCCGGTCGGTATCGAGTCGGTGTCGATGTCGGGTGGGCGCTGCCAAGGTGGTGCTGCTTCGTTGCGGTGCTGCTCTGCCGTGTGCGCCGAGCGTGCCGCGTGTGCTGGGCGTGCGCTCCGCATGTGCCCGCATCCGCCGCCGGGCGGGCGAGGGTACGGGCGAGTGCCAGCCTACGCGTGGGGGCCGGACGCCGGGTAGTTCAGCACTGCCCTACGCAGCAGCGCCGCTTCCGCGGTGGCGAGATAGGGTCGCCGTTGTCGGGAACAGGAGGTCCTCGGTTGTTCTACGGAGCGATGAAACTGTCGGTGGGCAACGGGCTCAAGCTTGCCTTCCGGCCCTGGGTCGAGGGGCTTGAGCACATCCCCGCAGAGGGACCGGCGATCCTCGCCGGCAACCATCTCTCCTTCTCCGACTCCTTCTTCCTCCCCGCGGTGCTGGACCGCAAGGTCACCTTCATCGCCAAGGCCGAGTACTTCACCTCGCCTGGAGTGAAGGGCAAGCTCACCGCCGCGTTCTTCAAAGGGGTCGGTCAGCTTCCCGTGGACCGCTCCGGCGTACGCGGCGCGGGCGAGGCCGCGATCCGCAGCGGGCTCGATGTCCTCGCCCGCGGGGAGCTGTTCGGCATCTACCCCGAGGGCACACGCTCGCCCGACGGGCGCCTCTACCGCGGCAAGCCAGGCGGGCTCGCACGGGTCGCGCTGCGCTCGGGAGCGCCCGTAGTGCCCGTCGCCATGGTCGACACCGAGAAGATCCAGCCGCCCGGCCAGGTCATGCCCAAGCTGATGCGGCCCGGCATCAGGATCGGCAAGCCGATGGACTTCAGCCGCTACCAGGGCATGGAGAACGACCGCTTCATCCAGCGGGCCCTGACCGACGAGGTCATGTACGAGATCATGAAGCTCTCCGGCCAGGAGTACGTCGACATGTACGCCACGGCCGCGAAGCGCCAGCTCGCCGAGGAGGCCAGGCGCAACGCGGAGGCGGAGAAGGCCGCGAAGGAAGCGGAGCGGGAGGCCGAGCAGGCTGAGCAGGCCGCGAAGGGCGAGCAGGGGGCGGGAGAGCCTGGGCGGTCCGGACGCCTGGGCCGGTTCGGTCATGCCGGGCCCGCGGCCAGGATCGCCGCGGTGCGGCGCAAGTGGAACGAGCGTGACCGGGCGGCGTAGACAGACGTACGGCGGCGCGGGGATGTGCGCCGCGAGCGGCGCAGGGCGAGGGGCGGGCCGGAAGCGATGGTTCTGAGACAGTCGGTGGAACGGCCGCTGTGGCGTGCGCTGACCGGCTACCGGCTGCTGGCGACGGGCTATGCGCTGGCCGTCTTCGCCTGGGCGTACGACCGTCTCGCGCACCCCGTGGCGGGCGCCCTCTATCTGGGGCTGCTGACGGTCTGGACGCTGGCCACGATCCCCAACGTCCTTTCCGCGAGGCGCTGTACGAAGGCTTTCCTCGCCGTCGACGTGGCGATGGCGGTCGCCGGAATTCTCGGCTCCGTCTACGTCGACGCGGAGGGGAACATCGGGCCCACCCTCCCCAGCATCTGGGTCGCCGGTCCCGTCCTCGCGTTCGCCATCAAGGGCGGCTGGCGCTGGGGGGCGGTCGCCGCGACCATCGTCGGGATCGCCAACATCCTCGAACGAGGCGCTATCACCAGGCCCACCCTGCACAACGTGCTGCTGGTGTGCGTGGCGAGCATCGGCATCGGCTACGTGATCGAGGTGGCCAGGGCGAGCGAACGCACCCTCGCCCACGCCCTCCAGATCGAGGCGGCCACCCGGGAACGGGAGCGGCTGGCCCGCGACATCCACGACAGCGTGCTCCAGGTGCTCGCCATGGTGCAGCGCCGAGGCAACGAAATCGGCGGTGAGGCCGCGGAGTTGGGCCGCATGGCAGGCGAGCAGGAGGTGGCGCTGCGCAGCCTCGTCTCACGTGAGAAGGACGGGACGCGGGAGGCGCGGGCCCGTGCCGCCGTCCCCGCCCAAGCCGTAGGTGCGCGGGCCGCCTCGGCACGGGAGGGGAGCCACGCCGGGGCGCCGGGCGGAGGAGCGAACGGGAAGGCGGGCGGAAGACCGGGCGGTGGAAGACCGGGCGGTGCGGCGGACGCCGGCGGGGAGTCCGACGCCTCCGAATGCGATCTGCGTGCACTGCTCTCCCCGTACTCCGGCGCCCGCGTCACCTTCGTGGAGCCCGGCGCACCCGTACCGCTGCCGGCGTCCGCCGCAAGGGAAGTGGCCGCGGCTGTCAGTGCCGCCCTGGACAATGTGCGGCAGCACGCGGGCGGACCCGACGGCAAGGAGGCACAGGCGTGGATCCTGCTGGAGGACGAGCCGGACGCCGTGCTGGTCACGGTGCGCGACGACGGCCCTGGACTTGAGGAGGGACGGCTCGCGGACGCCGAGGCCGAAGGCAGGATGGGAGTCGCCCTGTCCATAAGGGGGCGGCTGCGTGACATCGGCGGCAGCGCCGAGCTGGTCTCGGTGCCCGGCCAGGGCACGGAGGTCGAGCTGCGGGTGCCCAAGCGGCCGGGGGGACGCGGGAGTTGACGAAGAAGGCGGCGGGGGCGATGACGAACACCGAGGACAGCCCGAAGGAAGGCGCGGCGGACACCGGCCCGGCGGACACCGGCCCGGCGGCTGCGGAAGCCGAGGGTGCCGGCGAAGGACCGCAGCGCCCCGTCAAGGTGATGGTCGTGGACGACCACCCGATGTGGCGGGACGCGGTGGCGCGCGATCTGGGCGAGGCGGGTTTCGACGTGGTGGCCACGGCGGGCGACGGCCCCCAGGCCGTGCGGCGTGCCCGCGCCGCCGCGCCGGACGTCCTCGTGCTCGACCTGAATCTCCCCGGCCTGCCCGGTGTCGAGGTGTGCCGCAGCCTCGTAGGCCCCGGTTCCGGGCTGCGGGTGCTGGTGCTCTCCGCGAGCGGCGAGCACGCCGACGTGCTGGAGGCCGTGAAGTCGGGGGCGACGGGCTATCTCCTGAAGTCGGCGAGCATGGAGGAGCTTCAGGACGCGGTACGCCGCACAGCCCTGGGCGACCCGGTCTTCACCCCCGGTCTGGCGGGCCTCGTGCTCGGCGAGTACCGCAGGCTCGCCTCCGATCCCGCACCCGCGGCAGGGTCCGGGGAGCCCGAGGCGCCGAGGCTGACGGAGCGGGAGACGGAGGTGCTGCGCCTCGTCGCCAAGGGGCTGAGCTACCGGCAGATCGCCGAGCGGCTCGTGATCTCCCACCGCACCGTGCAGAACCACGTCCAGAACACGCTCGGGAAGCTCCAGTTGCACAACCGCGTGGAGCTGGTGCGCTACGCGATACAGCGCGGCCTCGACGAGGAGTGATTCCCTCGCCGGACGCCCGCTCTTCCCGTAACCGATCGGAAAACGTCTCCGCGCCCTGTCCCTCGTGATGTGGATCACCGCTAGCGTGGCGGCAGTTGCGTACAGGCCGTGCGGCGAACAGGGCGTACGGCGATGTGAGAAGGGAGATCCCATGCGGGTCGGAGTGCTGACCGGTGGCGGCGACTGCCCCGGACTCAACGCGGTGATGAGGGCCGTCGTCCGTAAGGGCGTCCAGCGGTACGACTACGACTTCGTCGGGTTCAGGGACGGCTGGCGCGGGCCGCTCGAGGGCGACACCACGCAGCTCGACATCCCCGCTGTGCGCGGCACGCTGCCTCGCGGCGGCACGATCCTGGGCTCGTCGCGTACGAATCCGTTCAAGGAGGAGAACGGCGTAAGCCGCATCCAGGAGAACCTCGTCAAGCACGATGTCGACGCCCTCATCGCGATCGGCGGCGAGGACACCCTCGGCGTCGCCGCCCGGCTCACCGACGAGTTCGGCGTCAGGTGCATCGGCGTGCCCAAGACCATCGACAACGACCTCTCGGCGACCGACTACACCTTCGGCTTCGACACCGCCGTCAACGTCGCCACCGACGCCATCGACCGGCTGCACACCACGGCCGAGTCCCACATGCGAGTGCTCGTCGTGGAGGTCATGGGGCGGCACGCGGGCTGGATCGCCCTGCACTCCGGGCTGGCCGGCGGCGCCAACTGCATCCTCATCCCGGAGCGCCGCTTCGACGTCGACGAGGTGTGCCGCTATGTCGAGTCCCGCTTCAAGGCGAGCTACGCCCCGATCGTCGTCGTCGCGGAGGGCGCCATGCCCAAGGACGGCGAGATGGTGCTGAAGGACGACTCGCACGACTCCTTCGGGCATGTTCGGCTCTCGGGCGTCGGCGAGTGGCTGGCGAAGGAGATCGAGAAGCGCACCGGCAAGGAGGCCCGTACGACGGTCCTCGGGCACATCCAGCGCGGCGGCACGCCCACGCCGTTCGACCGCTGGCTGGCCACCCGCTTCGGGCTGCACGCGATCGACGCCGTACGGGACCAGGACTGGGGCAAGATGGTCGCGCTCCAGGGCACCAAGATCGTGCGCGTGCCGATCTCCGAGGCCACGTCGAAGCTGAAGACGGTCGACCCGGAGATGTACGAGGAGGCGGAGGTCTTCTTCGGCTGAGGCCGCCTCCCTGGCGGAGCCCTGAGAACTCAGCCGCGAAGTCGCGTGGCCGGGCCCGCGTACGCACCGGATGTGTACGCGGGCCCGTCGGCGTCCAGGGTCGCGGAACGGTCGCAAGGGCGGCCCGCGTCCCGAACGTCCTGGATGTCCTGGACGTCCCGGGCGTGCTGGGTGCCCTGGCGGTACTGGGCGCCCCGGAGACGGTTTCGCTTCGGCTGCCCTTCGGCGCCTCAGCGCGGGGCGCCCGCCCCCGCCGCCGCCTCCAGCATCTCCGCCACGATGCCCGGCCCGTCCAGCGTCAGTACGGACTCCGGATGGAACTGCACGCTCGCGAAGCCCTCACCGCGCAGTGCGTGCACCTCGCCCGTCGCGGGATCACGGCTGACCTCGACCCGCCCGCGGCCTGCCGCCCGGTCCAGCAGGCGCTCCTCCTGTGGGCCGCAGCGCACCGCGTACGAGTTGTAGAAGCCCACGGTCTCCTCGCGGCCGAACACCGCGACCGTCTCCTGGGCCCCCTGGAACGGCAGCGACTTCCGTACGATCTCCAACCCCAGCTCGGCGCCGAGGAGTTCGTGCCCGAGACACACCCCCAGCAGTCCGTGGCGATGCTCGCGCATCAGCTCCCCGGCCAGGCCGCGCAGCAGGCGGATCTTCGGATCGGCCAGATCGTTCGGGTCGCCCGGCCCGGGGCCCAGCACCACCGGGCCCTCGTGCGCGATCGCGGCCCGACGCAGACCCGGCTCGTCGAACCGCCGGACCTCGACCGCGGAGCCCGTGGCCCGCAGCAGATGGGCGAGCATCGACGTGAAGGTGTCCTCGCCGTCCACGACCAGCACCCGCCCGGGCCCAACGGGCGCACGCCCCGCGCCGCGCGCCGGTCCCGTCCCCGGCTCCCGCCCCGGGCCGTGCTCCTGACCCGGTCCCTGCCCGGGGCACCCCTCGCCGCCGGTCTGCATCCGCAGCCAGAACGGCGCCAGGTCCGCGCGGCGTGCGGCGAGCGCCGTACGTACCCGTGGATCGTCCGCGAGCCGGGGCGTCCGCGCCGTACGGGCACGTCCCGCCGGCGCCTCCCGTACACCGAGCGCCGTGAGCACACCGGCGGCCTTCGCGTGTGTCTCGGCCACCTCGCTCGCCGGCCGCGAGGCCCTCACGAGCGTCGCCCCGACGGGCACACGCAGCAGCCCGCTCGCCGCGTCCACGTCGGCGGTCCGAATGAGGATGGGCGAGTCGAGGGTCTGCGCGCCGCCCGCGTCCCGGCCGATCAGGGCGAGCGCCCCCGCGTAGTAGCCCCGTCCGCCCCGCTCGTGACGCTCGATGACGCGGCAGGCGTTCTCCACGGGCGAGCCCGTCACGGTCGCCGCGAACATCGTCTCCCGCAGCACCTCCCGCACATCGAGCGTGCTGCGCCCCCGCAACTCGTACTCGGTGTGGGCGAGATGCGCCATCTCCTTCAGCCGCGGGCCGACCACCACCCCGCCCATGTCGCCCACGGTGCACATCATCTTCAACTCCTCGTCGACGACCATGGACAGCTCCTCGCTCTCCTTGCGGTCGGCGAGGAAGTCCAACAGTCCCTCGGCGGAAGGCCCTTCGGGGGGATAGCGGTACGTGCCGCTGATGGGGTTCATCACCACTGTTCCGCCCGACATCCGCACATGCACCTCCGGGCTCGCGCCGGCCAGCACCCGGTTCCCGGTGTGCACGACGAAGGTCCAGTACGCGCCGCGCTCGCCGCTCAGCAGCCTCCCGAAGAGCGCCAGCGCGTCCGCCCGTGAGAAGCCCGTGACCCGGCCCTCGAAGGTGCGCCGCACCACGAAGTCGGCGCCCTCGCCGTCGCCGATCTCGTCCTCCACGACGCGGCTCACCGTACGGGCGTACTCCTCGTCGGAGACGTCGAAGGCGCCGTCCTCGACACGCACCCGGTGCGCGGGCAGCGCCGCCTCGGCCTCCTCCAGCGGGATCTCGTACACCTCATGCGGCACCATCACGGCCAGCGGCGTTCCGTCGTCCCTCACCCGGAAGCCCCGCTCCCGGATCTGCCGGAAAGGCACGAGCGCGAGAGCCCCGTGATCGCCGTCCGGAATGTCCGCGAGCCGCGCCGCCTCATGTACGGGCCCGGTCAGCACCTCGACGATGTCGTGCCTGCGGCCGGGTGTCCTGCGGCGCAGCAGCGCGAAGGGCGGGGCGTCGTCCCCCAGCAGGCGCTCGACCAGCTCGGAGGCGGACGGAGCGGACGGAGCGGGCGGAGCCGATGGACCGGACGGGGCGGACGGCTCGGACGGGGCGTCGGCCTGAGCGGGAGCGGCCGGGCGGCGGGAGTCCCCGGGCCGCGGACGTGGATGGGACATCGGACGGTCCTTCCTCGGAATGCGCTGGTCACACGCTGAGGAACGGCCGTGCAGACACACCGAAGGCCGCCCCTCGGGCGGCCTTCGCGTCTGTCGCTGTCTGTGGTGCGCGCGCAGTCAGTGGGCCGCCGGATGAGCGGTCCACCACCAGTTGCAGGTGCGGGCTTGCGCGAACATGGCGGCGAGCCTACCCCAGCGGAGCCGCGGGGGTGGTTTCCGTCTCAGCAGCCGGTCAGGGGAAAGAACGCCGGGCACGACCCCTTAACCTGGGGCGCGTGAGTGTGAACGCCACCAACCCCGACGCCGGTGCCCGCACCTGGCGAGACCTTCCCGCGGCACAGCAGCCCGAGTGGCCGGACCGCGAAGCTCTGCGTGAGACCGTCGCCGAGCTCGAGTCGTATCCGCCGCTCGTCTTCGCCGGCGAGTGCGACCAGTTGCGTTCCCGGCTGGGCGCCGTCGCCCGCGGTGAGGCGTTCCTCCTCCAGGGCGGCGACTGCGCCGAGGCGTTCGACCAGGTCAGCGCCGAGCACATCCGCAACAAGCTGAAGACGCTGCTTCAGATGGGCGCCGTGCTGACGTACGCCGGATCGGTCCCGGTCGTCAAGGTCGGCCGTATCGCCGGGCAGTACAGCAAGCCGCGCTCGAAGCCGACGGAGACCCGGGACGGAGTGACGCTCCCGTCGTACCGGGGCGACTCGGTCAACGGCTTCGAGTTCACCGAGGCCGCCCGCACGCCCGACCCGCAGCGGCTGAAGCGCATGTACCAGGCGTCCGCCTCCACGCTGAACCTCGTACGCGCCTTCACCACCGGCGGCTACGCCGACCTGCGCCAAGTGCACGCGTGGAACCAGGACTTCGTGAAGCGCTCGCCTTCCGGGCAGCGTTACGAGGCGCTGGCCCGCGAGATCGACCAGGCGCTGAAGTTCATGCACGCGTGCGGCACGGACCCCGAAGAGCTGAAGACCGTCGAATTCTACGCCTCGCACGAGGCCCTGCTGCTCGACTACGAGTCGGCCATGACCCGTACGGACTCGCGCAGCGGCAAGCTCTACGACGTCTCCGGGCACATGGTGTGGATCGGCGAGCGCACACGCCAACTCGACGGCGCCCACATCGAGTTCGCCTCACAGGTGCGCAACCCGATCGGTGTGAAGCTGGGTCCCGGCACGACGCCGGAGGAGGCCCTCCAGCTCATCGACAAGCTCGACCCGGACCGGGAGCCGGGGCGCCTCACCTTCATCACGCGGATGGGAGCGGGCACCGTAAGGGACCGGCTGCCCACGCTGGTGGAGAAGGTCAGCGCCTCGGGCGCCCAGGTGGTGTGGGTCTGCGACCCGATGCACGGCAACACCTTCGAGGCGGCCAGCGGCCACAAGACCCGCCGGTTCGACGACGTGCTCGACGAGGTCAAGGGCTTCTTCGAGGTGCACAAGGGCGCTGGGACCCATCCGGGCGGCATTCACGTCGAGTTGACGGGCGACGATGTCACGGAGTGCGTGGGCGGCGGCGACGAGATCTTCGTGGGCGACCTGCACCAGCGCTACGAGACGGCGTGCGACCCGCGGCTCAACCGCAGCCAGTCGCTCGATCTGGCGTTTCTGGTCGCGGAGATGTACCGGGACCAGTGAACCGGCGGCGCCGCGTAGCGCCCTGACGCACGGCAGTACGGAAATGGGGCCCGCATCACAGCGATGCGGGCCCCACAGCTCTGTTGTGGACATCGAGCGGTCGGTAAGGTTAGCTTTACCAAGGTTAGGTTAACCTCATCGGGTCGGCCCCCCCATCGGGTCGGCCCCCCCATCGGGTCGGCCAGCCCCGGCTGGATCTTCAGCAGCCCTGAAGCCGTCCGAGCCCGGCACCGCCCATGACCGTCCCGCCTGGAGGGCCGAGTGTTCGTCTGCTCCTGCTTCGGCGTCACGGACCGGCAGGTCCGCGAGCACCAGGAGGCCGGGGCCCGCACGCCGCGTCAGATCGCGTCCGTAAGCAAGGCGGGCACGGACTGCGGCTCCTGCGTACGCCGGATTCAGGGGCTTCTCGGACGCGGCGCGTGCCCGGGGCGTCAGCCCGCGGCGACCGCTGCGGCCGGTGCCGTGGAGGAGCCGGCGTCCGCGCCCTCGGTGGCCGAAGCCGCCTGACTCCCCGCATGACGTCCGGCGCCCGGCGTCACCGGCACGGGCGTCACCGGCACGGGACCCGGCGCCTCGGTCAGCCCTCCTTCGGAGCCTCCTGCTCCACGAGCTGAGCGATGTAGAGCGGCTCGCCCAGCTTCTCGACCAACTCGAGCTGGGTGTCCAGGTAGTCGATGTGGTGCTCCTCGTCGGCCAGGATGTCCTCGAAGATGTTCGCCGAGGTGATGTCTCCCTTGGCCCGCATGACCTCCACTCCGCGCCGCAGCCGGTCGATGGCCTCGACCTCGATCTGGCGGTCCGCGGTGAACATCTCGGTCAGCGTCTGCCCCACGTTGACGTGGAAGAGCCGCTGGTAGTTGGGAAGCCCCTCCAGAAACAGAATCCGGTCGGTGAGCCGTTCGGCGTGACGCATCTCGTCGAAGGACTCCGCACGGGTGTAGCGGGCGAGCTTCGGCCAGCCGAAGTGCTCCTGCATCTTCGCGTGCAGGAAGTACTGGTTGATGGCGGTCAGCTCGGCCGTCAGCTGCTCGTTGAGGAATTCGATGACCTCGGGATCACCCTGCATGGCTGCGGGCTCCTTCCAGGAACGAAAAATGCCAGGTGCGTGCGCGCGCCCGCGCATCCTCGCACCGCGCCGTCAGGCGGTCCAGTAAGCGAAGGCTTACCGAAATGGCCCGAATTGGCGAGCGGAAAGCCCTCGAACAGAGCGTGAGCGGGGTGCCGGTAAGCGGCATCCGAGGGGTCTGTCACCATGGGGAGATGGGTGAGCCGCAGAGTCCTGAGGGGGAGCAGCAACCGCTTCCGCCAGGGCAGCGGCTCCAGCGTGGATGGCCGGTCACGCACTACGGACCGGTGCCGAAGTTCAAGCCGGAGCGTTGGGACTTCAGGGTTTTCGGGGCGACCGCCGACGGCGGGAAGCACTCGTGGAATCACGAGGAGTTCACGGCGCTGCCCTACGAGACGGTGACGGGCGATCTGCACTGCGTCACCAAGTTCAGCATGCTGGGCGCCGAGTGGGGCGGGGTGCTCGCCCGTACCGTTCTGGAACTGGCGCCTCCCGCCGACGACGTCACACACGTCATGGTCTGGGCCGAGTACGGGTTCAGCTCGAATCTGCGGCTGTCCGACTTCGCCGCGGAGACGACGGTCTTCGCCACCCACCGCGCCGGCGAACTGCTCACCGCCGAACACGGCTTCCCGCTGCGGCTGGTGGTGCCGCAGCTCTACGCGTGGAAGGGCCCCAAGTGGGTGCGCGGCGTGGAGTACATGACGGCGGACCGCCGGGGCTTCTGGGAGGAGCGCGGCTATCACAACATCGGCGATCCCTGGAAGGAGCAGCGCTACTCCTACCAGGAGGAGCCCGGCGAAGGGCCCGAGCTCTAGGGGCAGTTGGGGCCTGTGGCCCGTTGGCCCGCCGCCTGCGGCCCGGTTCGTAGCCCGTAGCCCGTAGCCCGTAGC
Source organism: Streptomyces marispadix (assembly GCF_022524345.1). NCBI lineage: Bacteria > Bacillati > Actinomycetota > Actinomycetes > Kitasatosporales > Streptomycetaceae > Streptomyces > Streptomyces marispadix. The sequence goes on along the minus strand of NZ_JAKWJU010000002.1, from coordinate 1,169,991 downwards.
CCTGGGCCGGTGGCCGGTGGCCGGTGGCCGGTGGCCGGTGGCCGGTGGCCGGGGCGCGCGGGGGGCCGGTGGTCAGTGGTACGGGTGCGGCACCGCGTGGCCCTCGCCCCTGCCGATCAGCCAACGGGCCCACGGCAGCGCAACTCAGCCCGCGCCCTCCCTCAGTTCCTTCAGCCGCTTCACATCCGCGGCGTGGCCCTCCTTGCGGCCCGGGGTCTCGATGACGAGCGGCACGCCCTCGGTGGAGGGGTGCGTCATCAGATCGGCGAACGGCTCCCTGCCGATGTGGCCGGAGCCGATGTTCGCATGGCGGTCCTTGTGTGCGCCGACGACGTCCTTGGAGTCGTTTGCGTGGATGAGCCTGAGCCGCCCGGGGCCGGTGACGGCCTCCAGTTCGTCCAGGGTCCGCTTCACGCCGCCCGGGGCCGCGAGGTCGTGCCCGGCGGCGAACACATGGCAGGTGTCGAGGCAGACGCCGAGCCTGGGATGGCGGCCGAGGATCTCGAAGTACGGTTCCAGATCGCGCACTTGGGAGCAGATCGAGGCGCCCTGTCCTGCGGTGGGCTCCAGCAGCAGCCAGGGGTCGTCCTCGTGGGTCAGCTCCGCCAGCAGCGGCATCAGCAGCAGCCCGACCTGTGCCAGCGCGGTCGCCCGCTCCCGGCCGCCCGTGGCCGATCCCGTGTGGACGACGACGCCCGACGCGCCGATCTCACGGCCTCTGCGCAGTGAATGGCGCAGTGAGGCAACGGAATTGTCCGCGGTGGCCCGTGTGTGGGAGCCGAAGTTGATGAGGTACGGGGCGTGTACGAATACGGGGAGTTTCCGCTCGGCGCACGCGGCCCGGAATTCCTCGTCCTGCTGCGGGGACCCGGAAGTCGTGGCCCAGCCACGGGGATTGGCGACGAAGACCTGTACGGCCTCCGCGCCGATGTCGTCGGCGTAGGAAACGCCAGTGGCGGCCAGGCCCCCTGCTACGGGGACATGGCCGCCAATGGGATTGCGGTCTCGCTTGGTCGTCACACCGTCAGTATGCCGAGTCGACGTTGTCCATCGAACCGTACTTGTCCGCCGCGTAGTTGCAGGCGGCCACGATGTTGGCGACCGGGTCGGTGATGTCGGTCGAGGTGCCGTCGACGTGGTACGCGTCGAAGGTCGGCTGGATGGTCTGGAGCAGGCCCTTGGACGGGGTGCCCTTCTGGGCGTTGATGTCCCAGTCGTTCACCGCGTTCGGGTCGCCGCCGGACTCACGGATGATGTTCCGCTTGATGCCGTCGTAGGAGCCGGGGATGCCGTGCTTCGCCATGATGGACCGGGCCTCGCGGATCCATCCGTCGAGGTTGTCGGGGTAGGTCTTGGCGGCGGGGCGCTCGGCGGAGCGGGCGGCCCTGGCCTTCGCCTCGGCCTTCCGGTCGGCCGCCGCCTTCCTCGCGGCCTCGGCCTTCTTCTCGGCTTCGGCCCTCTTGGCCGCCTGTGCCTTGGCGGCCTCCGCACGGTCGGCGGCGACGGCCTTCTGCTGGGCGACGGCCTCCTTCTGGGCGGCCACCACCTCGCCGGCCCGGTGGACGTCGGCGTCCAGGGTGCCCTGCTTGGCGCCCGCCAGCTCGACCTTCGGGGCCTGGGATTCCTTCGTACTCTCCGCGGCGGCCGTCGAGGCGCTTACCTTCTTGGCACCGGACTGGCTCTGGTCGCCTGCGTCGGCGGTGCCGGGGAGGACGGTCAGCGCGATGGCTGCGGCGCCCGCGGCGGATATGCCTGCGGCGGAAAAGCGCGCGAACTTGGGGCTGCGGACGTAGCCGGGAATGTTGGGCATTGTGAGCGAACCTTTCAACATTGCGTGCGTCGCAGAGGCCGGAAAGGCGTTGTACGCCGAGTTCCGAATCCCCGGCGCTTGCGACCGAGAGCAATTGTTAAAGGCTCCGAAAACACAGCCCAAAAGTGTGACGTACTATCCCGGCTCGTTCGTGGGGCCGTTCCGGGGTGTACGGGAAGACCGTCCGGCCCGCAGCCGCGCGGCGTATGGAGAGGGCCGAGGCGCACTAAGCGCTGTCGTAAGTGATATGGGCCCTATGTCCGTTGTCACACGGCGGGCGGTCTTCCCTGCTGACGGTGAGTGCCCGTATGCGCCGCGTCAGGTGCCGTAAGGCCCCGGCGGACCCGCGCGGAGGCGCTGTCGGGGGCTGGGGCGGCGCAGGGAGGCGCGGGCGAGGCGTAGGGCGCTCGGCGTCGGCGCTTCTCCGCAGGGTGCCGGGTCCGGCTCAGCGCATCCAGATCGTCACGCGGGACCCGCGCGGTGCCTCGTCCCCGCCGTCCGGCGACTGGGAGAAGACCTCGTCGCCGAAGAAGATCCGGCGCACGGTGACCTCGAAGCCCGCCTTCTCCAGCTTCTTGCGGGCCTGCTTGCGGTTCAGGCCCTCGACGTCGGGGACCTTCACCTCGTCCTGGCCCTTGGAGATGGTGAGCGTGACGGTGTCGCCTTCGGCGGCCGGGCTGCCCTCGGCGGGCGACTGGCGGGCGACGCTGCCCTCGTCCTCGTCGGAGAAGACGCGTTCGGGGGCGATGCGCACCTTCAGCCCCTCGTCCAGCAGGTCCTCCCGGGCCGAATCCTCCTCGTCGCCCACGACGTCCGGTACGTCCACGGGGATGCCCTTGGAGACGGTCAGGGCGACAGGGGAACCGGGGCGGCGGCTGCTGCCGGCGGACGGCTCGGTCTCGATCACGGAGCCGCGCGCCGTGTCCTCGCTGAACTCCCGCCTCACCACGCCGGGTTCCAGGCCGGAGTCCTTCAGCTTGCGTTCGGCGTCGGCCAGCGGAGTGCCGGACAGATCGGGCACCTTGACGATCTTCGGGCCGCGCGAGACGACGACGGTGACGGTGCCGGTGCGGCGGATGCGGTCGCCCGGGTCCGGGTTGGTCTCGATGACGTGGCCCCGCTCGACGCGGTCGCTGTGGCTGCGGGTGACCCTCACATCGAGACCGGCACCGTCGAGGATCTTCCGTGCCTCGGACTCGGTCTTGTCCAGCACGGCCGGGGTCTCGGTGAACTGGCCCGAGTTGATGTACCAGACGCCCGTGCCCACCAGCAGCAACAGCATCGCCGTGAGGGCGACGAAGAAGACCCGGCCGCCGCCGCGGCGCGGCGGCCGGGGCGGCTCGCCGCCGTCGCGGGGCGGCACGGCATAGCGGGCGGTGCGGTCGAGATCGTCGCCGTCGTAGGGACCGCCCGGGGCGTACTCGTAGGAGGCGGCGGTCGTGCGCGGCAGCACGCTCGTACGCTCCTCCGACCCGGCGGACACGGCGGCGGAACCGGGGGCTGAACCGGCCGCGCCCGTCGCCGCTGAGGCCGCGGCCCCTGCCCCCGCCCCGGTCCCGGCTGCGGACCGCATGCGCCCCTCCGTGAGAGCCGTGTCCGCCGCGAGTACGTGTGTGAGGCCCTGCTGCGGCTGCTTCGCTCCCGGGGGTACGGCGTCGAGCTGCTCGGCGGTGAGCCGGGCACGCACGGCACGTGCCTCCGAGAGCATCGCCCCGGCGTCCTGGGGGCGGCCCTCGGCGGCGCGGGCGGTGGAGCGTGCGACCAGCGCGTCCAGCTCGGGCGCCAGAGAGGGCACGGCGGCGGACGGGGCGGGGATGTCCTCGTGGAGATGCTGGTAGAGCACCTGGGCCGGGGTGCCGCCCGTGTGCGGCTTCTCGCCGGTGAGCATCTCGTAGAGCATCACGCCGCACGCGTAGAGGTCGGTACGGGTGTCGGCCGTGCCCTGCTCGATCTGCTCGGGGGCGAGATAGGAGACGGTGCCGAGGATGGTGTCGGACCCCACGGACGTCTGGCTGTCGACCGCGCGGACCAGGCCGAAGTCGGCCACCTTGACCCGGCCGTCGTCGCCGATCAGCACGTTCTCCGGCTTCATGTCGCGGTGCACCATGCCCGCGTGGTGTGCGGCGCCCAGGGCCGCCAGCATCGGCTCCAGGATGTCGAGCGCCACGCGGGGGCGCAGCGCGCCGCGGTCGCGCAGAACGTCCCTCAGCGTGCAGCCCGAGACGTACTCCATCGCCAGATAGACATAGGTGCCGTCCGTGCCCTGGTCGTAGACGCCGACGACATTGGGGTGGGCGAGCCGGGCGACGGACTTGGCCTCGCGGATGAAGCGGCCGACGAAGTCGCCGTCGCCCGCGAGCGAGGGGTGCATGACCTTCAGGGCGAGTTCGCGGTCGAGACGGGTGTCGACGGCTCGGTAGACCGTCGCCATGCCGCCGACGGCGATGCGCGACTCGACTCGGTAGCGGCCGTCCAGCACCTGGCCGATGGGCGGCGGCTCCCCGGGAGACCCGGAAGAGGAGTCCTGAAGGCTGGTATCCATCGACCACGAGTCTACGAGCCGTCACCGTGCCGAATGTCCGTGGTGCGCATCCGAGGGGAGAGGATGCGGCCGAACGGCGAGGTGAATAGTCCGGGATTGTCCTTTTCGGGACCTTGGTCGGAAGGGGTGCGGGAAGCAGCTTCGTAGGACGTGGATTCTCTCCGCGGCGTCCCTTTTCCCCGGAGTCGTTTTCCCTGTCCTCTTCCCTCTTGCCGCGCCTTCCCGCCTCGTTTCACTCGCCTTCTTCTCGGGCCCTGCCCGCCGGAATTCCCTTCCGGGACTTTGGTCCTTTTCCGGACCCCGGGACGACCGGCCGAGTCGCTTCCGGGCCCGCTTCGGGGTCGTCCGGTTCGGGGCCCGTCCGGTTCGGGCCGGGAGCCCGCGGCCCCGGCCGTCGCAGGGCCTCAGCCGAAGGCGGGCCGCTCCGGGTCCAGGTCGGCCACGCCCTCCGTGGGGGAGGACGCCTCGGCGAAGTGCCTGCGCGGGATGCGGCCCGCGCGGGCGGCCAGGCGGCCCGCCGCCACCGCGTGCCGCATCGCCTCCGCCATCAGCACCGGCTCCTGCGCCCTCGTCACCGCCGACGCGAGCATCACCGCGGCACAGCCCAGCTCCATGGCGAGCGCCACATCGGAGGCCGTACCGGCGCCCGCGTCGAGGACGACCGGCACGCCCGCGCGCTCCGTGATCAGCCGGAAGTTGTGCGGATTGCGGATGCCGAGCCCGGAGCCGATGGGCGAGCCCAGCGGCATCACGGCGGCGCAGCCCGCGTCCTCCAGCTTCCGCGCCAGCACGGGGTCGTCGTTGGTGTACGGCAGCACCGTGAAGCCGTCGTCGACCAACGTCTCGGCGGCGTCGAGGAGTTCGACGGGATCGGGCAGCAGGGTGCGCTCGTCGGCGATGACCTCCAGCTTCACCCAGTCGGTGCCCAGTGCCTCCCGGGCGAGGCGGGCGGTGAGCACGGCCTCGCCCGCCGTGTAGCAGCCCGCCGTGTTCGGCAGCACGCCGATGCCGTGCTTCTCCAGTACGGACAGCACCGACCCCTGGACCGTGGGGTCGAGGCGGCGCATCGCCACCGTCGTCAGCTCGGTCCCCGAAGCCACCAGCGAGCGCTCCAGCACATCGAGGCTGGGCGCTCCGCCCGTACCCATGATCAGCCGGGAGCCGAAGGAGCGCCCGGCGATGACGAGCGGGTCGGGGCGCTGCGCAGGCTCCTGGCCGGATCGCGGACCGGGCTGGTGCGTGCCGGGCTGGTGCTGGTCTGGGTGGTGCGTGCCGGACCGGTGCTGGTCTGGGTGGTGCCGGTCGGGTTGCGGTACGGCGTCGACCGCGTAGCCGGTCATACGGTTCAGCCTCCTTGGACTGCGGTCAGTACCTCGATGCGGTCGCCCTCGGCCAGCCTCAGCGCGTGCCACTGCCCCCGGGGCACCACCGCCTCGTTGACGGCGGCCGCGACACCCGAGGGCGCCGACGTGAGCCCGGCCACGAGCTGGTCGAGGGTCGAACCGGAGGGGACGTCGCGAGGGGCCCCGTTCACGAAGACGGTGACGGTCGCGGCATCCGGTCGGACGGTCGTCATGGGGAACGCTCCTGTCACTCGCTCACGGAGAGGACACCCGCCGGACCGGCGATGCCGCCGCCGAACCGCCCGGGGGTGAACGGACGTACCTGTTCGGGGAGTTCGCCGCCCGCCAGCAGCTCGCCCATCGCGTCGCCGGTCACGGGCGTGAGCAGCACGCCGTTGCGGTAGTGCCCGGTGGCCAGATGGAGGCCCGTCAGCGCGGTGGGCCCCAGCAGCGGCGCGTTGTCGGGCGAGGCGGGCCGCAGCCCCGCGGCGGTCTCGGTCAGCGGAAGCTCCGTCACGCCGGGCGCCAACTCATGGGCGTCCCGCAGCAGTTCGTAGACGCCACCGGCCGTGACCGTGGTGTCCCAGCCCAGCTCCTCGCTCGTAGCGCCGATCACCAGCTCCCCGTTGGCACGCGGAACCAGATAGATCTGCCCGCCGCGCACGATCGCCCGGACCGTACGGGAGAGGAAGTCGCCACCGGGGCCGGAGGCCGACGGCATGCGCAGCCGCAGCACCTGGCCCTTCACCGGCCTTACGGGAGGCAGCAGTTCGCGCGGCACGCCCTCGAGTCGGGACGCCCACGAGCCGGTCGCCAGCACGGTCTGCCCGGCCTCGACGCCCGTGCCGTCGTCCAGTACGACACCGTTCGCGCGCCCGGCGGTGGCCGTGAGCCGTACCGCGGTGGCACGGCGGAAGGCGACGCCCGCGCGCTCACAGGCCAGCAGCAGAGCGGTGGCGAGCCGCCGTGGATCGGCCTGATGGTCGCCGTCGACGCGCAGCCCGCCGCGCACGGAAGGCGAGAGCATCGGCTCCAGGCGACGGCATTCGCGGCCCGTCAGCCACTGCGAGTCCAGGCCGCAACGGCTTTGCAGGGCGTGCAGTTCGCGAAGGTGCGCACGGTCGTCGGAGTCGAGGGCGACGGCGAGGGTGCCGCAGGAGCGGTAGCCGATCTCCTGGCCGCTCGCCTCCTCCAGCTCGGCGGCGAAGTCCGGGTAGCGGGCGGCGGAGGCGAGATTGAGCGCGAGCAACGCCTCCTCGCCGTAGTGGAGTTCGGTGACGGGCGCGAGCATCCCGGCCGCGACCCGGGCGGCGCCGCCGCCTGGTTCGGGGTCGACGACCGTGGTGGCCAGTCCGCGCTGTGCCGCCCGCCAGGCGATGACGAGTCCGATGACGCCGCCGCCGACGACGGCCACGTCGGGGCGCGGAGGAGCGCCGGACACCCGCCGTACGGGGGTGGTTGGGGACGTACTGCTGCGACGCATGGGGAAGCTGCTTCTCCCTTCGCCGGAATGACCCGGATCAGGTTCGTACGGTCGGAGGCCGCAGCCTCCCTCTCAGCCCGGTGCGCCGGACTCCCGTGAATGCCTTGTAGTGCGTGAATGCCTTGTAGTGCTGTGCGGCTGTGCTGTGTAGCGGGTGCTGTGCGATGTGGTGCGGTGCGATGCGATGCGGTGCCGTCTGCCGTGCGGCGCCGTGCGTGCCAGCGTACTGCCCCGCGTCCCCGCTGTGACCGGCGGAGTCTTCACCGTTCGGCCCGGCGCCTGCACCGGCGGCCGCCCGGCGGGCGCCGTACGGCCGCCTAGGATGATCGTGTGGGCGACAGTCGTGGCGAACAGCGGGTCGTGGTCGTGGGCGCGGGCATGGCCGGTGTGCAGACAGCCGTACATCTGCGGGAGCAGGGATGGCCGGGCGGTATCCGGCTGATCGGCGGCGAACCCCATCGGCCTTACGACCGGCCGCCGTTGTCGAAGGCCGTGCTGCTCGGCAAGAGCGAGGACGCCTCGCTCGACGTCGACTTCGGCTCCCTCGGGGTCGATCTGGAACTCGGCCGCGAGGTGACGGGCCTGCACACCGGCAGCCGCCTGCTGGAGACCGCCGCGGGCCAGGTGGCCTACGACCATCTCGTCATCGCCACGGGCGCCGGACCCGTCGAATTCCCGGGCAGCCAGGGCGTACCCGGGGTCCATCTGCTGCGCACGCTGGACGACGCCGCCCGGCTGCGCCCCGTACTGGCACGGCAGGGCGAGATCGTGGTCGTCGGCGCAGGCTGGATCGGCGCGGAATTCACCACCGCGGCAAGGGAGTCGGGCTGCGGCGTCACGGTCGTCGAGGCCGCTGACCAGCCGCTGCCGGGGGCGCTTCCCGCGGAGGTCTCGGCGGACATGCGCGGCTGGTACGAGCAGAGCGGCGCACGACTGCGTACGGGCGTGGCGGTGCGCTCGGTGGAGCACGGGGGAGTGCTGCTCGACGACGGCACCCGGCTGACCGCGGACGCCGTAGTCGTCGGCATCGGCTCGCGCCCCGCCACCGGCTGGCTGTCGGGCTCGGGCATCGAACTGGGCCGCCACGGCGAAGTCCTCGCCGACGAGGGGCTGCACGCCTCCGCCCCGGATGTGTACGCGGTCGGCGACTGCGCCTCGTTCCCCTCGGCCAGATACGGCCGCCGCATACTCGTCCACCACTGGGACAACGCTTTGCAAGGGGCGCGCGTCGTGGCCGCCAACATCGCCGCGGCGACGCTGCCCGACGGCGAGGCGGAGAGCGCGGTCTACGACCCGGTGCCCTACTTCTGGTCCGAGCAGTTCGGGCGCTTCATCCAGTACGCGGGTTACCACACCGCGGAGGACGAACTGGTCCGCCGCGGCGACCCGGACGAGGCGGCCTGGTCGGTGTGCTGGCTGCGCGGCGGGGCGCTGACCGCGCTCCTCGCGGTGGGCAGGCCGCGCGACCTGGCGCAGGGCAGAAGACTCATCGAGCGCGGCACACCGGTGGATCCGGCACGCGTGGCGGACGCGGCGGTGCCGCTGAAGAAGGCCGTCGTCCAGTCCTAGCGACGGGCGCCGGGGTCCGGGCGCTTCGCAAGGGCTTCGTACGCGCTTCGTGCGGGGCTCATACGCGCTTCGTGCGGGGCTCGTACGGGCTCAAGAGCCGGTCGTCGAGCGGGTGAAGCGAACCTGTGCACGGGTCGGCCGAGCGTACCGGCCGGGCCGGTGAACGGGCCGGTCGGCGGGCCGTCGACGAGCCCGGTACGGCTGATCGGCGGCGGACTGGTGGCGCCAGCACAGTAGTGACTGTCACAGCGGGATGGCACGCTTGTCGGCGTGACAGAGATTGATGCGAAGACCGATGCTCTCGTCCCTGCCTGGCTCACCCTCCCCGACGTCGCCGAGAAGCTCGACATCCCGGTGACCCGCGCCCGCCAGCTCGTCAAGGAAGGCCAACTGATCGCGGTCCGCAGAGGGGAGGAGCGGACCTTGCAGGTCCCCGCGGACTTCATCGGCGCGGGCCGCATCGTCAAGGGACTGGTCGGCACGATCACGCTTCTCAAGGACGACGGCTTCAGCGACGAGGAGATGCTGGAGTGGCTCTTCACCGAGGACGAAAGCCTGCCCGGCACCCCGGCGCAGGCCCTGCGTGAGAACAGAGGCACCGAGGTGAAGCGGCGCGCCCAGGCACTCGCCGTGTGATTTCCGGCACATAGCGGGCCGCCCAGGGCGGGGCACTCATGGGACCGGCCTCGGTTCGGGCCCCGCGCCCGCCCGGCCGCTGACGTACCCGTCGCTCGCCCGAAGGCCGAGCCGCACCTGACCGCACCCTGAACGGGCAGGTCACACCGCACACCCACGGGCGTGCGGGCCGCGCAGCGCCGCTGCATACGGTCCGCACGCCCTCGTCCGGGGGGATGTCCCTCATGAACGCCGACACCGCCCGCCGCCGGCTCGACGGGGCACGGCTGTATCTGTGCACCGACGCCCGCAAGGAGCAGGGCGATCTGCCGCAGTTCCTCGACGCCGTGCTGCGCGGCGGCGTCGACATCGTCCAGCTCCGCGACAAGGGCATGGAGGCCGCCGAGGAGCTGGAGCACCTGTCCGTGTTCGCGGAGGCCTGCCGTCGCCACGGCAAGCTGCTGGCCGTCAACGACCGTGCGGACGTGGCGGCCGCCTGCGGCTCCGACGTGCTCCATCTCGGCCAGGGCGACCTGCCCGTACCGGCGGCACGCGCGCTCCTCGGGGACGGTGTCCTGATCGGCCGGTCCACGCACTCCGCGGCCGAGGCGGACGCCGCCGCTTCCGAACCCGGCGTCGACTACTTCTGCACCGGCCCCTGCTGGCCCACCCCACACCAAGCCGGGCCGTCACGCCCCGGGCCTGGATCTGGTGAGGCATACGGCCTCGCGCGCACCGTCGCGTCCCTGGTTCGCCATCGGCGGGATCGACGACTCCAACCTGGACCAGGTGCTGGACGCGGGTGCCAGACGCGTCGTCGTCGTACGGGTGCTGACCGGCGCCGACGACCCGGAGGCCGCGGCGGCGGCGCTGGCGGAGCGGCTGCGGGAGCGTGCCGCGGACGACGAGTCCGGGCAGGCCGGAGGGGCCTGACGGACCGGGCGGGCAGGACGGGCATGACGTATCGGAGGAGGCCGGGCGGATCTGACGGTCCCGCGGAGCCGGGCGCCGGGCGCCGATCTCCCCCCGTTTCGGGCCCGTGAACGCGACGGCGGCCCGGTGAACGCGACGGCGGCCCTGTGGCGCCTCCGTGTACGCAGCGTGACTACCACGGGAAGACGCCCCCGACAAGCCCGTACGGAACGGACGTAAGCGCTTTTCACACCCCGTCGCCCTCTAGCCAAGGCCGATAGCCTTTCACCATGGCCATCGGTATCTCAGCTACCAGGACAGAGAGCACGGCGACCGTACGTGACCTTCTCGCGACGGGGCAGCGCTCGTACTCCTTCGAGTTCTTCGCCCCGAAGACCGAGAAGGGCGAGCGTTCGCTGTGGAAAGCCCTGCGGCGGATCGAAGCCGTCTCACCCACCTTCGTCTCGGTGACCTACGGAGCGGGAGGCTCCTCGCGCGAGGGGACGGTCCGCAACACCGAGCGCATCGCCACCGAGACCACGCTCACTCCGGTCGCGCACCTCACCGCCGTCAACCACTCCAGGGCGGAACTGCGCAACGTCATCGGCCAGTACGCGGACGCGGGCATCCGCAACGTACTCGCGATCCGCGGCGACCCTCCCGGCGACCCGATGGGCGAGTGGGTCAAGCACCCCGAGGGCCTCACCTACGCTTCCGAACTCGTCGAACTGATCAAGGAGTCGGGCGACTTCTGCGTGGGCGTCGCGGCCTTCCCCGAGATGCATCCGCGCTCCGACGACTGGGACACCGACGTGCGCCACTTCGTCAACAAGTGCCGCGCGGGGGCCGATTACGCGATCACGCAGATGTTCTTCCGCGCCGAGGACTACCTGCGGCTGCGTGACAGCGTCGCGGCAGCCGGTTGCGAGACCCCGATCATCCCGGAGATCATCCCGGTGACGAACGTGAAGCAGATCGAGACGTTCGCACAGCTCAGCAATGCGACGATTCCGGACGAACTGGCCGGGAGACTCCGGGCGGTCGAAGACGATCCGGCGGCGGTACGCTCGGTCGGAATCGAGTACGCGACGGAGATGTGTGCGACGCTGATGGCCGAGGATGTCCCCGGACTTCACTTCATTACGCTCAACAACTCCACGGCAACGTTGGAAATCCATCAGAATCTTGGACTCCACAACCGACCCTGAGCCGAAGTAGCCCGGCCGAGGCAGTGAGAAGGGGGCGCACATGGGCTGGACAGTCCTCTACATCGCGTTCGGCATCGTCGCGTTGTGGCTGTTGGGCGAAGTGCTGTTGCAGTACAAGGCCCGACTGCGCTGGCGTGTGCTGGCCTTCACCGGCTTCCTGTGCGTCGTGGCGGGGGCGATCATCCCCTCGGTCCTGGTGATCGGGATCGGGATCGCCGCCTTCGCCACGGGGCAGACGTTCGTGACGCTCTCCTACCGGAGAGGGTTCGTGGCCGGCTGGGCACTCACCGGAGTGCCCGGCGTCAGCCGCAGGCGCGACGAGCCCGAGGACGAGCCGGAGCCCGAACTCGACGCCGGGCCGCAGTTCGACGCGGTGGAGGCACCCGAGCCCGTACCGGCACTGGCCGGTTCCGGCGGCTACGGCTCGGACCCCTTCCAGCAGAACGCCCTCGAATCCGGCAACGGCTACGACACCGCCGCCTTCGCCGCAGTGGACTCCATGAGCGCCCCGGGCGGCTTCAACTCCCCGAACGGCTACGACACCGGGACGCTGACCACGGTCGACTCCATGGGAGCGCCGAACGGTTTCAACTCCCCGAACGGCTACGACACCGGGACGCTGACCACGGTCGACTCCATGGGAGCGCCGAGCGGCTTCAACTCCCCCAACGGCAACCGCTACGAAGGTCTCGGCGGCAACCGCTACGAGGGTCAGCACGGCAACCGCTACGACGGCCAGAACGGCGGCAACGGCTACGAGACCGCGGGCTTCCCGGCCATGGACGGCTTCGCCGGACCAGGAGCGGGCGGCCCCGGCGGAGGACTGGGCGGACCGGGCCCGGGACCCGACGGCTTCGATTCGACCCAGGCGTTCAGCCCGTTCAGCCCCGAGACCGAGGGCTACCAGACCGGCTCGTACCCCGCGGGCAACGGCTACGGACCGCAGGACACCGGCCAGGTCCCCGTCTACCAGCCGGGCCCGCTGCCGGACGAGACGGGCGAGTACGGATTCGGCGGCTACGACGGCCTCGGCTACCAGAGCGCCCCCCAGGCGCCCGGCATATACACCGACGGCGGCGGTCAGCCGCAGTACGCCTCGTTCTCCGACCCGTACTCCGGCTTCGACGCCAACGGGGCCGCGCCAGGCGCCCCTTCGTATGACACCTACGGCGGGTACGACACCTACGGCGGCGGCTACCCCGCCCCCGGCGACCCGCAGGGCTACGGCCCCCAGCAGTCCCCTTACGGCGTCTCCGACACCTTCGGCGGAGGCGGCGGATTCGGGGCGGGCGGCGCGGGCGCCGACGCATACGGCTCCATGTACGGCAACGGCGAGACGTACGCCGACGGCCAGTCCTACTTCCCGCAGGCGCCCACCGGCGGTGCGGCCTGGGTGCCTCAGCAGCGCGACCCCAACGAGCAGATGCAGCAGGGGCAGCCGTACCCGTACCAGAACGACCCTTACGGCTACGGCACCCAGGGCAACGGGTACGGCGCGGGCAACGGCTACGGCAACGGCAACGGCTACTACTACTGACCGCGCCGGGCGGGGCGGCTCAACAGGCCGCGCTACGGCGGCAGTCCGAGCCTGCCCGTCCGATGCGGACGGCCCCAACGCCCGGACAGCCGGACGCGGGCGGTCCGAGCGTGGAAAGTGCGAATGCGGGCCGCCCTGACGCGGCCCGTCCGGTGCGGGCGGCGGCTCAGTACGGGCCTCAGTACGAGCCGCGCCAGTCGTCGCCCTCCACGATCAGTCCGGCCACCAGCGCGCCGGACATTCCCGCGTGTGCGGCGCCGCCGCCGGGGTGCGCCCAGCCGCCCGCGCGGTAAAGGCCCTTCGTAGCCGTCCTGTTGGGGGGACGTACGTCCACGGCGCCGCGCCCACGGCCCGGGGCGTCCCCACGGGGCCCGGCGAGCGCCGGAGCCGGCACCAGGCCGCCTGGCGCCCCCGTCTCCCGCTCGATGTCGCGGGGCGTACGCACCTCGCGCCACAGCACACGAGGGCCGAGTCCCAGCCCGGCGCCGTCGGCAGCGGCCGTCAACTCGTCGGCCAGGCGCGCCTCTTGTGCACGCCTCGCCTCCTCGTCGCCGCCCTGGAGTTCACCGGGCGCGACGGCCGCGGAGAGCACCACGGCCTCGTGCCCGCCGTCCGGGACCAGCGACGGATCGTCGGGGCGCAGCACGGTCACGGGCCGTGCCGCGACGCCGCCCCGGCCCGCGCGGTCGCCCCGCCCCGCGGCGGTCCGGTGCATCCCGTCCCCGTGCACCCCGTCCCTGTGCACCCCGTCCCTGTGCACGACGGTGCGGTGTGCCGTCCCGGCGGGCCGCTCACCGCGCAGCGCCAGCAGCACCGTGAGACGCGACATGGCGGGCACGTCCGCCACAGGCACGTCCGCCGTCTGCCCGGCAGGGTCGTCCGGCAGACCCGCCGCGCCCAACACCACTGCGTCCGCGGCGACTTCACCCTCCGCGGCCGTTCTCACGCCGGCCGCCCGGCCGTCGCTCTCCACCAGCCCCAGCACCTCACAGCCGAAGCGGAAGTCCACCCTGCGTTCCGTGCAGCGTGCGTAGAGGGCGTCGGCCAGGGCCCGCATCCCGCCGCGTACGTACCAGCTTCCGAAGGTGTGCTCCAGATACGCCAGTACGGCCGCGCCCGCCGGAGCCGCCTCCGGGTCGAGCCCGTAGTCCAAGGCGCAGCCGGTCAGCATGGAGACGGCACGGGGATCGCGCAGTTCGTCCCATGCGGCCTCGGCGAGAGTGGGCGCACGGCGGCGCAGCAGCCCCCTGGCGCGCACCGCCGGGTAGGGATCGCGGGCCAGCGCCGCGCTCAGGGCCGGAATCCGGTCCGCCGTCAGCGGCTCCTCCAGCAGCGGCCGCCGGGTGGTGTCCCAGACCGTACGGGCACGGGCGAGCATGTCCGTCCAGCGCTCACCGGCGCCCGTACCGAGCGCGGAGTCGAGCGCGGCGACGACGCCCGCACGGGAGCCGGAGGGCAGCGAGACGCCGGTGCCGTCGGGGAAGACGTGCCGGATCGCGGGGTCGAGCCGCACGAGTTCGACCACGTCCTCCAGCTTCTCCCGGCCGGTCTTGACGAATAGGTCGCGGTAGACGGCCGGGAGGTGGAGAATTCCGGGGCCGGTGTCGAAGCGGAAGCCGTCCCGCTCGTAGAGACGCACCCCGCCGCCGTAGGTCTCCGCGCGCTCGTACACCGTCACCCGGTGCCCGGCCGTGGCGAGCCGCGCAGACGCCGCCATGGCGCCGAGTCCGGCGCCGATCACCGCAATACGTGCCATGACGAGGGACCTTAACCGCCGTCGTGTACCGCCTCCGAGGCAGGCGGGCGGCGGACGTCCCGCACCGCCGAGGACCCGGCCGACCCGGCCCGGGCCCGGCCTGAGCGATACGCCCCGGGCACGGGCGCGCAGTGCTGAGTAGGGCTACCTAGCTCCCGGGTTGAGTAGCACAGCGGATGGGCTACGGCCCCCGCGGCGGCAGAGTTATGGACGTGGCAAGGGAGCACGGCTCCGGCACCGCCGACACGGGGCGGCGGAACGGACCGGCTCCCTTGCAGGGGGACGCGGGGGCACGGGGCCCCGCGTCCGTCACGGGGGACGGGGGAAACGGGGGAAGGCGTGCGCAGCCCCAAGGACCGGGTGGTTCCTGACCGGGCTACCGGGGCTGCGCACACCCGCCGACACGCCCCTGGAGAAGCAGCGAGAGCGCGCCGTGCACATCGTCCAGCGACCGCTCCGGCTGGAACGCCTTCCAGTCCAGCGCCGCCACCAGCACCATTCCGACCAGCGCGGCCGCCGTCAGGGAGATGTCGATCTCCCCGCTCAGCTCGCCCTCCTCCACGCCCGCCCGCAACTGCTCCTCGACGACGGCCACGGCGTCCCTGCGGACGATGAGCAGTGTCGAGTTCCAGGCCCTGTTGGTACGCCACAGCTCGGCGACGTAGAGCCGGGTGAAGGCCGGATAGCGGTCGATGAAGACGAGACCCGCCCGCACCATCGCGTCGAGCGCGTCGACACGTGAGCCACCGGCGGCGGCCGTGGACGCCGCCGCCTCACGCAGATCCGCCGTCAGCAACTCCACGCCGTGGCGCAGCAGTTCCTCGAACAGCTCGCTCTTGCTGGCGAAGTTGTAGTAGACGGTCCCCTTGGCGACGCCCGCGTGCTCGGCGATCTCCTCCACCGTCGTGGCGGAGAAACCCTGCTCGGCGATGAGCGTCACCGCCGCCCGGAACAGCTTCTCCCGGGTCGGTACGCGGCTCACAGCGCGATCTCCGGATGCAGCCGGTCCACCGTCCACACCTGTCTGCGGCGCGCGGTGACCGCCGTGAGCGCAAGAGCCCCCGCGGTGAAGGCCAGCAGCACCAGGCACGCCCGCCACACCGGCCACGCGGCGCCTCCGGTGATGAGGTGGCGCAACCCCTCCACCACGTAACTCATCGGCAGGAAGGGGTGAATCGCGTTGAAGAACCCGGGAGAAGTCTCTATCGGGTAGGTCCCGCCCGCCGACGTGAGCTGAAGCATCAGCATCGCCAGCACGAGAACACGGCCCGCGGGCCCGAACCGGGCGCCCAGGAACTGCACGATCGCCGTGAAGCACAGCGTCACCAGCAGCAGGAAGCCCACCGTGCCCGCGCCCCTGGCGAGGTGCAGCCCCAGTCCCCAGTGCAGCACGCTCAGCAGCGCCCCGGCCTGCACCGCCCCGATCGCGGCAACGGGCAGCCAGCCCGCGAGCGTGATGCGGGCGGCCGGCGCACCGGCGGCCAGCGCGCGTCTGTTGAGGGGTTGCAGCAGCATGTACGCGATCATCGCACCGACCCAGAGCGCCAGCGGGATGAAGTACGGGGCGAATCCCGTGCCGTACTGGGGCGCCGGGTGCGCGTTGGAGGAGGACAGCCCCACGGGGTCGGACATCACGTCCGTGCGGTCGTCGCGCTCCTGCTTCCCGTAGTCGGGGATCTTCCGCACGCCGTCGTGCAGTCCGCCCGAAAGCTGCGACGAGCCGTCGGCGAGCTTGTACATCCCGCCGTCGAGCGTGCCGGCACCGTCGGTGAGCTTCCCCACGCCCTTGTCCAGGCTCGCGGCGCCGCTCTCGGCGCTCGCCAGGCCCCCATTGAGGCGGCCGGCCCCGTCATGGACCTTGTG
The DNA here is from genome assembly GCF_022524345.1 of Streptomyces marispadix. Classification (NCBI taxonomy): domain Bacteria; kingdom Bacillati; phylum Actinomycetota; class Actinomycetes; order Kitasatosporales; family Streptomycetaceae; genus Streptomyces; species Streptomyces marispadix. The sequence continues at coordinate 1,153,353 of NZ_JAKWJU010000002.1, read as the reverse complement.
CGCACCGGAGTTGAGGGCGTGCACCTGCGCCACGGCCTTGTCGAGGTCTTCGCCGAGATGCGGTGCGCGGACGGCGAGCGCATTGGCGTAGTGGTTCAGCCTGTCGAGGCGTTCGCCGAGCCTGGTCAGATCCTGCTTCTCAACGACGTCGTTCACGTCCGCGGCGACGTCGGCCGCCGTCTCCGCCGCGTCCACCGCCTTCTTCAACTGCGGGCAGGAAGCGTCCAGTTCGACGGGGCCACGGCACCGCGCCTCGTAGACGGCACGCAGGGTTCGGGCCGCCTTGCGGGAGTCGGTCTCGGCCTTCTGCGCCGCCTCCGGCAGCTCGCGGAGGTTCTCCTTGAGGACCTTGCTCGCCCGTGCGACGTCACGGGCGGCGGTGCCTATCTCGTCCTCGTTCTCGTCGAGGAACGGCCCCAGCTTCCCGGCCGCCTTGTCGACCTTGTCGGACAGCTTCTGCGTACCGTCGGCGACGCGCTTCGACCCCTTCTCCAGCTCGCCCGCACCGGCGTGCAGCCGTGAGGTGCCGTCCCTCAACCTGCCGCTGCCGCGCCCGGCTTCGCCCAGGCCGTCCTTCAGCTCGCCGGTGCCCTTCTTGGCGCGGTGGATGCCGTCGCCGAGCCGGTCGGCGCCGTGGGCGGCCTTCGCGGTGCTGTCGTGGATGGTGGAGAAGGAGACGAAGATCCGGTCGTAGAAGCCGCGGGAGGCCTTGCTGGAGGCGGCGGCCCGCACCTCGGAGAAGACCGTGCGCGCCATCTGCCCCACGACGTAGTTCCCGGCGTCGTTCGTACGCACCTTCAGCGCACCCGTACGCGGATCGTCGCCCGAACTGGACGCGATGCGCTCGCTGAAGTCGGCGGGCACGGTCAGCGACAGGTAGTAGCGCCCGTCCTCGACGCCTCTGCGGGCGTCGGCCGCGTCCGTCTCGTGCCAGTCGAAGGTGCCGCTGTCGCGCAGCCCTTCGGCGACCGAGTCGCCCGCCGCGATCCGCTTGCCGCCGGCGTGCGCGCCCGTGTCCTCGTTGACGAGCGCGACCGGGACCTTGTCGAGCCGCCCGTACGGGTCCCAGAACGACCAGAGATACAGGGCGCCGTAGAGCAGCGGCAGCAGCAGCATCGCCACCATGGCCGCACGCGGCAGCCGTCCCCTCCCGAACCGCTTCAGCTCAAGCGCGGCCAGTCTCGGCGTGCGCATCGCCTGCCTCCTCGTCGCTCATGCCGTCCGACTCCCCGTGGGGCGCGGCCGGTTGGGGAATCTGCGGCGGGCTCTGCCGGGTCTGCCGCCGGTCCTGCTTGGTGGATGTGCATACGGTCACCGCGCCCGGCGGTGCCTCGCTGCACACGGCCAGCACGGTCACGCCCGGCGAGGCGATGGAACGCAGCAGCGACCACGCCTGTCCGCGCTCACGCTCCGAGAGCTTGAAGTCCACGTCGTCGACGGCGAGCAGACGCGGCCCGCCGAGCAGCGCGAGCGCGATCGACAGCCGCAGGGTCTCCAAGCGGTCCAGGTCGCGCACGCGGGTACGCGGCCCCTTCGGCAGCGCTTCGGGATCGAGACCGGCGGCCTCCAGCGCGGCGTCGACGCGGGCCCGCGAGGCGGCGGTCCGTTCCCGGCGGGGCCGCAGAAGGCCGCGCAGCGAACCGCCGAACCTCCGCTGGAGCAGGGCCCGTTCACGCAGATGCTCGGCGACGGACAGCGCGGGCTCCAGATCGGTGACGCCGGTCACGGCCGCCAGTGCGCTGATCCGGCGTACGGCGGCGAGCTGTCCGGGCAGCCGCCTGCCGCCCACCAGGGCATGACCCGAGGTCGTCTTCATCCGCCCCGTGAGGGAGAGCAGCAGACACGTACGCCCCGAGCCCGAGGGGGCCCTCCAGGGCTATGAGGGAGCCGGGCGCCGCTTCGAAGGAGATGTCCGCGAAGACCGTGCCGTGGGGGCCGTCGAGCCCCAACTCCCGGGCGGAGAGGGCGACTCCGGCGCTTGCGGCGTCGTCGGCGGACTCGGTGCCCGCGGCGGTGCCGGCGCTCGCGGCTGTCTCTGTGCCCGCGGTGCTCGCGCCGGTGCCCGCGGTCTCGTCTGTCGGTTCGGGGAGGGTGTCCGCCCCCGGCCGTCCACCGTCGCCATGGGAGTCGTGTGCCGCGTCGTCCACGGAGCCGCCCCCTTCCAGGTTTTTAGACTGACTGGTCAGTTCAAAAGTATGCCTCATGGTTCGCACAGGGTCCGAGGCGGCCCCTGGGGTGGAGGCCCGCGAGGCCGAACACCGGCCGCCCATGGGGGAGTTCGCGCAGGTCAGAGCCGATTGTCAGTGGTGTGCCTCACGATGTGTGCATACGCCGGTTCATTCGGAAGTCGGAAGACGGACAGGAGGTTGGTTCCCGTGCAGCGACCCTCTCGGGGAGCACCCCCGCACACCCCGCCGGCCAACGACGTCCATCCCGTCCTTCGCCGCGCGAGCGCACCGCCCGCCGCCCTCGACCTGCTCGCACAGGCCCAGCACGGGCTGGACGAGGCAGCGGCCATGGAGACGCCCAACGAGCGGTTCGCCACCGCGCATCTGGCCGCGCTGCGCACCGCCGCGGCCGTGCTGGCGGTGCGCGGGCGGCCCGAGACCAGCGAGCGGCGCAGACGGGCCATACGCAGCGCATGGGAGGTGCTGCCGGAGGCCGCACCCGAACTGTCCGAGTGGAGCCTGCTGTTCGCCTCGGGAGCACGGAAGCGCGCCCGTGCCGAGGCGGGCATACAGGGCGCGGCCACCTGGCGCGAGGCCGACGACCTCGTCCGTGACGCCGGGGTCTTTCTGCGGCTGGTCGAGCGGATGCTCGTCTCCCAGCCCGCCCTGCCGCAGCCGCGCGTCGCCGCCTCCGACGACGAACTGGTCCCGCAGGCCGCCGCGCGTACGTCCTCCGCGTCGTCCACCGCCCGGTTACGACCGCCCCGGGCACAGCAGGACCACCGACGGCCACGTGCGGGGTGAGTGCGGCGCCGAGCGGGACGTACGGGCCGTACGTAGATGAGCCGTGCGCAGCCGTGCGTACGCGGAGATGCCGTATGGACCGCGGAGATCAGCCGTACGCAGGGAAGCCGTACGGAGATGAACAGCGTCCGGGCGCAGTCATGCCCTGAAGACGAACGAACCAGGGGAAGGCGCCGCGGAGTTACGGGAGGGGGTGGGGGGGAGCCCCCGGGAATGCGAAGCCCCTCCCCGTCGCCCCGCCCCCTCCGCACGCCACCTCCGTCCCTCTCCCCGCCCCCGTACCGAACCTCCGACCTCCCCCCCGTCACCGTGGGAAACACCGTGGCAGCGGAGGCAATAGGGTGGTGCCTGCACGCCCCTGAGCCGCCGAGGAGCACGTCATGGCCCGCCCCAGCGCATCCCGCCGTACAGCCGTGGTCTGGGAGGTCCTGCGAGGCGCTCTCGACCAGCGGGTCAAGGCCGGCGGTGGAGAGACGCTCGAAGTGCTCGACACGGGAGGCGGCACCGGCAACTTCGCCGTGCCGGTCGCCGAGCTGGGCCACCGCGTGACCGTCGTCGACCCCAGCCCCAACGCCCTGTTCGGGCTGGAGCGCCGCGCCGCCGAGGCCGGTGTCGAGGGCCGTATCCGCGGAGTGCAGGGCGACGCACACGGCCTCTTCGACGTCGTGGAGCGCGGCGGCTACGACGTGGTGCTCTGCCACGGCGTCCTGGAGTACGTGGACGATCCGGTCGAGGGCCTGGGCAACGTCGTCGCAGCGCTGCGCCCCGGAGGCGGCACCCTCAGCCTGCTCGCCGCGGGCCTGGGCGGCGCCGTGTTCGGACGTGCACTGGCCGGGCACTTCACCGAGGCGCGTCAGGCGCTCACGGGCCCCGACGGACGCTGGGGAGAGAAACGATCCGATGCCCCGGCGCTTCACCGTCGAGCAGCTCACCGACCTCGTCGACGCCACGGGCCTGTCCGTCACCGCCGTGCACGGCGTGCGCGTCTTCGCCGATCTCGTCCCCGGTGCGCTCGTCGACACCGAGCCGGACGCGGAGGAGGCCCTTGTGAGGCTGGAGGCCGCCGCCTCCGAACTGCCCGCGTTCCAGGCGGTCGCGAGCCGTCTGCATGTCCTGGCCGAGGCGCGGTACCACGAGCGGTGAGCGCGGCCGGGCAGCCGGTCCGGCCGCTCCGCCCGGGGCCCGCCGGGCAGAAGTGACCGATCAGTATCACAGTGGTTCGTACCTCACCCGCTCGGCTGTTGACCGCCGTATGATCGGGGCACACGGTTCGGCATGGCGGAAAGGCAGCGCGGGAATGCACGGATTGAACGGTCCCGCGCCGACGTCCGTCATCACGGTCCTGGTGGGAGGTAATGGCGCAGAGGGGCGGGTTTCACGGGGGCGATTCCCTGCCTATCCTTGGATGGTCGCACCCGGTCGCCCCCGCGACCGACGAGTAGGAGGACTCCGTGCCGCTCTCTGAGCACGAGCAGCGCATGCTCGAGCAGATGGAGCGAGCGCTGTACGCCGAAGATCCCAAGTTCGCGACAGCGCTCGAGGGAAGTGAGCTGCGCAGGTACACCCGCAGGCGGGTCTACCAGGCGGTCGCAGGCTTTCTGGTGGGCATCACCCTGCTCATGGCCGGAATGGTCGCGCAGCAGATCTGGATCAGCGTCGTGGGCTTCCTCGTCATGCTCGGGTGCGCCGTGCTCGCGGTCACCGGCTGGCGGAAGGCCCCCAAGAGCGGCGAGCAGCAGCAAGGACAGCAGGGAGCTGCACAGCAGGGAGGCAGCGGAGGCGGCTCGACGCCCACCCGCCGCCAGCCCCGCTCACGCCGCTCGATGATGAACCGCATCGAGGAGCGGTGGCAGCGCCGCCGCGACGAGGACCGATAGCACAGCGCACAGCACCGGCGGCGGACTGCGACGCCGGTGCGGCGACCTCCTGCGAGCGACATCCCCCGCACTGCGACCTCCCACCGGCGACCCTCCGAAGCGGCGTCACCTCGCGCTGAATCCCCGCCCCCACTGCCTCCCGAGACCAGCCCACGGGCCGTCCTGAAGAACACTAAGGACGGCCCGCAGCCATGCCGTGCCTGTCTCGTCACGCCGTGCGCCCGCGCGGACGCACATCTGACGCGTCCGCGCCGACCCCACATCGCATCGCGCCGCCGGCCGCGCTCCGGTGCCTCGCTACATCGTCACTTCGCGAAGCGCACCCGCAGCGACCTCAGCCACCGCTCTCGCGCCGCAGTCACCCCCCGCGTCGCCGCCCACATCACTCGTACGGAAGAAGGCGGCAGCAGCAGTGCGCGGCTCCGCAGGCCTCGCGGCGCCGCACGGCGAAGCGCCTCCCGCACCTGCCGTACGTCGGCCCGTACACCGGCACCCGGCCGCGGGCGCGGCGCGTACAGCACCTGCTCGACCTCCAGGGCCACCCGGAACGCCGCCTCGGCCGCCTCCTGCCCCAGATCGCCGATCCGCACGATGCGTTCCGCGGCCTTACGCGGTGTCGCCGACTCGTCGGGCACCACCCCGTAGTCCCAGCCGCTGTCGACCAGTTCGCGCCAGGCTTCCAGGACGGCGGCGGGTGTCTCCTCTCCCGGGGTCCCTCCGGCCGCGCGTGTGCCCAGGCGTCTCGCTCTCGTACGTACGCGCCACAGCATCGGCAGCGACAGCAGGCCAAGGCCGAGCAGTGACGCGGCGGCCACCGCGGCGGTCGTGCCGGTGTCGGAGCCGCCGTCGCCGCTCCCGCCGTCCTGCGCCGGAGCCGACTGCCCGCACTCCGGGTCGAGCCTCTTGGCGTCCGCGTCGCAGCTCTCGGACTCGGAGGGCACGGGCGTCGGTTCGGCGCTCTGCCCGCGGTCAGGTAGCTGTTCGGCGGGGTTCTCGCTGGGGTCGGGGGTGTCCGGCTGTGCGTACGGCGGCGGGGTGCCGCGCGTCGGCGTCGGTTCGAACCTCGTCCAGCCGATGCCCTCGAAGTACAGCTCGGGCCAGGCGTGCGCGTCCTTCAGCCCTACGTTCATCCGCCCGTCGGCCGCAGCCGTGCCCGGTGTGAAGCCGACCGCGACGCGGGCCGGAATGTCCAGGGTGCGGGCCATCGCGGCCATCGTGAAGGCGAAGTGGACGCAGAAACCCTCCTTCTGCTCAAGGAAGTTGGCGATGGCGGCGGAGCCGCTTCCGGCACGTACCCGGGTGTCGTAGGTGAAGCCGCCGTCGGAGGCGAACCAGTCCTGGAGGCGCACCGCACGCTCGTAGTCGTCGGGTGCGTCCCGGGTGACCTGCTGTGCCGTGCGACGCACCACCGACGGCAGCGACTTCGGCACCTTCGTGTACTCCTCCCGCACCGCGGGCGGCGGTTGGGGAGCCCTGCGGAGCTGACGTGCCGTGGGCTCCACGAGCAGGCTCTCCACCTGGTAGCGCACGCCGCGCGTGGTCTGCCCGCGGTCGCCCACGAGGGTGCGGCCCTCCGGTTCGAAGCGCCAGCGCCCGGCCAGTTCCACGCGGTCGGCCGGATACGGCATGGGCAGCCAGTTCTGCGCGTACCAGTCGGCGGCGACCACATTGCTGCGGACCCGCTCGGTACGTACGTCGGGCGAGAGCCCCGGAGGCGTCGGCAGCGGATCGGGAACGGCGTCTATGCGGCGCTCCGACGGCTTCCACGAGGCACCGTCGAACTTGTCCAGCGCCACGATCCGCAGATACATCTCCTGCGTGCTGCGGGTGTTGGTGGTGTAGCTCAACGCCGTGCGGTCCTCGGCCTGGTTGAGGCTGTCCTGGAGCGCCACCAGCGGGTTGACCGCGGAGACAGTGCCGCCGTTGCGGCCGACTCCGGCGCCGCCGTTGCGTGCCGCGTCCAGCAGACCGCCGCCCAGCGACGGCAGCAGCGCGGGGACGACCAGGGCGAGGCCGAGCGTGAGGGCGCCGATCCTGCGTCCCGTGCGTACGGGCGCCGTCGCGGGACCCTCCACGCCGCCGGGCTGGTACGCGGGAGCACCGGGCCGTCCGCGGTCGGTGAAGACCCGCCCCCACTGCGAGAGGCGTTCGCGGCCCTCCGCCAGCAGTAGCAGCAGGTAGCCGCCCGCCGCGCACAGGAACCACGGCCAGCCCGCACCGTCGCGGGCGAGCCCGGCCGCCACCGAGTACAGCGCGAGCAGCGGCAGCCCGGCGGGCGCCGCACTGCGGAACGTCACCGCGAGCGAGTCGACCAGCAGGCCGATCAGCAGCACGCCGCCGACCAGCATCAGCCTTATGCCCTCGGTCACCGGTGCCGGTATGGCGTACCGGCCGACGTCATGGCCGCCTTGAGCGAGGAGCTGCCCGAACTCCGCCAGCGCGCCGGGGCCCGGAAGCACCCCGGCGATCGCATCGTCCCTTACGAAGAAGAACGTCAGCAGAACCAGCGACACCGCGGCCTGCACGGCGGGCGTCACAGGGCGCGGCAGCGGCACCCGTCGCGCCCCCGCGCCCACCAGTGTCTGTACGCCCAGCAGCAGCGCGGTCTGGAGGATCCACGTGGCCGGTTCCACAAGCGGCAGCAGCGCGAACGCCGCGGCCAGCGTGGCCACTGCCGCGCACAGCGCGAGCCGTCCCCGTCCGCTCATGAGTGCGTCCCCCTCACGGTCACCTCGTCGGCCCGCTGCCACAGTTCGTCCATGGCCCGTCCCGGGCCGCCAGTAAGCGCCGTCCAGCCTGCTTCGCGCAGTACGCGCAGAGCATCGTCGTCCGCTGTCTCAACGGGGTCCGTCATGTCCGGGGCGGGCTGTGCCGCGCGGGACGGTGCGGCGGTGGCCGTGGGCGCCTCGCCGGACGTGCCGGTGCCGGGCTGCCCGGCGCCTACGGCACCGTCGGAGCCGGGCGCGCCTGCCGGTGCCGCGCCCCCCACCGCGGAGCCCTCCGTCGCCGCGTCCTGCGCCCCGGAGCGCTCCCTCGCCGCGCCTTCCGCCATCGCGCCTTCCATCGCGAACTCCGCGCCCGCACGCGGCACTTGCTCCGCTTCCCCGCCTGCCGTGCCCGTCTCCGGCCCGGAGAAGTCCGACGCGGAGAAGTCCGACGCGGAGAAGAAGGCGACCGCCTTGCTCGTACGCTGCCGCATCCTTGCCACCGTCATCGCCTGCTCCTCGTCGAGGGCTCCCAGGAAGGCGACCAGCAGCCCCTCCTGCCCGCCCGCGACCCCGCGCAGCATGTCGTACGCGTACGACATGCCCTCCTGGTCGGACTGTTCGAGCAGCGCGAGCGTGTCCAGCAGCAGCCCCGCCGTGTCGGAGGGGTCCCCGGCGAATCCGATGCCCTCGGGGCCCGGGACCATCGTGCCCGTGTCCGTCAACAGCCGTACGGCGTAACCCCGTTCGAGGAGATGCACGCAGACCGACGCCGCGGCGGACACGGCCCACTCGAAGGACGAGTCCGGGCCCGACCCCGCGTACGCGCCGCGCCGCGTGTCCAGAAGCACCGTGCAGCGTGCCTTCTGCGGCTGCTCCTCCCGACGCACCATCAACTCGCCGTAGCGGGCCGTCGAACGCCAGTGGACCCGGCGCAGATCGTCGCCGTGCCGGTAGCCGCGCGGGATCACGTCGTCCTCGCCGGCGAGCGCGAGCGAGCGGTGCCGTCCGTCGCCGTAGCCGGTGGCGTCGCCTGTGAGCCGTACCGGCGGCAGCGGCACGGTGCGCGGCACCACCGTGAGGGTGTCGTATGTGCTGAAGGAGCGCGTCAGTTCGCACATGCCGAACGGGTCGGTGAGCCGTAGCTGAAGCGGGCCCAGCGGGTAGCTGCCGCGCATGTCGGAGCGGACCCGGTACGACACCTCGCGCTGCCCGCCCGGCTCGACGCGGTCCAGCACGAACCGCGGACGCGGCCCCAGCACGTACGGAACCCGGTCCTCCAGCATCAGCAGACCCGTCGGCAGCCGGGAGACGTTGTCGAGCCGCAGCCGCACCCGCGCCTCCGAACGGACCGTGACCCGCGCCGGTGAGAGCCTGCGGGAGCCGGTGACCCGGTAGCGCGTCCGGTACAGCACCAGTACGCACACCAGCGGCAGGGCCGCCAGCAGCATCCCCACGCGCAGCAGGTCGGCCTGCCCCAGCACGTAGGCGCACACGGCGGCGGCCATCCCCGCCGCCAGGAAGGAACGTCCGCGGGTGGTCAGGCCGCTGAGCGCGGTGCGCAGCGGACCTCGCTGCTTCCTGCCGCCTTCGCCGTCCTCCGCGCCCGGCCCGGCACCGGCACCACGCCCGTGTTCCGCGCCGTGTCCTTGTCCGGCTCCGGGCCCGTATGCCACGCCGCGCACCGGCCCCGCGTCCCGCGCGGGCCGCCTCGCGGGTCCCGCGCCGGGCGCGGGACTCCCGGACATCAGTAACCCCGCGGCGGCTGCTGTCCGTGACCGTCGAGGTGCGACGGAACGCCCGCGCCCTTCGGAGCCGCCGTCGGTACGGGCACGCGCTGGAGGATCTCCTCGACCACCTGCTCGGCGGTGCGCCTGCTCAACTGCGCCTGCGACGTGGGCAGTAGCCGGTGCGCCAGCACGGGCACGGCCAGCGACTGCACATCGTCGGGGAGTACGAAGTCACGCCCGGCCAGCGCCGCGCTGGCCCGGGCGGCACGCAGCAGATGCAGCGTGGCCCGGGGGGAGGCGCCCAGCCGCAGCTCCGGATGCGAGCGCGTCGCGGCGACCAGTTCCACCGCGTAACGCCGCACCGGGTCGGCGACATGGACCCCCCGTACGGCGTCGATGAGCTTGCTGATCTCGTGCGCGTGCGCCACCGGACGCAGATCCTCCAGCGGCGACGCGCCACCGTGCACGTCGATCATCTCCAGCTCCGCGGCCGCGCTGGGATACCCGATGGACACGCGCACCATGAAGCGGTCCCGCTGCGCCTCCGGCAGCGGATACGTGCCCTCCATCTCGACCGGGTTCTGCGTCGCGACGACCATGAACGGCGACGGCAGCTCGTAGGTCTGCCCGTCGATCGTCACATGGCGCTCCTCCATCGACTCCAGCAGCGCCGACTGCGTCTTGGGGGAGGCGCGGTTGATCTCGTCGCCGATGACGATCTGCGCGAAGACCGCTCCCGGCTTGAACTCGAAGTCCTGCCGCTGCTGGTCGTAGACGCTGACACCGGTGATGTCGGACGGCAGCAGGTCCGGCGTGAACTGGATACGCCGGACCGAGCAGTCCACGGATCTGGCGAGGGCCTTGGCGAGCATCGTCTTGCCCACGCCGGGCACGTCCTCGATCAGGAGGTGTCCCTCGGCGAGCAGCACCGTCAGCGACAGCCGTACGACCTCGGGCTTGCCCTCGATCACCGACTCCATCGAGCGGCGCACCCGATCCGCCGTACTGCTCAGATCGCTGAGGTCTGCTCGCTGGTCAAAGGTCGTCACCCGGCCCTCCTCGGCCCGTCCCCGTCTTCCGCCGCTGCTCTCATCTGCTGCCTGTACACGCATTCTTCACGTCCACGCGTCCTCGCGTCACGGTTCCGGGGCGATCTCCGGGTCGATCTCGCGGAGCAGTCCCGTCTTCACGTCGAAGACGAAACCACGCACGTCGTCCGTGTGCAGGAGGAAGGGCGAAGTACGCACACGTTGCATGGACTGCCGCACGTCCGAATCCAGATCCCGGAACGCCTCGACAGCCCAGGACGGCCGCTGCCCGACCTCCAGTTCCAGGTCGTGCCGGAAGTTCTCGGTGAGGTTGAGCATTCCGCAGCCGGTGTGGTGGATGAGTACCACCGAGCGGGTGCCCAGGGCGCGCTGGCTGATCGTCAGGGAGCGGATGATGTCGTCGGTCACGACACCTCCCGCGTTCCGTATCGTGTGGCAGTCGCCGAGTTCCAGGCCGAGGGCCTCGTGCAGGTCGAGACGGGCGTCCATGCAGGCGACGACGGCCACCTTCAGGACGGGACGGGCGTCCATGCCCGGATCGGTGAACTGCGTGGCGTAACGCTGGTTGGCTTCGACGAGCCGGTCGGTGACGGTGCCGGGACGGTGTTGGTCGCCGGCGTCGGGCTGGGTGAGCGGCTGAGGGTTCCGCTGTGGCGTCGACATGTGACGACGGTAGACCGCGAGGCCGGGCGAGGCTCCCCTCGGGGGAGGACCAATCGGGCTTTCCGGTGTATCTGTGAGGCGCTGCACAGGCGTTCGTGACCCCGGGTCAACGCGGCTCGGCGCTGGTTGACCGAAGGGACGAGTGGACTAAAGTGGCGCGAAGTGGGAGGCGGGACGCTTCCCGGGGTCCGGTTTCTCCCGAGTGCGCAGGCGCGTACGTGCGGCTCGGCCTCCTCCCGCTCATGGTCGTACGGTGCCCTCTTCCCCGGCTCCGCCCGGCCGCTTCCCCTTCGAGCGGGCGGGGACCAAGCAGCACGTGGGCAGGAAGAGGCGCATGACGACCGAAGAGCAGCCCGCCCGCGAAGAGCCCACCGGCGGCGGAGATGTGGCCGTGAATCAAAGTCCCGCGGAGCGGCACCGTCCGGTGATGCTGAGGCGCTGCCTCGATCTGCTCGCCCCCGCCCTCGCCGAGCCGGGCGCCACCGTCGTGGACTGCACCCTCGGCCTCGGCGGCCACAGCGAGGCGCTGCTCGCCACCTTCCCCGCGGCGCGCCTGATCGGGCTCGACCGCGACCGGGAGGCGCTGCGGCTTGCGGGCGAGCGGCTCGTCGAACACGCCGACCGCACCACGCTCGTGCACGCCGTGTACGACGAGCTGCCGGAGGTGCTGGAGCGCCTCGGGGTGGCGCGGGTGCAGGGCGTCCTGTTCGATCTCGGCGTCTCCTCCATGCAGTTGGACGAGGCGGAGCGCGGCTTCGCCTACGCGCAGGACGCCCCGCTCGACATGCGGATGGACCAGACGCGCGGGCCGAGCGCCGCGGACGTACTCAACACCTATCCGCCCGGCGAACTGGTGCGTGTGCTGCGTGCGTACGGCGAGGAGAAGCAGGCACGCCGCATCGTCGAGGCGGTCGTCAGGGAACGCGAGCGGGAGCCCTTCAGCCACAGCGCGAGGCTGGTGGAGCTGATCCGCGACGCGCTGCCGCAGGCCGCGAAGCGCACCGGCGGCAACCCCGCCAAGCGCACCTTCCAGGCCCTGCGGATCGAGGTCAACGGCGAACTGGACGTACTGGAGCGGGCGGTGCCGGCGGCCGTCGACGCGCTCGCGGTCGGCGGACGCATCGCCGTGCTGTCGTACCACTCGCTGGAGGACCGCCTCGTCAAGCGGGTGCTGACCGCCGGTGCCAGGAGCACCGCACCGGCCGGGCTGCCGGTCGTGCCCGAGCAGTACCAGCCGCGGCTGAAGCTGCTGACACGCGGCGCCGAACTCCCCACCGAGGACGAGATCGCCGAGAACCGCCGTGCCGCACCGGCGCGGCTGCGCGGCGCGGAGCGCATCAGGGAGGCGCACACCTCATGAGTGCACAGGAGCGGCTTTCGAGGCTGTCCCGGCTCGCCCGTCTGGTACCGGCCGGGACGTCGTCGGCGGCCCGTACCCCGTTCGTGCTGCTCGTGGTGCTGATACTGGGCGCCGGGCTGCTGGGTCTGCTGCTGCTCAACGCCGCCGTCAACCAGGGCTCGTTCCGGTTGAGCAAGCTGGAGAAGCAGACCGACGAGCTGACGGACGAGCAGCAGTCCCTCCAGCAGGAGGTCGACTCCTACTCCGCTCCGGGCGCGCTGGAGAAGCGCGCCCGTGAGCTGGGACTCGTTCCCGGCGGTACGCCCGCGTTCCTGGCCCCCGACGGCACCGTCAAGGGGGATCCGCAGCCGGCCACCGGAGATCCGCAGCAGGAGGAGCGGTGAGCGAACGTCCCCGCGACCCGCGCCGCGACGGCGCCGGGCGCGCCGCCGGGTCCGCGAACTCCGCACGGCAGCAGAAGTCCGCCCGTTCGGCCAGGCAGGGCACGGCCGCCACCGGGAAGCCCGCCACGGGCAAGACCGCGAAGGCAGCCCCCGCGGTTTCGAAGACCGCGAGGCCCGTCCGCGCCCCCGCCGGCAGCTCCGGCGGGGGCACCCGGCCCCCCGTGCCCTCACAGGGCGGCCGGCTACGCCTCGCCAGCGCACGACCGCGGCTGCGGCTCATCGCCTTCGGCCTGACCGTGGTCATGCTGGCGTTCACCGCGCGCCTGCTCCAGGTGCAGGCCGTCGACGCCAGCGCCTTCGCCGACAAGGCCGCCGTGAACCGCTACATCACCGTGCCGCTCGCCGCCGAGCGCGGCACCATCTCCTCGCGTGACGGCGCCGCCCTCGCCACCACCGTCGACGCCTACGACGTCACGGCCGACCCGTACCTCTTCACGCGCAAGCAGACCGGCGTCACCGACGCCCCCGAGCGTGCCGCCGCCCTCCTCGCGCCCGTACTCCACGAGGACGAGCAGGAGTTGGCCGGGAAGCTGGCCAAGAAGGACACCCGCTACGTGCTCCTCGCCCGGCAGCAGTCGCCGCGCACCTGGGCACGTATCAAGAAGCTCAAGAAGGAGGTCGCCGAGAAGGCCGCCGAGGCCGGCGAGGCCGGCCGGGTCCGCCGAGACCGCCGAGAAGTCCGAGAAGAACGCCGACGGCGGCGCGGACGAGGCGGCCGACGTGCTCGCCGGCGTCTACCGCGAGAAGCACCCCAAGCGCGTCTACCCGAACCGCGAACTGGCCTCCTCCGTCCTCGGGTTCGTCAACTCCGAGGGCAAGGGCGGCGCAGGCGTCGAAGCACTCCTCGACGACAAGCTGGCAGGCAAGGACGGCAAGATCACCTACGCCCAGTCCGGCGGCCGTCAGGTGCCCACCGCGGGCGTACGCGAACACCCGGCCCGCGCGGGCGCGGACGTTCAGCTCACCCTCGACCGCGACATCCAGTGGGCGGCGCAGCAGGCGATCCGCGAGCAGGTCGCCCGCTCCGACGCGGACAGCGGCTACGTGGTCGTCCAGGACACCCGCACCGGTGAACTCCTCTCCATGGCCAGCGCCCCCGACTTCGACCCCAACGACGTCTCCCGCGCCGACCCGAAGGCACTGGGCAACGCCGCCGCCCAGGACGTCTACGAGCCCGGTTCGACCAGCAAGGTGATGTCCATGGCGGCGGTACTCGAGGAGGGCAAGGCCACACCGCTGACGGAGGTGACCGTGCCGAACCGCCTCAAGCGAGCCGACCGCGCCTTCGCCGACGACGTCGACCACGAGACGTGGCATCTGACGCTGAACGGCGTGCTCGCCAAGTCCAGCAACATCGGGACGATCCTCGCCACCGAGCAGCTCGGGAAGAACCAGAAGGAGGCCAACAAGGTCCTCCACCGGTACATGAGCCGCTTCGGCATCGGCAGGCCCACCGGCCTGGGGCTGCCCGGCGCGACCTCCGGAATCCTGGAGAAGCCCGGCAAGTGGAGCGCGTCGCAGCAGTACACGATCCCCTTCGGCCAGGGGCTGTCGCTCAACGCCGTGCAGGCCGCCTCGATCTACTCGACGATCGCCAACGGCGGCGTGCGGAACGTGCCTTCGCTCGTACGTGGGACCACCGGGCCCGACGGCGCCTTCACCGCGGCACCCGAGCCGGGCGAGCGCCGCGTCGTCAGTGAGAAGACCGCGAAGACCCTCTCCCGGATGCTGGAGTCCGTCGTCAGCGACATGGAGGGCACGGGCACCACCGCGAAGATCCCGGGCTACCGGGTAGCGGGCAAGACCGGTACGGCCAACCGGGTAGATCCCGACACCGGCCGCTACGACGGCTACACCTCGTCCTTCGCGGGCTTCGCCCCCGCCGACAAGCCCCGCGTCACGGTCTACTGCGCCGTCCAGAACCCGAAGAAGGGCAGCTACTTCGGCAGCGACGTCTGCGGCCCCGTCTACAAGAAGGTCATGAAGTTCGCCCTGAAGTCCCTTCAGGTCCCCCCGACCGGAGCAAAGGCCCACCCCTGGCCCGTAAGCGCCGAGAAGGACCGTACGAAGAAGAAGGAACGATGAGCCCGTGAGCCGTGAAGACAGCCTTCCGGCGCTCCTCGTGACGCCGCATACCAGGGGTACGGGACGGGCACGACCGGCCGGACGCGGCCCCTCCGTCACGCCCCTCGCTTCGCCGCGCGGCCCCCGCGCCCGGTACGCTCACCGCCGTGCCACAAGCTGATCAGAACTCCCTCTCGCCCTCGGCGGAGGGTCGCACAGAGCCCGGCTCCACGGAGACGGCCACCGGGACGACCACCGATGTCGCCTCGGGACCGCCGAGGCCCGCGCACGTACGGCCCGTCCCGCTCGCGGAGCTGGCACGCCGGCTGAACACCGCCGCCCCACAGGGCGCGGAGGAGGCCCAGGCGACCGGCATCACACACGACTCGCGTGCCGTACGTCCCGGCGACGTCTACGCCGCTCTGCCCGGTGCCCGCTTCCACGGCGCCGACTTCGCCTCGCAGGCCGCCTCACTGGGGGCCGTGGCCGTGCTGACCGACCCGGCCGGCACCGAACGCTCCGCGGACGCCGGGCTGCCGGTCCTCACGGTGCCCGACCCCCGCGCCCGCATGGGAGCGCTGGCCGCCGCGATCTACGGCGAGCCCGGCAGGGACCTGCTCCAGATCGGCATCACCGGCACCTCCGGCAAGACCACCACCGCGTACCTGGTCGACGGCGGGCTGCGCAAGGCCGCCGAGAAGGCGGGCGAACTGACGGGCCTGATCGGCACGGTCGAGTCCCGCATCGGCGACGAGCGGCTGAAGTCCGAGCGCACCACGCCCGAGGCGACCGACCTCCAGGCGCTCTTCGCCGTGATGCGGGAGCGCGGAGTGTCGTCGGTGGCGATGGAGGTCTCCAGCCACGCCCTGGTGCTGGGCCGCGTCGACGGATGCGTCTTCGACGTCGCCGTCTTCAACAACCTCAGCCCCGAACACCTGGACTTCCACCCGGACATGGAGGACTACTTCCGGGCGAAGCGGCAGCTCTTCACACGTGCCAGATCCCGTGCGGGCGTGGTCAACTTCGACGACGAGTACGGGCAGCGGCTCATCGAGGAGTCCGAGGTGCCCGTGACGACCTTCTCCGCGGAGGGCCACCCCGACGCCGACTGGCGTGCCGAGGCCGTCGAAGTGGGCCCGCTCGGCTCGACGTTCACCGCCGTGGGCCCCAAGGACGAGTCCGTACGGGCCACCGCCCCCATCGCAGGGCCGTTCAACGTCGCCAACGCGCTCGCCGCGCTCACCGCCCTCGTCACCGCGGGCATCGACTTGCAGACGGCCGCCGACGGCATCGCGTCGGTGCCCGGTGTCCCCGGCCGGCTGGAGCGCGTGGACGCCGGGCAGGACTTCCTCGCCATCGTCGACTACGCACACAAGCCCGACGCCGTCGAGTCCGTCCTGTTCGCGATCCGCAAGGTCACCGAGGGCCGTGTGCACGCCGTACTGGGCTGCGGCGGCGACCGCGACCCGCACAAACGCACCGCCATGGGCTCGGCGCTCGCGCGCCTGTCCGACACCGCGGTGCTCACCTCCGACAACCCCCGCACGGAGGACCCGCTCGCGATCCTCGCCACGATGCTCGCCGGTGCCGCCGAGGTGCCCGCCTACGACCGCGGGACGGTTCTGCTGGAAGAGGACAGAGCCGCCGCGATCCGTCTCGCGGTCGACCGTGCCGAACCGGGCGACACCGTGATCGTCCTCGGCAAGGGACATGAGCAGGGGCAGGACATCGCGGGGGTCGTAAGACCGTTCGACGACACCCTCGTGCTGCGTGAAGCCGTCCGGCACAAGCAGGAAGCGGCTGGCAGCACCCCGACCCAAGGGACAGACGCCGAAGACCGATGATCCCCCTATCACTCGCCGATATCGCCGCTGTCGTCGACGGACAGCAGAGCGACATACCGGACCCGGAAGCCCAGGTCACAGGACCCGTCGTCATCGACTCCCGAAAAGTGGCCGAGGGCGGTCTCTTCGCCGCCTTCGCCGGGGAGCGCGCCGACGGGCACGACTTCGCACAAGGAGCCGTCGAGGCCGGTGCCGTGGCCGTGCTGGCCACCAGGCCTGTGGGCGTGTCGGCCATCGTCGTCGACGACGTGACCCGCGCCCTCGGCGCCCTCGCCCGGCACTCGGTCGCCCGGCTGGGCACCCAGGTCGTCGCGCTCACCGGCTCCGCAGGGAAGACCAGCACCAAGGACCTCATCGCCCAGTTGCTGGAGCGTCTCGGGCCCACGGTGTGGACGCCGGGCTCGCTCAACAACGAGATCGGGCTGCCGCTGACCGCCCTTCGCGCCGAGGCCGGCACCCGCCATCTCGTGCTGGAGATGGGCGCACGCGGCGTCGGCCACATCCGCTACCTCACGCAGCTCACGCCGCCGCGCATCGGCGTCGTGCTCAACGTGGGCACGGCGCACATCGGCGAGTTCGGCGGCCGGGAGCAGATCGCCCTGGCCAAGGGCGAGTTGGTGGAGTCGCTGCCCGAGGCGGCGCCGGACGGCGAGGACGGCGGTGCCGGAGGCGCGGGAGGCGTCGCCGTGCTCAACGCCGACGACCCCTTCGTAAGGGCCATGAGCGAGCGCACCCGGGCCCGTGTCCTGCTGTTCGGGGAGGCGGAGGAAGCCCACGTACGTGCCGAGAATGTCCGGCTCACGGACCGGGGTCAGCCCACTTTCACGCTACGAACACCGACCGGGTGCGGTGACGTGACCCTGCGCCTGTACGGTGAGCACCACGTGTCGAACGCGCTCGCCGCGGCGGCCGTCGCCCACGAACTGGGCATGCCCGCCGGGGACATCGCCACCGCGCTCTCCGCCGCGAGCACGCTCTCGCGTTGGCGGATGGAGGTCACCGAGCGCGCCGATGGAGTCACGGTCGTCAATGACGCCTACAACGCCAACCCCGAGTCGACACGGGCCGCGCTCCGCGCGCTGGCCGCGATGGGTCGGGGCCGGCGGACCTGGGCGGTGCTCGGTGAGATGGCCGAGCTCGGCGACGAGTCGCTTGCCGAGCACGACGCGGTCGGACGGCTCGCCGTCCGGCTCAACGTCAGCAAGCTCGTGGCGGTTGGTGGCCAGGAGGCCGTCTGGCTGGACATGGGCGCGAAGAACGAGGGTTCGTGGGGTGAGGAGTCGGTGCACGTGTCCGACGCTGAGGCGGCGGTCGAGCTCTTGCGGAGCGAACTGCGCCCGGGGGATGTCGTACTGGTGAAGGCTTCCCGTTCGGTGGGTCTGGAGCGCGTCGCGGACGCGCTCACGGAGTCCGGGACCAACGAGGGTGAGGTCGCCGCCCGATGGGTATGAGCCAGATCCTCTTCTCCGGAGTCATCGGACTCTTCCTGTCCCTGGTGGGGACGCCGCTGCTGATCAAGCTGCTCGCGAGCAGGGGTTACGGGCAGTTCATCCGTGACGACGGTCCGCAGAACCACCACAGCAAGCGCGGCACCCCCACGATGGGCGGCATCGCCTTCATCCTGGCCACGGTCGCCGCGTACGCGCTCACCAAGCTGCTGACCGGCAGCCAGCCGAGCTTCTCCGGCGTACTGGTGCTGTTCCTCTTCGCCGGTATGGGTCTGGTCGGCTTCCTCGACGACTACATCAAGATCGTCAAGCAGCGCAGCCTCGGTCTGCGGGCCAAGGCGAAGATGGCGGGGCAGCTCATCGTCGGCACGGCGTTCGCCGTCCTGTCGCTGAACTTCGCCAACCTCCGTCTGCTGACGCCCGCTT
This sequence comes from Streptomyces marispadix, assembly GCF_022524345.1. Classification (NCBI taxonomy): domain Bacteria; kingdom Bacillati; phylum Actinomycetota; class Actinomycetes; order Kitasatosporales; family Streptomycetaceae; genus Streptomyces; species Streptomyces marispadix. The sequence goes on along the minus strand of NZ_JAKWJU010000002.1, from coordinate 1,134,772 downwards.
CGACCAAGCTCTCCTTCACCCAGGACTTCGGCTGGTCGATGGGCCCGGTCATCTTCGTGATCTGGGCGCTGTTCATGATCCTCGCCATGTCCAACGGCGTTAATCTGACGGACGGTCTGGACGGCCTGGCGACGGGCGCATCCGTGATGGTCTTCGGCGCGTACGTCTTCATCTGCGTCTGGGAGTACCAGGAGTCCTGCGCCAACCCCTTCACGGCGGGCCCGGGTTGCTACGAGGTGCGCGACCCGCTCGATCTGGCGGTCGTCGCCGCCGCGCTGATGGGCGCCTGCTTCGGCTTCCTGTGGTGGAACACCTCGCCCGCCAAGATCTTCATGGGCGACACCGGTTCGCTCGCGCTCGGCGGCGCGCTCGCCGGTCTCGCCATCTGCTCCCGTACGGAGCTGCTGCTGGCGATCCTCGGCGGGCTCTTCGTCCTGATCACCATGTCCGTCGTCATCCAGGTCGGCTCGTTCCGGCTCACGGGCAAGCGCGTGTTCAAGATGGCGCCGTTGCAGCACCACTTCGAACTCAAAGGCTGGTCCGAGGTGCTGGTCGTGGTCCGTTTCTGGATCATCCAGGGCATGTGCGCGATCCTCGGCGTCGGCATCTTCTACGCAGGGTGGGCGGCCAGCAAGTGAACGACCGGCACGACCCCTTGGACGCTTCGGGTCCGACGGAGCCAGTGGGCCTGACGGATCTGCGCGGGAAGCGGGTGACCGTGGCCGGGCTCGGCGTGAGCGGCGTCAGCGCCGCACGCGCCCTGAAGCGCATGGGCGCCGAGGTCACCGTCGTGGACGGCGGCGACAGCGACGCCCACCGTGAGCGTGCGGCCGAACTCGGCGCCCAGGACGTGACCGTGAGGCTCGCGGACGCGGAGACCCTCCCGTCCGGCACCGAACTGATCGTCACCTCGCCGGGCTGGAAACCGCAGAGTCCGCTCTTCGCGGCGGCCGGTGAGGCGGGCGTACCCGTATGGGGCGACGTGGAGTTGGCGTGGCGGCTGCGCGGCGCACGGCCGGGGGAGCCCGCCGGCAGCGGCGGCCCGCCGGCGCCCTGGCTCGCCGTCACGGGCACCAACGGCAAGACGACCACGGTGCAGATGCTCGCCTCGATCCTCGGCGCCGCCGGTCTGCGCGCACCCGCCGTCGGCAACATCGGGACGCCGCTGATCGACGTCGTACTCGCCGAAGAGCACTACGACGTACTGGCAGTTGAGCTGTCGAGCTACCAGTTGCACTGGGCGCCGAGCCTGCGGGCGCACTCCGCCGCCGTGCTCAACCTCGCGCCCGACCACCTCGACTGGCACGGCTCGATGCAGGCGTACGCAGCCGACAAGGGCCGCATCTACGAGGGCAATCAGATCGCCTGCGTCTACAACTGCGCCGACCCCGCAACCGAGGAGCTGGTCCGCGGGGCCGACGTCGAGGAGGGATGCCGCGCCATCGGCTTCACCCTCGGCACCCCCGGGCCGTCCGAACTCGGCGTCGTGGACGGCATCCTGGTCGACCGGGCCTTCGTGGAGAACCGCCGCGAGCAGGCGCAGGAACTAGCCGAGGTCTCCGACGTCACCCCGGCCGCGCCGCACAACATCGCCAACGCCCTCGCCGCGGCGGCGCTCGCCCGTGCCTACGGCGTGCCGCCTTCGGCCGTACGCGACGGACTGCGTGCCTTCCGGCCCGACGCACACCGCATCGCGCACGTCGCGGACGTCGACGGCGTCGCCTACGTCGACGACTCCAAGGCCACCAACACCCATGCCACACAGGCGTCTCTGGCCGCGTACGACTCGATCGTGTGGATCGCGGGCGGCCTCGCGAAGGGCGCCACCTTCGACGAACTCGTACGTGAGTCGGCACCGCGCCTGCGGGCCGCCGTACTCATCGGCGCCGACCGGCGCCTCATCCACGAAGCCCTCACGCGACACGCCCCGGATGTCCCGGTGGTGGACCTGGAGCGGACCGACACTGGGGCGATGGCAGCGGCAGTCCGGGAAGCGGCGCGGCTGGCACGCCACGGGGATACGGTGCTGATGGCACCGGCCTGCGCCTCGATGGACATGTTCGTCAACTACAACGCGCGCGGTGACGCCTTCACCGACGCGGTGCGTGCGCTGGCCGAGGCCCGCTCGCACGAGGTGGAGTAACCCGCCGGTCCCGCGGACCGCGTCGCGGGAACAGACGGAGGGGAAGCGACAGATGACGCCCGACAGCGGCACTGCGGCGGTCTCTCTTCCGGGCGCGTCCAGACTCACAGGAGCGTCCGGAAGAGCGTGGCGCCGCGCTGCCGCCGGCAACGGCCCCCGAGTTCGCCGCGCACGGCGAGGGGGGCTGTGGAGGGCCCTGGCGGCCCTGACGCCCTGGGAGCCCTCGTACGCGCCGGCCGATGGAACGCTTCTGCTTCCCCGCGAGGTGCGGCGCTCCCGTACGTCCAAGCCCGGTGCGGACAAGCCGCGTACCGCCAAACCCGCTGCGGACAAGTCGCGTACGTCCACGCCCGGAGCGGCCAAGCCGCGTACGGCCAGGCCCGGAGCGGCCAAGTCCCGCACCACCGCCAAGCCCCGTACGGGCAAGGGCACTTCACCGGCAGCCGCCCCCGCGCCCAAGCGCCCCCCGAGGCTGCGCCGTCTGCCGGGCGGACCGTCCGGGCGGGGCGGTGGAAGCGGCACACCCGCGTTCCTGGCGAAGGCGAGGCGGGCCTGGGACCGGCCGCTCACCGCGTACTACCTGATCCTCGGCGGCAGTCTGCTGCTCACCGTGCTCGGGCTGGTGATGGTCTTCTCGGCGTCGCAGATCGAGGCGCTCCAATCCGGCCTGTCCTCCACGTACTTCTTCCGCAAGCAGCTCGTCGCCGCGGTCGTCGGTGCCGCGTTGCTGCTGCTCGCCTCCCGTATGCCGATCAGACTGCACAGGGCGCTGGCGTATCCGCTGCTCGCCGTCTCCGTCGTGCTGATGTGCATGGTGCAGGTGCCGGGACTCGGGCACGCGGTCAACGGGAACCGCAACTGGATCTATCTGGGCGGCCCGTTCCAGCTCCAGCCGAGCGAGTTCGCCAAGCTGGCACTGGTGATGTGGGGCGCCGACCTCCTCGCCCGCAAGCGCTCCAGGCGGATGCTGAACCAGTGGAAGCACATGCTCGTACCGCTGGTGCCCGTAGGGCTGCTGCTGCTCGGACTCATCATGCTCGGCGGCGACATGGGGACCGCGATCATTCTCACAGCGGTCCTCTTCGGCCTGCTGTGGCTCGCGGGCGCTCCCACAAGGCTGTTCGCCGGTGTCATGGCGGTGGCCGCCGTGATCGGCTCGCTCCTCATCATGACCAGCCCGAACAGGATGGCGCGGCTGACCTGCATCGGCGCCACCGACCCGGGCGCCAACGACCAGTGCTGGCAGGCCGTCCACGGGATCTACGCGCTCGCATCGGGCGGATGGTTCGGTTCCGGCCTCGGTGCCAGTGTGGAAAAATGGGGTCAACTCCCCGAACCACACACCGACTTCATCTTCGCCGTGACCGGGGAGGAACTCGGTCTGGCGGGGACGCTGTCGGTGCTCGCTCTCTTCGCGGCTCTAGGCTATGCGGGTATCCGCGTGGCCGGACGCACGGAGGAGCCCTTCGTGAGGTATGCCGCGGGGGGCGTGACCACCTGGATCACGGCGCAGGCCGTGGTCAACATCGGTGCGGTGCTCGGTCTTCTGCCGATCGCCGGTGTCCCGCTCCCGCTGTTCTCCTACGGAGGCTCAGCCCTGCTGCCGACGATGTTCGCCATCGGGTTGCTCATCGCCTTCGCGCGAAGCGACCCCGCGGCCAGAGCGGCTCTGGCCATGCGGCAGCCTGCTCTGCGGCAGCGCGTGCGGAGAAGGCTGGCAGGGGTGCGAACGAACACGATGAGACGGCGCGCGGATCGGCGGCCGTCCGGAGAGCGGTGAATGAGAGTGCACGTCGTACTCGCCGGTGGGGGCACCATGCCGGCCATATCGAGCCCGCGCTCGCCCTCGCGGATGCTCTGCGCAGGCAGGACCCGACGGTGGGCATCACCGCGCTCGGGACCGAACGCGGCCTGGAGACCCGTCTGGTGCCCGAACGCGGCTATCAGCTCGAACTCATCCCGGCCGTACCGCTGCCGCGTAAACCCACACCCGAACTGATCACCGTCCCCGGGCGGCTGCGGGGCACCATCAAGGCGGCCGAGCAGGTGCTGGAGAACACCAAGGCCGACTGCGTCGCCGGATTCGGCGGCTACGTCGCGCTTCCCGCATACCTCGCCGCCAAGCGCCTCGGCGTCCCCATCGTCATCCACGAGGCCAACGCGAGGCCCGGCCTTGCCAACAAGATCGGCTCCCGCTACTCGCAGCACGTGGCGGTCTCCACGCCCGACAGCAAGCTGCGCAACGCCCGTTACATCGGCATTCCGCTGCGCCGGTCCATCGCCACGCTCGACCGCGCCGCCCTACGGCCCCAGGCGCGTGCGTCGTTCGGTCTGGACCCCAATCTGCCGACGCTGTTCGTCACGGGCGGCTCGCAGGGCGCACGCCGCCTCAACGAGGTCGTGCAGCACGCCGTACCGCACCTTCAGCGCGCGGGAATTCAGACGCTGCACGCGGTCGGCCCGAAGAACGAACTGCCGCAGCCGGACAACATGCCCGGAATGCCGCCGTATGTCCCGGTACCGTATGTGGACCGGATGGATCTCGCGTACGCGGCGGCCGACATGATGCTCTGCCGTGCGGGCGCGATGACCGTCGCGGAGCTGTCGGCCGTCGGGCTGCCGGCCGCGTACGTCCCCCTGCCGATCGGCAACGGCGAACAGCGGCTCAACGCACAGCCGGTGGTCAAGGCGGGCGGCGGACTGCTCGTCGACGACGCGGAGCTGACGCCGGAGTGGATCATGGGCAACGTGCTCCCCGTCCTCACCGATCCGCACCGGCTGCACGACATGTCGCGCGCCGCGGCGGAGTTCGGCCGGCCCGACGCCGACGAGCTTCTTGTCCGCATGGTGTACGAGGCGATCGCGGCACGCCGGAGGGCGTGAGACAAGGCAGGCAAGCGTGGCCGGACCCACGGGGCCGACGAGGAACGCCGAGGGACGCGGCAGGGGGGCCGAACGGTACGGCAGGGACCGCGTGGCCCGTCCCCAGGCGGGCGCCGACTCCGGCCCGCCGCCGTCCGGTTCGGGCCGGGCGCCCGCGCGTGACCGGCCGACGGCGCGGCCCCGGAAGCTCCGGCTGCGAGCCCTGCTCGTCCTGCTCGCCCTGGCCCTGGGGCTCATGGGTTTCGGCGCATGGGCCCTGTACGGCTCGGACTGGGTACTGGTCGAACGCGTCACCGTCAGCGGCAACGAGGTTCTGACGGAGAAACAGGTGCGTGACGCGGCCCATATTCCGGTTGGTACTCCGCTGCTGTCGGTCGACCGTGCCGCGGCGCGGCACCGTCTCAAAACGGCGCTGCCGCGCCTCGACGAGGCCCGAGTCGTACGAGCCTGGCCCCACGGAATCGGTATCGAAGTGACGGAACGGAAGCCGGAACTGGCCATGAAGCATGCCGGGAAATTCGTCGAAGTGGACGTGGAAGGTGTGCGTTTCGACGTAGTTCCGGAGCAACCGAAGGGCGTTCCGCTTCTCGTGATGGAAGTCGAGAGCTCCGCGGGTCTGCGGCACTTCGGCAAGGAACGCCTGCGGCGTGAAGCAGTCCGCGTCGCCACCGCGCTTCCTGAATCCGTAGCGCGTGACACGCGTACGGTCAGGGTGCGTTCCTACGACTCCATCACACTGGAGTTGACGGGGGGCCGTACGGTGCTGTGGGGCAGTGGTGAACTGGGGCGCGCGAAGGCGACGTCTCTGACCGCACTGATGAAAGCCACCAAGGGAGCAAGGCACTTCGACGTCAGTGTTCCCAGCGCCCCGGCCTCGTCGGGGAGTTGACGGGCGTCAGCGCAGGCCAGCACCCTGGATGACCACCCACGGGCCTGATCACATAGGGTGAAAGGAAAAACGGGAGGTTCGGCGTGTTCGTTGAACACCCACCACTTGTCGACTTAGTGTCCGTTCCCAAGACTCCAGGGAAGACAGACACCGGTAACCCTAAACTTCACGCTTAGGGTTCGGGTCGACGTGGACCGCCCGACAGGGATACGTAACTCGAGGCGAGAGGCCTTCGACGTGGCAGCACCGCAGAACTACCTCGCAGTCATCAAGGTCGTCGGCATTGGCGGCGGTGGCGTGAACGCCATCAACCGGATGATCGAGGTCGGTCTCAAGGGCGTCGAGTTCATCGCGATCAACACCGACGCGCAGGCCCTGTTGATGAGCGATGCCGACGTCAAGCTCGATGTGGGCCGTGAACTGACACGCGGTCTGGGAGCAGGCGCCAACCCCGATGTCGGCCGCAAGGCCGCCGAGGACCACCGCGAGGAGATCGAGGAGGTCCTCAAGGGGGCCGACATGGTCTTCGTCACGGCCGGCGAAGGAGGCGGCACCGGCACCGGCGGGGCTCCCGTCGTCGCCAACATCGCCCGCTCGCTGGGGGCGTTGACGATCGGCGTCGTCACCCGTCCCTTCACCTTCGAAGGCCGGCGGCGCGCCAACCAGGCCGAGGACGGCATCGCGGGGCTGCGCGACGAGGTCGACACCCTCATCGTGATTCCCAACGACCGCCTGCTGTCCATCTCGGACCGTCAGGTGAGCGTGCTCGACGCGTTCAAGTCCGCAGACCAGGTGCTGCTGTCGGGTGTCCAGGGCATCACCGACCTCATCACCACCCCCGGCCTGATCAACCTCGACTTCGCCGACGTCAAGTCCGTCATGTCGGAGGCGGGTTCGGCGCTGATGGGCATCGGCTCGGCCCGCGGGGACGACCGCGCGGTGGCCGCCGCGGAGATGGCCATCTCCTCGCCTCTGCTCGAAGCGTCGATCGACGGCGCGAGGGGCGTACTGCTGTCCATCTCGGGCGGTTCGGACCTCGGGCTCTTCGAGATCAACGAGGCGGCACAGCTCGTCAGCGAGGCGGCACACCCCGAGGCGAACATCATCTTCGGCGCGGTGATCGACGACGCCCTCGGCGACGAGGTGCGGGTCACGGTCATCGCGGCGGGCTTCGACGGAGGCCAGCCCCCGAGCAAGAACCGCGACAAGGCCCTCGGTTCGCACGCTCCGAAGGACGACTCGCCCTCCTCGACGGGATCGTTCGGAAGCGGCGACCCCGACGCCGACCGGCCCTCCTTCGGCGGGCTCGGCAGCGTCACACCGCGCGAGAGCGACCCCGAGCCGGTGGGCGAAGCCCCGGGCGCGGGCCGAGACTCGCTGCCTCCGACCGTCCCGCCGGCCCGCCCGTACCACGACAGCCAGGCCGAGGAACTGGATGTGCCGGACTTCCTGAAGTGATAGGCACGCACGACTCCGAGAGCGGCGCGCACTTCGCGTTCACCGACAGGTGGGGCGGGGTGAGCGCCGCTCCGTTTGAGTCCCTCAACCTCGGCGGCAGGGTCGGCGACGACCCGTCGTACGTACGGGAGAACCGCTCGCGGGCGGCGGCCGCGCTGGGCCTCGGCGCCGACGACGTCGTATGGATGCATCAGGTGCACGGGCGTGAAGTCGCCTGCGTGGAGGCGCCGTTCGGCGACGAAGCGCCCCCGCTCGACGGGATCGTCACGCGACGACGCTCGCTGGCCCTCGCGGTTCTCACCGCCGACTGCACTCCGGTACTGCTGGCCGATCCGGTCGCGGGCGTCGCCGGAGCGGCACACGCGGGGCGGCCCGGACTGGCCGCCGGAGTGGTGCCCGCGCTCGTCGAGGCGATGCGGAAGCAGGGCGCGTCGCCGGAGCGGATCGTGGCCCGCACGGGCCCGGCGGTGTGCGGACGTTGCTACGAAGTGCCCGAGGAGATGCGCGAGTCGGTCGCGGCGGCGGTTCCCGAGGCGTATGCGACGACGAGTTGGGGCACCGCTTCGGTCGACATGGCGGCGGGCGTAAGGGCCCAACTCGAAGCCTGCGGTGTCACAACTCTGGAACAGTCCGCCGTGTGCACCATGGAGTCGGCCGATCACTTCTCGTATCGACGTGAGAAGACGACCGGTCGCCTCGCGAGCTATGTCTGGTTGGAGGCGAACTGAACCGTGACGGACCTCACGGCCCGTCAGGCCGAACTCGCCGCGAATCTCGCCCGGGTGGAGGAGCGCATCGGGAGCGCTTGTGTCGCCGCGGGGCGCGACAGGGACGAGGTCACGCTGATCGTCGTCACCAAGACCCATCCCGCCCGTGACGTGCGGCTGTTGGCGGAGCTGGGCGTGCGGCACGTCGCCGAGAACCGCGACCAGGAGGCGGCCGCGAAGGCGGCGGAGTGCGCGGACGTCCCCGTGACTTGGCACTTCGTGGGGCAGCTGCAGACCAACAAGGCCCGCTCCGTCGCCTCTTACGCGGACGTCGTCCACTCCGTCGACCGCCCCCGGCTCGTCGGCGCCCTGAGCCGTGCCGCCGTACATCACGGCCGCGAACTGGACTGCCTGGTCCAGGTCGCGCTTGACGCGGAGTCAGAAACCGCCGGTGGCCGTGGAGGTGCGGCGCCGGGCTCGGTCGTCGCGCTCGGCGACGAGTTGGCGGCGGCCCAAGGTCTGCGACTGGCAGGCGTGATGACCGTGGCTCCGCTCGCGGGGCCGTACGCAGGCGATCCGGCCGCGGCCTTCGAGCGGCTTCGGGAAATCTCAACCGGCCTGTGTACAAGGCATCCTGCTGCGACCATGGTGTCCGCAGGGATGAGCGCGGACCTCGAAGAGGCCGTCGCCGCCGGTGCGACACATGTGCGCGTCGGCAGTGCGGTACTCGGAGAGCGACCACGGCTCGGGTAACGTCGCCAAGCAAGTCGGACTACGGCACAAAATATGGTCAATTCGTGCAGGACGACAGGCGGAGAGACCCGCGGGGATCCAAACCACCGGTGACGGAACCATGCAGCACTCCCACCGAAGGGCTGGGGACCCACCACAGAGCGGAGGATGCAGAGAATGGCCGGCGCTATGCGCAAGATGGCGGTCTACCTCGGCCTCGTGGAGGACGATGGGTACGACGGCCCGGGATTCGACCCCGACGACGAGTTCGAGCCCGAACCGGAGCCCGAGAGGGACCGCCGGCGGCACGAGCCGTTGCAGTCGCACGACCCCCTGCCGAAGGACGAACCGGCCGAGCCGGTACGGGTGATGCACCCGCCCGCCCAGCGCGAGAGGGAGCAGCCGTCAGCCCCGGCGGTCATCGAAAATGGACGATCCGGGAGAATTGCCCCCGTGTCATCCATCACACCTGAACGCCAGAGTCTGGAGAAGAGCGCGCCGGTGATCATGCCCAAGGTCGTGTCGGAACGGGAGCCTTACCGGATCACCACGTTGCACCCCCGGACGTACAACGAGGCCCGTACCATCGGGGAACACTTCCGCGAGGGTACCCCCGTGATCATGAACTTGACGGAGATGGACGATACGGACGCGAAGAGACTTGTCGACTTCGCGGCCGGTCTGGTCTTCGGTTTGCACGGGAGTATTGAAAGAGTGACGCAGAAGGTGTTCCTGCTGTCTCCTGCTAACGTCGATGTCACGGCGGAGGACAAGGCCCGCATCGCAGAGGGCGGGTTCTTCAACCAGAGCTGAAGACGCAGGATCAACGGAACGGGCCGTAAGGTCGCACGAGAGCGCCCAACGAGGCGAGGGGAGAGGGGAGCGCAGTGAGTACCGCACTCGAGGTGGTCCAAGTCGCGCTGTACTGCTTCCTGCTCGTGTTGATCTTCCGACTGGTGATGGACTACGTCTTCCAGTTCGCCCGCTCATGGCAGCCCGGCAAGGCGATGGTGGTCGTTCTCGAGGCGACCTACACTGTCACTGATCCGCCACTCAAGCTTCTGCGGCGGTTCATCCCGCCGTTGCGCTTCGGGGGCGTGGCGCTCGACCTGTCCTTCTTCGTACTGATGATCATCGTCTACATCCTGATCAACGTCGTGGCCAGGCTGTGAACGATCGAAATGGTCTTGCCGACATGCCGACGAGTTACGTTGAGGTGAAGAGATGCCACTGACCCCCGAGGACGTGCGGAACAAGCAGTTCACGACCGTCCGCCTCCGAGAAGGCTATGACGAGGACGAGGTCGATGCCTTCCTCGATGAGGTCGAAGCCGAGCTGACGAGGCTGCTGCGCGAGAACGAGGATCTGCGGGCGAAGCTCGCCGCAGCGACCCGTGCCGCCGCGCAGAACCAGCAGCAGGGCGGTATGCGCAAACCCGAGCCACCGGACAGGCAAGGCGGGGGGCCGGTGCCCGCCGCCATATCAGGTCCGCAGCCCGTGCCGCCGGGTCAGCACGGCGGTCCCGGGCAGCACCCCGGCCAGCACGGTCCGGGGCAGCACGGCCCGCAGCAGGGCATGGGCGGTCCTCCCCAGCTTCCCGGCGGGCAGCCGGCGCTTCCCGCCGGTCCGGGCGGCCCTCAGGGCGGTCCCGGTGGACCCATGGGTCCCGGCGGACCCCAGGGCGGTCCTGGCGGTCCCATGGGCCCCGGCGGCCCGCAGATGCCCGGTGGCGGCGGCCAGAACAACGACAGCGCGGCGCGCGTGCTGTCGCTGGCGCAGCAGACCGCGGACCAGGCCATCGCGGAGGCTCGTTCCGAGGCCAACAAGATCGTCGGCGAGGCGCGCAGCCGTGCCGAGGGTCTTGAGCGTGACGCCCGCGCCAAGGCCGACGCCCTTGAGCGGGACGCCCAGGAGAAGCACCGCGTCGCGATGGGCTCCCTGGAGTCCGCGAGGGCGACGCTGGAGCGCAAGGTCGAGGACCTGCGCGGCTTCGAGCGTGAGTACCGCACGCGTCTGAAGTCGTACCTGGAGAGCCAGCTCCGTCAGCTCGAGAACCAGGCCGACGACTCGCTGGCCCCGCCGCGCACGCCTTCGGCGCCTTCCCTTCCGCCGTCCCCGTCGATGGCGTCCGCGGGCGCCGGGGTCGGCAGCATGGGCGGTCACCAGTCGATGGGCGGCAACGGCGGCATGGGCGGTCCGGGCGGCCCCTCGCAGGGCGGCGGCCAGAGCTACGGCGGTGGGCAGCAGCAGATGTCCCCGGCCATGACGCAGCCGATGGCTCCCGTACGTCCGCAGGGCGGCCCCGCGCCGCAGCAGGCTCCGTCTCCGATGAGGGGCTTCCTGATCGACGAGGACGACAACTGAGCGTCTGACGGCGGAATTCGCCGGCATAAAGGCAAGACCGGGCCCGGAAGCGCAACGCTTCCGGGCCCGGCCCTTTGCGTACGGGCCCTGTGTACTGCCCTTGTGCGTACGGAATGTGCGCGCACGGGACGCGGGCAGGGCGCGGGCGAGGTCGCCGCGGTCGGACAGGGCTCTCAGGCGGCTGCGTGAGCGCTCGTCCCGTCCGAGTCCCGTCCGAGTCCCGGGTGCGGGCTCTCACTCCGCCAGCCGGACGCTCAGGGGCTTTGCGGGCGGGCGCTGCCGGGGGCGTACGGGAGCCCGAGGGCGCCGTGGTGCTCGACAGGGCCCTGGGGCACCCCGAGCGGGGCGTCCCAGGGCCTGTGCCCGGCTCCCGTACGAGCGGCTCGTCAGAGCTTGCGCAGGCGGAAGACGAGGGAGAGAGCCTCGTCCTCGAAGGGGGCGCCGAAGTCGGAGTCCCCGCCGCCGGCGGGCTCGTCCCCGGAGGCGCCTTCCGCCGCCGGCGCGAAGTCCTCGGCGAGGACCTCCTCCCGGATCAGACCGGCGTGCTCCACCAGCGCCCGCTCGACCTCCTCGTCCGTAGAGGACCAGCGCAGCGCGATGCGGTCCGCGACGTCGAGGCCGCTGTTCTTACGGGCCTCCTGGATGAGGCGGATGGCGTCGCGGGCGAGGCCCGCGCGGCGCAACTCCGGTGTGATCTCCAGGTCCAGGGCGACCGTGGCTCCCGAGTCGGACGCGACGGACCAGCCCTCGCGGGGGGTCTCGGTGATGATCACTTCCTCGGGTGTGAGCGGGACTTGCTCGCCGTCCACCTCGACCGCGGCCGTGCCTTCGCGGAGCGCCGCCGAGAGCGCCGCCGCGTCCGCGTCGGCGATCGCCTTCGCCACGGCCTGGGTGCCCTTGCCGAAACGGCGGCCCAGGGCACGGAAGTTGGCCTTCGCGGTGGTGTCGACGAGGGAGCCGCCGACCTCCGAGAGGGACGCCAGCTCCGAGACGTTCAGCTCCTCGGTGATCTGGTTGCGGAGGTCGGGGGAGAGGGTCTCGAAGCCGGACGCGGCGACGAGGGCGCGGGACAGCGGCTGACGTGTCTTCACGCCCGACTCGGCGCGGGTCGCGCGCCCCAACTCGACCAGGCGGCGCACCAGAAGCATGTCCTGCGACAGTTCGGGGTCGACCTTGGACAGGTCCGCCTCGGGCCAGTCGGTGAGATGCACCGAATCCGGCGCTCCCGGCGTGACCGGAACGATCAGGTCCTGCCAGACCCGCTCGGTGACGAACGGCACGATCGGTGCCATCAGCCGCGTCACCGTCTCCAGGGTGTCGTGGAGCGTACGCAGCGCCGCCGGGTCGCCCTGCCAGAAGCGCCGACGCGAGCGCCGCACATACCAGTTGGACAGATCGTCTACGAAGGTCGACAGCAGTTTGCCGGCGCGCTGGGTGTCGTAGTTCTCCATCGCGAGCGTCACCTGGTCGACCAGCGCGTGCAGTTCGCTCAGCAGCCAGCGGTCCAGCAGCGGCCTGCCGTCGGGCGCGGGGTCCGACGCGGAGGGCGACCAGCCGGACGTACGGGCGTAGAGCGCCTGGAAGGCGACCGTGTTCCAGAAGGTCAGCAGCGTCTTGCGGACGACCTCCTGGATCGTGCCGTGCCCGACCCGGCGTGCCGCCCAGGGCGAGCCGCCCGCCGCCATGAACCAGCGCACCGCGTCGGCGCCGTGCTGATCCATCAGCGGGATCGGCTCCAGGATGTTGCCCAGGTGCTTGGACATCTTCCGGCCGTCCTCGGCGAGGATGTGGCCGAGGCAGACGACGCTCTCGTAGGAGGACTTCTCGAACACGAGCGTGCCGACGGCCATCAGCGTGTAGAACCAGCCGCGGGTCTGGTCGATGGCCTCGGAGATGAACTGCGCGGGATAGCGCTTCTCGAACAACTCCTTGTTCTTGTACGGGTATCCCCACTGCGCGAAGGGCATCGCGCCCGAGTCGTACCACGCGTCGATGACCTCGGGGACGCGTGCCGCCTCCAGGGAGCAGCCCTCGGCGGGGCAGCCGAAGGTGACCGCGTCGATGTAGGGGCGGTGCGGGTCGAGGGACGACTGGTCGGTGCCCGTCAGCTTCGTCAGCTCCGCGAGTGAGCCGACGCACGTCAAGTGGCCTTCCTCGCAGCGCCAGATGGGCAGCGGGGTGCCCCAGTAGCGGTTGCGGCTGAGGGCCCAGTCGATGTTGTTGTCGAGCCAGTCGCCGAAGCGGCCGTGCTTCACCGACTCCGGATACCAGTTGGTGAGTTCGTTCTGCTCCAGCAGCGCGTCCTTGATCCGGGTGGTACGGATGTACCAGGACGGCTGGGCGTAGTAGAGCAGCGCCGTGTGGCAGCGCCAGCAGTGCGGATAGCTGTGCTCGTAGGGGACGTGGCGCAGCAGCAGGTTGCGTGCGTCGAGGTCGGCGACGAGCGCTTCGTCGGCCTTCTTGAAGAACTGCCCCTCCACCAGGTGCAGTCCGGCCTCGAAGGTGCCGTCGGGGCGCACCGGGTTGACGACGGGCAGGCCGTAGGCCCGGCAGGTGCGCATGTCGTCCTCACCGAAGGCGGGCGCCTGGTGGACCAGGCCGGTGCCGTCCTCGGTGGTGACGTAGTCGGCGTTGACGACGAAGTGGGCGCCCTGCATCTCCACGATGTTGAACGGGCGTTCGTAGCCCCAGCGTTCCATCTCGGCGCCGGTGAAGGTCTGTCCGGTGGCCTCCCAGCCTTCGCCCAGCGCCTTGTCCAGCAGCGGTTCGGCGACGACGACCTTCTCCAACCCGTCGGTCGCTACCACGTAGTCGACGTCGGGGTGCGCGGCGACCGCGGTGTTGGAGACGAGCGTCCAGGGAGTGGTCGTCCACACGAGCAGGGACGCCTCGCCGGCCAGCGGACCGGACCTCAGCGGAAAGCGCACGTAGACCGACGGGTCGACGACCGTCTCGTAGCCCTGGGCGAGTTCGTGGTCGGAGAGGCCCGTGCCGCACCTCGGGCACCAGGGGGCGACGCGGTGGTCCTGGGCCAGCAGGCCCTTCTCGAAGATCTGCTTCAGCGACCACCAGACCGACTGCACGTACTCCGGGTCCATGGTGCGGTAGGCGTCGTCCATGTCGACCCAGTAGCCCATGCGCGTCGTCAGTTCGGCGAAGGCGTCGGTATGCCGGGTGACGGACTCGCGGCAGCGGGCGTTGAACTCGGCGATGCCGTAGTCCTCGATGTCCTGCTTGCCGTTGAAGCCCAACTCCCGCTCCACCGCGAGCTCCACGGGCAGTCCGTGGCAGTCCCAGCCGGCCTTGCGCGCCACGTGGTAGCCGCGCATCGTACGGAAGCGGGGGAAGACGTCCTTGAAGACCCTGGCCTCGATGTGGTGGGCGCCGGGCATGCCGTTGGCGGTGGGCGGACCCTCGTAGAAGACCCACTCGGGCCGGCCCTCGGACTGTTCGAGGGTGCGGGCGAAGACCTTGTGCTCCTGCCAGAAGTCGAGCACGGCGTGCTCAAGGGCGGGCAGGTCTACCTGGGCGGGCACCTGTCGGTACTGCGGCATCGGAACTTCCTCCGGCGGACTTCTCTGCTTCCGTCGGAGGGACGAGAGCGCCTGCCTGAACGGCCGCGGCCCCGCGGTACCACCCTCCTTGGCAGCGGGCCGGGCCCACTGCCCCCTCATTGGGGTGCGCTGCCGGTTCTACTCACGCCGGCCGGACCGGGCGCTTTCTTCCGGCGGCTCCGGGGTGATCTTCGCGCCGTGCAGGCCCCCGGGCTCACACCGTCCCCGGGTCGCTCGCGGCTGCGTACGGACGCTACTCGTCCCCTTCATCGCCTGTCGCTGCGCCCAGTGTACGGGGCTTCGCGCACTGGGGCGGGGCGGTTTTCGCAGGGCCGGGCGGGGCACAACGGATTGGAGACCGGCGTGCCCCAGTTGTCGAGCGTTCGGAGTCGATTTATCGTTCCGGTCACGTTTCGCGAGCAAGATCACAATATGTGAAGGGGCCACGGCCATGGTGGCGAGAGGATCTGCCGCGAGTTCCCCTGCGGCTGCTGACAAGTCCACGAACAAGGCCGCGGCACCGAACGAGACCTCCGCGGCCGGCCGTGCCGCACCGAAGAAGAAGGCCGCGAAGAAGTCGGCGAAGGCGGCACCGAAGAAGACGGCGGGGAAGAAGCGGAGCACGGCGGGGAAGAAGACCAAGGCGGCGAAGGCCACAGCCGGAGAGACCGGAAAGGCCGGGGTGAAGGGGGAGGGGCCCGCGAAGAAGAGCGCGGCTGAGAAGAAGGCGGCGCAGAAGAAGACGGGGAAGACAGCACCGAAGAAGGCCGCAGCGCCGGAGCGTGCTGCGAAGAAGACCGCGAAGAAGACCTCCAGGGCCCGGAAGAAGGGCACGGAAGCCGCGAAGCCGGCGAGGACCGCGCCGAAGAAGACCACGGCGAAGAAGCAGACGACAGGAGCCGAGAAGGTGGCTGCGAAGAAGACTCCGGTGGCGAAGGCCGAGAAGGTTCCCACGGCGCGTGCGGTCGCCGCTCCCGCGGAACCGGGCGAACTCGCCGTACGTGCCGGCGAGGAGCCGTGGACGCCGCAAGAGGTCGAGGAGGCCCGCGGCGAACTCGAGAGCGAGGCCCAGCGGCTGAGGGACGAACTCGTGGCCTCCGGCGAGGCGCTCGACGGGCTCATGCGCGACTCCGGCGACGGAGCCGGTGACGACGACGCCGACACCGGGACGAAGAACATCACCCGCGAGCACGAGATGGCGCTGGCCGCCAACGCCCGGGAGATGCTCTACCAGACCGAGCGGGCCATCGAGCGGCTCGACGCCGGTACGTACGGCCTCTGCGAGAACTGCGGAAACCCCATCGGCAAGGCCCGGATGCAGGCCTTCCCCCGGGCGACGCTCTGCGTCGAGTGCAAGCAGCAGCAGGAGCGGCGCTAGGTGCCTGAGGGGCGGGCGGGCAGTGAAGGGGGCCGAGGCCGTCCTCACATGTCGTACCCTCGTCGGGTGACAGAGGCGGAGCGGACCATCGGTACCCCTGAAGAGACCACGGAAGAGCCCGCCGACGGTGCGGGCGGTGACGATGAGGGGACCGCTCCCCGCGGCAGGCGCCGGATCGGCGTGCTCATCTCCGTGGCCGCTCTCGCGTACGCCCTGGACCTGGTCAGCAAGCTGATCGTGGTCGCCGGTCTGGAGCACCACGCACCGATCCAGGTGATCGGCACGGTGCTCCAGCTCGACGTCGTACGGAACCGGGGCGCGGCCTTCGGCATCGGCGAGGCGCTGACCATCGTCCTCACCGCTATCGCCGCCGTCGTGATCGTCGTCATCGCCCGTATCGCGAGGCGGCTCTACAGCGCTCCGTGGGCGATCGCGCTGGGGCTGCTGCTGGGCGGCGCGTTCGGGAATCTCACCGACCGGGTCTTCCGGTCGCCCGGTGTCTTCCAGGGCGCCGTCGTGGACTTCATCGCGCCCACGCACTTCGCGGTGTTCAACCTCGCGGACTCGGCGATCGTGTGCGGGGGCATTCTCATCGTGATCCTCTCCTTCCGTGGCCTGGACCCGGACGGGACCGTCCACCGCGACGACTGACCCGGCTTGAACCGGGGCGCCCGGTGCCCGGGCCGCAGCACTCGGTGACGAAGCGGACCGCGGCTTCCGGCATACTCGATCGGGTGAGCACGATCCCCGAAACCCGCACCCTGCCCGTACCGGACGGTCTGGAGGGCGAGCGCGTCGACGCCGCCATCGCCCGGATGTTCGGCTTCTCACGTACCAAGGCGGCCGAACTGGCCGCAGGTGGAAAGGTGTTGCTCGACGGCACCGAGGCAGGAAAGTCGGACCGGGTGCACGGGGGTGCGTGGCTGGAGGTGGAGCTGCCGCCTCCGCCCGAGCCGGTACGGATCGTGGCCGAGCCCGTGGAGGGCATGACCGTCGTGCACGACGACGCCGATGTCGTTGTCGTCGACAAGCCCGTGGGCGTCGCCGCGCATCCCAGCCCCGGCTGGAGCGGTCCCACCGTGATCGGCGGGCTCGCCGCAGCCGGTTACTCGATCGCCACCTCGGGTGCGGCGGAGCGGCAGGGCATCGTGCACCGGCTGGACGTGGGCACCTCCGGGCTGATGGTCGTCGCCAAGTCGGAGCGTGCGTACACGCTGCTGAAGCAGCAGTTCCGGGAGCGGGCCGTGGACAAGCGGTACAACGCGCTGGTGCAGGGGCATCCCGATCCGCTCAGCGGCACGATCGACGCTCCTGTCGGACGGCATCCGCAGCACGACTACAAGTGGGCCGTCACCGCCGACGGCAAGCCTTCGGTCACGCACTACGACCTGATCGAGGCGTTCCGCGCGGCCAGCCTTCTCGACATCAAGCTGGAGACCGGGCGTACGCATCAGATCCGGGTGCACATGGCCGCGCACCGGCACCCGTGCGTGGGCGACCTCACCTACGGGGCCGACCCGACGCTCGCCAAGCGGCTGCGCCTGGAGCGGCAGTGGCTGCACGCCGTGCGGCTCTCCTTCGAGCATCCGTCCGACGGGCAGTGGGTGGAGTACGAGAGCGCCTACCCGGACGACCTTCAGCGGGCCCTCGACCTGGTGCGTGCGGAGAGCGCGTAGGGGTGGACCAGCTCGCTCTGCTCTTCGCGCTGCTGCTCGGCGCCGTACTGACCGTCCCGCTCGGGGACCGTACGGGTGTGCCCTCGCCGGTGCTGATGACGCTGCTGGGCGGGGTGCTGGCGCTGCTGCCGTTCGTGCCGGACGTGGAGGTGCCGCCGGAGTTCATCCTGCCGCTGGTGCTGCCGCCGCTGCTCTACGCGGCGGTGCACCGTACGTCGTGGCGTCAGTTCGCGGCGAACAGGCGGCCGATCCTGCTGCTGGCGGTGGCGCTGGTCTTCGTGACGACCGCGGTGGTCGCTGCCGTGGCGCACGCCCTGGTGCCGGGGCTGGGCATAGCCGGGGCCGTCGCTCTCGGGGCGCTCGTCGCGCCGCCCGATCCCGTGGCGGCGACGTCGGTCGCGGGGAGGCTGGGGCTGCCGCGGCGGCTGGTGTCCATCCTGGAGGGCGAGGGCCTCTTCAACGACGTCACCGCGATCACGCTCTACCACGTGGCGGTGGCCGCGGCCGTCACGGGGACGTTCTCGGTAGGCGGCGCCGTGGGGGAGCTGGTGCTCTCCGGTGTGGTTGCCGTGCTGGTGGGGCTGGCGCTGGGGTGGGCGGCGAACAAGCTCGCGGGGTTCCTCGCGGACGCGACGCTTCAGACGGGGCTGACGCTACTGGTGCCGTTCGCCTCGTACGTACTGGCGGAGGAGCTGAAGGGCTCCGGTGTGCTGGCGGTGCTGATGACCGCGCTGTACCTCTCCTCGGGGCGTGCGGTGGACGCCGACGACGTACAGGGAAGGCTGGTCGGGCAGAGCTTCTGGTCGATCGTCGACACGCTCGTCACCGGCGTCGCCTTCGGGCTGATCGGGCTCGAACTGGCCGTCGTGGTGGGCCCCGTGAGCGGGCGGTGGAGCGAACTGCTGCCTGCCGCGCTCGCCGTGATCGCCGCGGTGGTCGTGATCCGGCTGGTGTGGCTGCTGCCTGCGGCGCGGTTGGCCAAGCGGCTGCACCGGCGCAAGGACCTCGACGAGGACATCCCGCTCAACTGGCGTGAGACGACGGTCGTCTGGTGGGCCGGGATGCGCGGGGTGGCGTCGGTGGCGCTGGCGCTCGCGGTGCCGCTGACCGTCGAGGGCGGCGGCGACTTCCCGGAGCGCGACGCCATACTCTTCATCGCCTTCGCCGTCGTGCTGGCCACTCTCGTACTACAGGGGCTGACGCTGCCGTGGCTGGTGAAGCGGCTGCGGGTACGGGCGGACAGCGCCGCGGAACGGGAGCTGGAGCGGCAGTTGGCGATGCGCTGCGCGAAGGCGGCGAGACGGCGGCTGCGTGAGATCGAAGCGGACGAGGACCTTCCGGAGGAGGTCTCGGAGGCGCTGCTGCGGCGGGCGCACGATGTGGGCGCACGCATCTCGCCGGACATCGTGGACGAGGAGCGGCGCGAGGCGTACTCGCGGCGTGCGTCCCGGATGAAGAAGGTCCACCGGCTCAACGGCGAACTGCTCTCCGCCGCCCGTCACGAGGTCCTCGCGGCACGCGGGGAGCCGGGCGCGGACCCGGAGATCTGCGACCGGGTGCTGCATCAGCTCGATCTGCGCAGCTTCCGGATCTGAGGCGGCGGGACGGTTATCGGGCCGTCCGGGCCCGTCTGGGTCGCCTTACGGGGATGTGCCCCCTCCCCCGAGTCGCCCGGTCTGCGGCGGCAGGTCCGCGGCGGCCGGTCCGCACCCGCGGGCCCGGCCCGGTCCCACGGTCAGGGGAGGCCGCTCTCCTGGTGGTTGCGGTGTTCCGGGCGGCCGTTGGGGTACGTACCGGGCGGGTCGCCCGCGGAGGAGAGGCGGATTCCGGGCAGCGCGTAGGGGTGTTCACGCTGGAGCCATTCGACGAGCTGCTCGCGCAGGTCGCAGCGGAGCGTCCACAGGTCGTCGGAGGTACGGGCCGAGACGGCGGCACGGACCTCGATGGTGGTGGGAGTGGTGTCGGTGACGACGAGGCTCCAACTGCGCCCGTCCCAGAGGTCGTTGGCGCGCACCAGCTCCTCGGTCCGCTTGCGCAGCTCCGCGATGGGCGCGGAGTGGTCGAGCTGGAGGTAGACGGTGCCGTGCATCTGCGGCCCGCCGCGTGACCAGTTCTCGAAGGGCTTGCTGGTGAAGTACGAGACCGGCATCGTCACGCGGCGCTCGTCCCATGTGCGAAGCACCAGATAGGAGACGGTGATCTCGTCGACCGTGCCGAACTCCCCGTCCACGACGACCTCGTCGCCGATGCGCACCATGTCGCCGAAGGCGATGGACAGCCCCGCGAAGAGGTTGCCCAGGGTGGACTGGGCGGCGATGCCCGCGACGATTCCCAGCACGCCGGCGGACGCGAGCATCGAGGTGCCCAGCGTCTTCATCGCGTCGAACTGGAGGAGGATCGCGGAGGCGGCGATCACCACCACGACCGTGGTGACCAGGCGCTGGATCAGCGTGAGCTGGGTCTTCACACGCCGGGCGCGTGCCGGGTCGTGGGCCACGCCCGCGTAGCGCACGGTCGTCGTCTCCACGACGGCGGCGAGCACGCGCAGCGCCAGCCAGGCGGTGGCCGCGATGAGGATGATGTGCAGCCACAGGTTGACGGCCGGACGGTAGTGCCTGGCGATCTCGGCCTGGTCGTAGAAGATGTTGAGGAGCGCTACGAAGACGACGGCCTGGAGCGGCACGCGCCCACGGCGCAGCAGGCCCCACAGCGGCGTCTCCGGGCGGCGGGCGTCGACCCGGCGCAGCAGCCGGTCGACTCCCCATGCGACGGCGAACGCGAGCACGATCGCACCGCCGAACACGATGAGCGGCCGTAGCACGTTCTCCATGGCGGGATGACTCCTCGGGGTTGACGGGCACTGCCGACCGTACCTGCCACCATGTGCGGGGTCCCGGCCCGTATCGGGTCCGCAGGCGCTATGTGAGGGAAGTGACACTTTGGCCACCGTCGTGCTGTTCCACTCCGTCCACGGGCTGCGACCCGCCGTGCACAGGGCGGCGGACCGGCTGCGCGCCGCCGGTCATGAGGTGCACACCCCGGACCTCTTCGACGGCCGTACGGCGGCGACCGTCGAGGAGGGCATGGAGCTGAAGGACGAGATCGGCCGGGACGAACTGCTGATGCGGGCCGTCACCGTGACCGCTCCGCTCTCCGAACGGGGCCTGGTCTACGGGGGGTTCTCCCTCGGCGGTGCCATCGCGCAGAACCTCGCCCTGGCCGACGAGCGGGCGCGGGCGCTGCTCCTGCTGCACGGCACGTCGGACCTCGCGGAGGACGCCGCCGTGGACGATCTGCCCGTACAGCTTCACGTCGCCGACCCCGACCCCTTCGAGCCGCACGACTGGCTGAACGCCTGGTATCTGCGGATGCGGGGTGCGGGCGCGGACGTCGAGGTCTTCCGGTCCCCGGGGGCGGGACATCTGTTCACCGACGAGGATCTGGACGACTACGACGAGGACGCGGCGGAGCGCACCTGGCGCACGGCGCTGGGGTTCCTCGACAGCGTGGGGTGACCGCCCCGGCGGGGACGCGGGCCGGCGTCCACCAGGCCGGTCGGGGACGGCCGTCCGGCCCGGTGGTGTCCCATAGGCGGCCGGTCAGGCGTCCAGCGGCCCGTCCGCCTTCTCCAGGCGCTGGGTGCCGGAGAGCGTCCGGTAGGAGCGGCGCACCTCGGCGGTGGCGTCGCGGTCGGCCTTGTCGGACAGCACGAAGTAGTCCATGTGCGCCCGCTCGGAGTCGACGTCGAGGACTCCGTAGCCGTGCGAGTCCATGTCCAGCCATCGCACATGCCCGTTGGTGGCCTTGACGGCGGCCTCGGCGACGGACGAGACGGTGTCGGGCGCGACGTTCAGCACGTCGTCGAGATTGTCGGAGGTGACGGACGTGACGACGAACTCCGTTGCCACGGGCGCGTCTTCGGGATAGGTCGCGGCCTTCACCGGCACCTCGTTGGCGAAGGCCATATGGATGTCGCCGGTGAGGAAGACGGTGTTGTCGATGTGCTGGTCGCGCAGATGCGTCAGCAGCTCGCGGCGGTCGTCCGTGTAGCCGTCCCACTGGTCGACGTTGACGGCCAGGCCCTCCTTGGGAATGCCCAGCAACTCCGCGAGCGGGCCCAGCAGATGGGCCGGTACGGCACCGAACGCGATCGGCGCGATCATCACCGACGTACCGACCATGCGCCAGCGCGAAGCCGAGGCCGAAAGGCCGGACTTGAGCCAGTCGAGCTGCTTGCGGCCCGTGAGGGTGCGGTCGGGGTCGTCGATGACGTCGCCGTCGCCGATGGACGCCTGCTCGTCGCGGAAGGAGCGCAGGTCGAGCAGGTGCAGATCCGCGAGGCGTCCGAAGCGCAGCCGGCGGTAGGTGGTGCCTCCGGTGGAGGGGCGTACGGGCATCCACTCGAAGTACGCCTGCTGCGCGGCCCGTCGGCGGTCCGCCCAGGTGCCCTCCTGGCCCTCGGTGTGGTTCTCGGCGCCGCCCGACCAGGCGTCGTTGGCGAATTCGTGGTCGTCCCACATGGCGACGAGGGGGTGCGCGGCGTGCATGGCCTGTACGTCGGGGTCGAGCTTGGTGTGCCCGTGCCGCAGCCGGTAGTCGGCGAGTGTGACGGTCTCGTGTTCGGGCTGGACGGTGCGCACGGTGTCCGCCCCTCGCAGGGGGTACCCCTCGTGCCCGTACTCGTATATGTAGTCGCCGAGATGGAGGACCGCGTGCAGATCGGAGCGTGCGGCG
The DNA here is from genome assembly GCF_022524345.1 of Streptomyces marispadix. Lineage (NCBI taxonomy): Bacteria > Bacillati > Actinomycetota > Actinomycetes > Kitasatosporales > Streptomycetaceae > Streptomyces > Streptomyces marispadix. Next base: position 1,112,254 of record NZ_JAKWJU010000002.1, on the reverse strand, counting down.
AGATGTCTGTACGAGGAGAAGTAGCCGGCCTCGTAGTGCGCGCAGGAGACCACGCCGAAGCGGAGGTTGGGGGTGTCGGCGTCCTCGGCGGGCGCCGTACGGGTGCGCGCGGCAGGGGAGTCGGCGTTGCCGGCGCTGAAGCGGAACCAGTAGGAGGTGTCCGGCGAGAGTCCTCGTACGTCGGCCTTGACGGTGTGGTCTGAGGCGGCTTCGGCCTTCGCGGTGCCGCGGGCCACGACCTTGCGGAAGCCCTCGTCCTCTGCGACTTCCCAACTCACCGTGACCGGGCCGCCCTTGCCCGATCCGGGTACGGCGTCCGCGCTGGGGGTGACGCGAGTCCACAGCAGTACGCCGTCCGGCAGCGGATCGCCGGAGGCCACGCCGTGGAGGAAGGAGGGGCCCTCGGCCGCGTGTGCGCCGGTCGCGCCGCCGGCGAGGGGGAGCAGTGCCGCGGAGGCGGCGGTGGCCGCGACTACCGTGCGGCGCCTGGGACGTCCGGGTCTGGATGTGACGTCGGAGCCGGGTCTGTGCCCGGGTCTCTCCGCCGGAGCAGATGTGGGGGATTCACCATGTGTATTGGTCACGGACCTTGATGTTACGCACAAGTAGCCCCGACGGGCAGGGAACTCACAGGAGTTCGCCTTCCCGTCGGGGCGAATTCGGCCGCCCGTCACGGGGGATGAAGCGGCATGGAACGGCGCGAACCCCCCGGGCGGGAGCGGTCAGCCGCTGAGCTTCACGCCCAGCTTCTGGAGCTCGGCCGGGAGCTGCTGCTGCTCGACGTCCTTACCCTCGATACGGATCGTGGGCGTGGCCTGCACCTTGCCCTTCTTGAATCCGTCGACCATCTCCAGCGCCCACTTGTCGTAAGTGCCCTCCTCCAGGGCCTTCTTGAAGCCGCCGTTGTTCTTCAGCGCCGGTACGGTGTCGGCCACCTCCAGGAGGTAGTCGTCGTCGGCGAACTTGTCCTGGCTCTCCTCCGGATGGAACTTCGGGGAGTACAGCTTGTCGTGGTAGTCCTGATAGGCGCCCTTGCTCACATTGAGCGCCGCGCCCAGGGCGCTGATGGCGTTCTTGGAGCCGTCGCCGCCGAGGTTGCCGTCGATCAGGTCGCCCAGGTGCACCTTCAGCTTGTACTTGTTCTGCTCGGCGCCCTTGACGAGGATCTTGCCCGCGCCCTGCTCGAACTGGGCGCACGCCGGGCAGCGCAGGTCCTCGTAGATGTCGACGGTCTTCTTCGCGTTCTCGCCGCCGGCGACGATGAACTCGCCGTTCTTCCCAGACGAGTTGGCGGGCTTGACCAGCTTCTGGTCCTTGGCCGCCTCCCAGCCGCTGGGCGCGGTGAGTTTGGTGACGGCGAAGAAGATGCCGCCGGCCACGGCCAGTACGCCGACGACGGCGACGCCGACGAGTGCCTGGCGGCGCATCTTGTCCTTCTTGGCCTGCCGCTCGCGCTCCGCGCGCAGCCGATCGCGGGCGGCGCGCTTTGCTTCCTGGCTGTTGCGCTTGCTCATGGGTTCCTTCTCCGTAATTGCGTAAGTACGCGGTCTGCGTATGGAACGACGGATGGGCTGTGGCTGTGGTGTGCTCGCGTGCTCGCCTGCCCTGGCGGCTGGGCGGCCGGCCCGGTAGCCGGGTGGCCGAGGTCCGCCGGGCCGAACGGGGCGCCGGTGCCCGGCCGTTGCGGCCGGTCGCAACCGGGCTGTTGCCGCGGCCGGGTCTGTGAGGCCTGGCGTGCCGGCTCGACCCGGGCGCGCCGGACTCGGGCGGTCAGGCTGCGAGCAGCAGCGCCGGCGGTCCTCGTCGGTGCACGGAGTGGGTCAGCAGCGGCAGAGCGCGAGGGCCCAGCACGGGCAGCGACCGCGGGGCCGGGGCGGGTCCGCAGCAGTCGTACGTACGGCCACCGGCGGCGAACGCCAGCCGCAGCGGCCGGAACGCCGTTACCGAGGCCGCGCGCAGCAGTTTCGCCAGCGCCGCCTCGCCGCGTCGCAGCCAGGCGGCGGCCACCAGCCCGACGGCCACGTGCGCGGCGAGCAGCAGGAACGGCGTCGCCGAGGGGGCGGCGTCCAGCGGACCGAGCGGACCCAGCGGCCCTGCCTGACCGGAGGCCCCGAACTGGCCGAGTGCGCCCGTGCCGCCTCCCGCGCCGCCGCCCTGAGCGCTACGCGAGAGCGCGTCGGCGGCGCCGTGCCCGCCCTGCGAGGCGACGTGGGTCAGTCCGGCGCCGAAGTCGCCGCCGCCGCACAGCAGATCGACGCCCACGGAGCGAAGGGGACCGGTGACCGGGCCGCCCGCCTGCCCGTAACAGGTGTGCTGGCCGGAGGTGAAGACGGTGTCGGCGAGCAGCTCCAGCGGGATGAGCACGGCGGCGATGCGCCCGTAGCTCCGCTCGCGGTCCGCGAGGGCGAAGGCGAGCAGGAAGATCACGCCGGTGACCGCGAGCAGCGGGCCGAGGGGGAGCGGCACCCCGGAGAGCAGTACGTGGGACCCGGCGGACAGCGTTACGCACAGCACGGTGAAGACGACCGCCCGCACTGTCCGTATGCCTGCCGCATCCATGTCCATCGCCGGGAAGTGTGCCATGCGGAGGGGTAAGGGGTCTTTAAATGCGGGCCCCTGGATCGCGGACCTCCGCCCCTGGATCGCGGACCTCCGCGTCACAGAGCCCGGACCGGTCCGCGGGCGGTCCCCGTCCGTCGCTCCCTCCGGCCGCCCTCCCACCCTGGCCGTGCCGCTCCCCGCAGGGCCGCCGCCCCTCGCAGGACCGGTGCACCGGGCTCCGGCTACAGCCCGGGGATACGGCCGTTGCGGAAGAGGTCCACGAAGATCTGGTGGTCGCGCCTCGCCCTCGAACCGTAGTCGTGCGCGAAGTCGGTCAGCATCCGCGGGAAGCCCTCCTCGTCCTTGGCGATCGCCGCGTCGATGGCGCGCTCGGTGGAGAAGGGCACCAGGGAGTGGCCGCTCTCGACGTCGGCGGCGCCGTGCATGGTCGCTGTGGCCCGGCCGAGGTCGCCGACGACCTGGGTGATGGCGCCGAGGTCGTCCAGGTCCGACCAGTCCAGGTCGACGGCGTAGGGCGAGACCTCGGCGACGAGCTGGCCCGCGCCACGCAGTTCGGTCCAGCCCAGCCACGGGTCCGCGTGCGCCTGAAGCGCCCGCTGCGAGATCACCGTGCGGTGGCCCTCGTGGAGGAAGTAGCCGTGGATGGCGGGGTCGGTGATGTGGCGCGCGACGGCGGGGGTCTGCGCCTGCTTCATATAGATCACCAGGTCGTTCTCGAGGGCGTCGCTGTGGCCTTCGAGCAGGATGTTGTACGAGGGCAGCCCGGCGCTGCCGATGCCGATGCCGCGGCGTCCGACGACGTCCTTGACCCGGTAGGCGTCGGTACGGAACCGGGTCGCGCCCGGCAGCGTGCGGATGTACGCGTCGAATGCCTCCAGCACCTCGGAGCGGGTCGCCTCGTCCAGTTCGACGGTGCCGCCGCCGGGCGTGAAGCGGCGTTCCCAGTCGCGGATCTCGGTCATGCTCTCCAGCAGCGCGAAGCGGGTGTTGGCGCGTGCGGAGCGCAGCGCTGCGAGTACGGGGCCGCTCGCGGTGTCGAGGGTGAGCGAGGGCGCGCCGTCGTCGTCCTTGAGGTCGTCCCGTACGCCCGCGTCGCGCTCGGCGAGGTGGCGGATGCGCTCGCGGTAGGCGCCGGCGTAGGCGCGCACCAGGCCGGTGATCTGCTCGTCGCTGAGGGCCTTGCTGTAGCCGAGCAGCGCCACGGAGGCGGCGAAGCGCTTCAGGTCCCAGGTGAAGGGGCCGACGAACGCCTCGTCGAAGTCGTTGACGTTGAAGGTGAGCCGTCCGTTGGCGTCCATGTACGTGCCGAAGTTCTCGGCGTGCAGATCGCCGTGGATCCAGACCCGGCCGGTGCGTTCGTCGAGGAAGGGGCCGCCGAGTCCGGGGCCGTCGGCGCCTTCCGTGCCGTTCCCCGCTCTCGCCGGGGCGTCGCTGCGCTCGTACTCCTCGGTGGCGTCGGCGTAGAAGAGGCAGGCGGTGCCGCGGTAGAAGGCGAACGCGGAGGCCGCCATCTTGCGGAACTTGACCTGGAAGGCGGCCGGATCGGCGGCCAGAAGCTCTCCGAAGGCGGTGTCGAAGACCTCCAGGATCCGCTCGGCGCGGGCGTCCGCGCTGCCGGTCTGCTGCGTTGCCATTGGTGCCGCCCTTCCGGGTCGTCGACGTGCTGGTGCCGACGGGATCTTCTCGCACGGAGCGCAAAGAAGCGTTGGGGGAGGCGGTAAAGCGGAGAGAAAGGCGTGCGGAGCCGATGGCGCGCCCCGGTGCGTTGTGCCGGGACCGGCTGCCGCGCAGAGCCCGCGCGGCCGCTCGTGACCGGGCCGCGCCGCCGGGCCGTACCGCCGCGCGCCGCCCGGGAGTTGGGGACCGGCCGCCGCCCGTCCGCGTTGTCGGTGGCGGGTCGTAGACTCCGGAATCGTCCAGCAGAACCCGTGCCCGGAGGTGTCCCGCGCCGTGACCGACCAGCCGTTCACACATCTTCACGTGCACACTCAGTATTCGCTCCTGGACGGCGCGGCGCGGCTGAAGGACATGTTCAAGGCCTGTGAGCAGATGGGCATGTCGCACATCGCGATGACGGACCACGGGAATCTCCACGGCGCCTACGACTTCTTCCACCAGGCCAAGGACGCCGGTGTCACCCCGATCATGGGCATCGAGGCGTACGTCGCCCCGGACCACCGGCGGAACATGCGCCCGGTCAAGTGGGGCACCCCGCACCAGAAGCGCGACGACGTCTCCGGTAACGGCGCGTACACGCACATGACGATGTGGGCCCGGGACAAGGAGGGCCTGCACAACCTCTACCGGGCCCAGTCCCGCGCCGGTCTGGAGGGCTTCTTCCGCAAGCCCCGCATGGACCGCGAACTGCTCGCCGAGTATGCGAAGGGGATGATGGCCACCACCGGCTGCCCCTCGGGCGAGGTGAGCACCAAGATCCGTCTGGGGCAGCTAGAGGAGGCCGTGCAGGCCGCCGGGGAGTTCCAGGACATCTTCGGCAAGGAGAACTTCTTCGTCGAGCTGATGGACCACGGCATCGACATCGACAAGCGGGCGAGGGACGGCCTCGAGGAGGTCGCCAGGCGCATCGACGCCCCGTTCGTGGTCACCAACGACTCGCACTACACCTACGAACACGAGTCCGCGGCGCACGACACCCTGCTGTGCATCCAGACCGGCAGCAATCTCTCCGACCCCGACCGCTTCAGCTTCGACGGCGCGGGCTACTACATCAAGTCGGCCGAGGAGATGTACGCCATCGACTCCTCGGACGTCTGGCAGCAGGGCTGCCGCAACACCCAGCTTCTGATCGCCGAACGCGTCGACACCGCGGGCATGTTCGAGACGAAGAACCTGATGCCGCGCTTCGACGTGCCCGAGGGCTACGACGAGGTGTCGTGGTTCAAGGAGGAGGTCAAGCGGGGAATGGCCCGCCGCTACCCCGGCGGCGTCCCCCAGGACCGCCAGGAGCTCGCCGAGTACGAGATGGACGTCATCATCTCGATGGGCTTCCCCGGCTACTTCCTCGTCGTCGCCGACTTCATCAACTGGGCCAAGGACAACGGCATCGCGGTCGGTCCCGGCCGGGGCTCCGCCGCGGGCTCGATCGTCTCGTACGCCATGGGCATCACCGACCTCGACCCGGTCACGCACGGGCTGATCTTCGAGCGGTTCCTCAACCCCGAACGCGTCACCATGCCCGACGTCGACATCGACTTCGACGAGCGCAGGCGCGGCGACGTGATCCGTTACGTGACGGAGAAGTACGGCGCGGACAAGGTCGCCATGATCGGCACCTACGGCACGATCAAGGCGAAGAACGCCATCAAGGACTCGGCCCGCGTGCTGGGTTACCCGTATGCGATGGGCGACCGCATCACCAAGGCCATGCCCGCGGACGTCCTCGGCAAGGGCATCCCGCTGTCGGGCATCACCGACAAGGACCACCCGCGCTACAGCGAGGCGGGCGAGATCCGCGCGATGTACGAGAACGAGCCGGACGTCACCAAGGTCATCGACGCCGCGCGTGGCATCGAGGGCCTGGTGCGGCAGATGGGCGTGCACGCCGCGGGCGTGATCATGTCCAGTGAGCGGCTGATCGACCACGTGCCGGTCTTCTCCCCGAAGAACGACGGCGTCGTCGTCACGCAGTGGGACTATCCGAGCTGCGAGGCGCTGGGCCTGCTGAAGATGGACTTCCTCGGCCTGCGCAACCTCACGATCATGGACGACGCGGTCAAGATGATCCGCAACAACAAGGGCGTCGACCTCAAGCTGCTGGATCTGCCGCTGGACGACCCCAAGACCTTCGAACTGCTCTGCCGCGGCGACACGTTGGGCGTCTTCCAGTTCGACGGCGGGCCCATGCGCTCCCTGCTGCGGATGATGAAACCCGACAACTTCGAGGACATCTCCGCCGTCTCGGCCCTCTACCGCCCGGGCCCGATGGGCATGAACAGCCACATCAACTACGCCCTCCGCAAGAACGGCCAGCAGGAGATCACCCCGATCCACCCCGAGCTGGAGGAGCCGCTCAAGGAGGTCCTCGACGTCACCTACGGCCTCATCGTCTACCAGGAGCAGGTGCAGAAGGCCGCCCAGGTGCTCGCGGGCTACTCGCTCGGACAGGCCGACCTTCTTCGCCGTGCGATGGGCAAGAAGAAGAAGGAGGTCCTCGACAAGGAGTTCGTCAACTTCCAGAAGGGCATGCGGGACAAGAGCTACTCGGACGAGGCCATCCAGGCCGTCTGGGACGTGCTCGTGCCCTTCGCGGGCTACGCCTTCAACAAGGCGCACTCCTCCGCGTACGGACTGGTCACGTACTGGACGGCGTATCTCAAGGCCAACTACCCCGCGGAGTACATGTCGGCGCTGCTCACCTCGGTGCGCGACGACAAGGACAAGTCGGCGGTGTATCTCAACGAGTGCCGCAAGATGGGCATCAAGGTGCTCCCCCCGGACGTCAACGAGTCGGAGGCGAACTTCACCTCGCGCGACGACAAGACCATCGTCTTCGGCCTCACTGCCGTGCGGAACGTCGGCCAGAACGTCGTGGACTCGATCGTCAAGTGCCGCAAGGCGAAGGGGAAGTACGCCTCCTTCCCGGACTTCCTCGACAAGGTCGAGGCGGTCGTGTGCAACAAGCGCACCGTCGAATCGCTCATCAAGGCGGGCGCGTTCGACGAGATGGGCCACACCCGCAAGGGGCTCACGGCACAGTTCGAGCCGATGATCGACAACGTCGTGCAGGTCAAACGCAAGGAGGCCGAGGGCCAGTTCGACCTCTTCGGGGACCTCGGCGGCGACGACGGCGACGACTCACCGGGCTTCGGGCTGGACGTCACCTTCTCCGAGGAGGAATGGGAGAAGACGTATCTCCTCGCCCAGGAGCGGGAGATGCTCGGTCTCTACGTCTCCGACCATCCGCTCTTCGGACTGGAGCACGTGCTCGACGAGAAGGCCGACGCCGCCATCTCCCAGCTCACCGGCGGTGAGCACTCCGACGGAGCGATCGTGACCATCGGCGGCATCATCTCCGGGTTGCAGCGCAAGATGACCAAGCAGGGCAACGCCTGGGCCATCGCCACCGTGGAGGACCTGGCCGGTTCGATCGACTGCATGTTCTTCCCGGCGACGTACCAGCTCGTCTCCACCCAACTCGTCGAGGACGCGGTCGTGTTCGTCAAGGGACGGCTGGACAAGCGCGAGGACGTGCCGCGGCTGGTCGCGATGGAGCTGATGATCCCCGACCTGAGCGAGGCGTCCGCGAGCGCTCCGGTGACGATCACCATCCCCACGGTGAAGATCACGCCGCCGCTGGTGGAGAAGCTCGGCGAAGTCCTCACCCACCACCGGGGTTCGAGCGAGGTGAGGGTGCGGCTCCAGGGCGCCCGCAAGACCACGGTGCTGCGGCTGGACCGGCACCGGGTCACGCCCGCGCCGGCCCTCTTCGGCGACCTCAAGGAGCTGCTCGGTCCGTCCTGCATGGCGGGCTGACGGCGCCGGACGGCGGGCCGGGGCCCGGCGGTTGGGGATCTTCGGGACGCGTCCTGGCCCGGCACGGGCCCGCTCGGGTTCGCGGCGGGTGCGCGCCGTCCGCCTCGACTGCCGCCCGCCATGGCGCAGTTGAGGCCCCCGCCTCCTGACGTACGTACCGATGCCCGTACATGGAAGTGGGCGGCCCCGGGGCTGGGGCCGCCCACTTCTTCATACGCGCCGACGTGCGGTGCCCAAGGGCACAGGTGAATCAAACGGATTGTTGTCGACCTCTGCGCCAGGCAGGGTCAGTTGTGTCCGAAGCGCCGCTGGTGTTTGCGGGCGACGTCTGCGGGGCTGACGCTTCTGCCCGACGACGGGCGCGACGGCTGGCCCTCTGTTGAGCCGCTCTCCGGCCTGCTCTGGTCGCGCTCGCCGTCCCCGGCTTTCTTCTGACTGCGTTCCTGATTCCTGCCCTTGGCCATGATCGCCTCCTGGTGACCGTTGAACTTTGGGCCGAATTCAGCCTGGCACGGGGGTATGAAGCGCGCATGTCGGACAATCACCGTGAGTAAGGCGGTTCTTCGCGCTGTTGCGTTCCCACCTCATGTGTGCCGCCACGCCGATGATCGTGCGCGGCCGGTAAGCCCTGTACGGTCAGGCAGACTCGAAGGCGAAACACACGGCCCGGCTCCGGCCGGGATCGGTGACCGAGAGTGGGTGGATCGTGGACCGCTGCGTCGTTCTGGTGGATGCCGGATATCTGTTGGGCGCCGCCGCGAGTCTGCTGGCGGGAGAGCCCATGCGCTCCCAGATCAGCGTGGATCACGCGGCTTTGATCCGCGGGCTGCGGGAGCGGGCCGAGGCCGACACGGGATGCGATCTGCTGCGCATCTACTGGTTCGACGGCGCACCGGACCGGGTGCCGCAGCCCGAGCACCGCAGACTGCGCGTGATGCCGCGGGTGACCGTACGTCTCGGCGCACTGACCAGAAGCGACGGCCGCTGGGCTCAGAAGGGCGTCGACGCGGCGATGCACGCCGAGCTGACGGAACTGGCCCGCAACCGTGCCTGTTCCGACATCGTCCTCGTCACCGGCGACGGGGATCTGCTCCCGGGGCTGATGTCCGCCAAGGAGCACGGTGTCGCCGTACATCTGTGGGCCGTGCAGGCGGCGGACGGCGACTACAACCAGTCCGAGGACCTTGTGGCGGAGGCCGACGAGCGCCGCGTGCTGGACCGTAGCTGGATCACCGAGGCGGTACGCGCCACGGAACCGTCCGGCGCCTACCACCCGCAGTCCGCCTCGCGCCCCGAGATCGCCGCGATCCTCTCCGCGCCGCTGCCCGAGGCCACGAAGAACGGCAGCGCGCCCGTGCCGCCCACGGCGCCCGGACCCGTACCGCCTGCTTCGGGAACGGCGGACGCCACCCCCGCCGCGGCGCCCGCCGAGGAGGACGAGGGAGACTCACCGGCCGCCGCGGGCAGAAGCACCGCCGCCGTGCCCACCCCCAAGGACCTCGCGAGCCTCGGCCGCCCCACGCCGCCTCCGCATCAGGGCCAGAGCACGCCGCCGGGCGCGACGCTGCGCTGGTCCTCCGAGCGGGGCTGGGTGGAGCGCGGTACGCCCGGTGAGTCGCCGGAGGTCGCCGCGCTTCCGATGCTGGCGCAGCTCACGACGGCCGAGCAGCGCTGGGCAGACCGCGAGGAGGACATCACGGCGGTCAGCGGCGACCCCTTCGAGGTCGGTCAGGTCTTCGCACGGCGCTGGCTGGAGCGGCTCGGCTCGCCCGCGCATGTGCAGACCCTCGCCCGTGAGTATCCGCGCATCCCGCATCGCATCGACGGGGAACTGCTGCGTTACGCCGCGAGGTTCGGGCTGCTCGCGCACAAGGACGACCAGATCGACGAGCACGACCGCTACGCGATCCGTGCGGGCTTCTGGCGCGAGGTCGACGCACCGGTGGCCGGGCAGGCGACGCCCAACGGGCAGGGAAGCCAAGCGGGGCAGGCGGCACAGGCGGGCCACACCGGCCAGCCGGGACAGCCGGGTGAGTCCGGGCGCAGCGGCCAGAGCGCGCCCGAGGGGCAGGCCGGGCAGGGCGCCGCAACCGGTGAGGACGCCTCCGTCGCCGACCAGTGACCCCTGCCGGATTCTGATCGGGGCATCGCGCTCGCCTTCGCGTGGCGCCCTCGCCCGTTCGCCCTCGCCCCCGCCTTCCCCGGGCCTGACGCTTGCCCGCATCCGTGCGGAAACCCCCCTTCCGGAAGGTGCGCCGACGCTGGAGCGTAGGCTCGTCGCTCGTGGGAACCGGCACGCGGCAGCAGACGGCGGAGAGCGTACGAACGCCGACACGGGCCGCTGTGCGCATAGCGGACCTGGTCAAGACGTATCCCGTGAGCGTGCGCCGGTCCGCAGGGTTCCCCCTCGGCCTGCTACGGAGGTCCCCGAGGACGCCGGACGCCGCGGGCTCGGTGACCGACGGTTCCGGTCTCGGTACCGGTTCCCGTGCGGGGGTGCGCGCGTGCGACGGGGTCACCTTCGACGTACGGCAGGGCGAGGTCTTCGGCCTGCTCGGGCCCAATGGAGCGGGCAAGTCCACCGTCGTAAGGCAGTTGACGGGTCTGCTGCGGCCCGACTCGGGCACGGTGGAGGTCCTCGGGCACGATCTGGTACGCCATCCGGAGCGTGCCGCGCGGGTCCTCGCGCATCTCGGCCAGGAGTCCGTGGCGCTGGACGAGTTGACCGTCGCCCTGGCCGCGGAGACCACCGCTCGGATGCGCGGCCTTGACGCCGCCGACGCCCGGCGTGAACGGGACGACGTACTGGACGAGCTGGGCCTGTGCGCCCTCGCGGGCCGTCCCCTCAGGAAGCTCTCCGGCGGGCAGCGCCGACTGGCGTGCGTCGCCGCGGCGCTGGTCGGCGAACGGCCGCTGCTCGTACTCGACGAACCGACGACCGGCATGGACCCCGTCGCCCGGCGGGCGGTGTGGTCGGCGGTCGAGCGCAGACGCAAGGAGCGCGGAACGACGGTGGTGCTGGTGACGCACAACGTCATGGAGGCCGAGACCGTCCTCGACCGGGTCGCGGTCCTCGACCGTGGCCGCGTGATCGCCTGCGACACCCCCGGCGGGCTGAAGTCGCTCGTCGGCGGCGACGTACGGCTCGAACTGGTCTGGCGGGACCGCCCGCCCCTCGAAGTGCCGCAGGTCGCGGACCTCGCCGGGCGTGCCACGGTCTCCGGCCGCCGCTGGACGCTGCGAATGGCGCCAGGGGCGGCTCGCGCCGCGGTGGACGTCGTCACCGGCGGGCCCGCGTTCGCGGCCCTCGACGACTTCTCGCTGGCCACCCCCAGCCTGGAGGACGTGTATCTCGCGCTGGGCGGCAGCGGGGAAGGTCTGGTGAAGGCGTGAGTACGACCGCGTCGGCACGCGAGGCGCAGGCGGCGAAGTCCGCAAGCGAGGCGGAACCCGCGAGCGAAGCGAGGCCCGGGTACGAAGCGAGGCCCGGGGGCGAAGCGGAACCCACACGGGAGGCGCGGTCCGGGCTGTCAGCGGAATCGCGGTCCCCGCAGCCCCCGCGGCAGGCGCGGTCCGAGCCGTACGGAAAAGCGGCCGAGGGCGCCGTCGGCGTGCGCGCCCCGGCCGGTGAGGCTCCCGTTCCGCTGGCGCCCCGCGCCCGGTTGTGGCCCGCGATGGCCGCCGTCTACCGGGCGCAGCTCTCCCGTGCGCGGGTCGCCCGCGTACCGCTGCTGTTCGTGGCGACGTTCCAGTCGCTGGGGATCATGGTGCTGATGAGGGGCGTCGTCGACGGCGGCGCGGAGTCGCGGGCGGTGGTCGCCGGGTCCGCGGTTCTGGTGGTGGCGTTCGTGGCGCTGAATCTGCTGGCCCAGTACTTCGGGCAGCTGCGTGCGGGCGGCGGACTCGACCACTACGCGACGCTTCCGGTGCCCGCGGCGGCGGTCGTACTCGGGGCGGCGGGTGCGTACGCGTCGTTCACGGTGCCGGGGGTCGTGGTGACCGCCGTCGTGGGCGGTGTGATGTATCAACTGCCGCTCGGCGGGCTCTGGCTGCTCGTGGCCGTCGTACCGCTGGCGGGCGCGGCCCTGGCCGGTCTCGGCGCGGCGCTGGGCCTGCTCGCTCCGAAGCCGGAGATCGCCACGCTCTGCGGTCAGCTCGGGATGTCGGCGGCGCTCCTGCTGGGCGTGCTGCCCGGGGACCGGCTGCCGCAGCCCGTGGGTCTGCTACGTGATCTGCTGCCGTCTACGTATGGAGTCGAGGCGCTGACCCGGGCGTTCGAGACGCGGCCCGACTGGCTCCACGCGGCGCTGGATCTGGGCGTGTGCGCGGCCGTGGGGGTGGCGTCGCTGGCGCTGGCGACCTGGGCGTACCGGCGGGCCGCGGTGCGCTGAGCCCGGGGCCGACCGGAACGAGGAACCGAGAACCGAGAACCGAGAGCCGAGAACCGAGAGCCGAGAACCGAGAGCCGAGAACCGAGAGCCGAGAACCGAGAGCCGAGAACCGAGAGCGGTCTCCGGTCAGCGTCCGGACCATGTGCCGGGCCCGCATACGCCCTGGTCCGGCCGACGGCCGAAGAGATCCCGGCCTGCGTACGGACGGCGCCTGAGCAGGCGAGGCCGGGACGGGAGCCGCTGTCAGTCGCAGCCATCTACGGCCCGCCGCCCGAACTGGTGCCCGGAACTGGCACGATGGCGTCGTGACCGCACCAACGCCTTCCTCACCCGACCCCGACCACTCGCGTCGCTCCTCCCGCTCGCAGCACGGCCGTGGCGGCCGGCGCGGCGGACAGCCGGGCTCCCACCGGCGCGGCGACCACGCGGGCGGCGATCACCCCGCGTCTCCCTACGGGCCAGCCGGCCCCGGCGGCCACAGTCCCGGCGGCCCCGACTACGGCGGGTCCGACGACGGAGGCCGGGACTACGAGGGGTCCGGCTACGGCGGGTCCGGCTACGGAGGAGCGGGCCACGGCGGACCCGGCTACGGCGGGACGGGCGCGGGCGGCTCCGGTGCGGGAGCCTCGGGCCAGCCGCCCTCATACGGCGGGTCCGGAGCGTACGGACACCCCGGCGACCGTACGGAGCAGGGCCCGGCGGGCGGTCCCGTACAGCCCGAGTACCCGCACGGATACGGGCACGACGAGTACGCGGACCAGGAACGCCCCGATGTCCGGCGCGAGGCACGCTCCGGCGCTCTGTGCGCGGCCGTCATGCTCGTGGTGGGAGTGGCGCTCGGGCTGCTGTGGCTGTGGCTTGCGCCGCGCGTACCGCTCGTCAAGGTCGACGGCGGTGTCTTCCTCAAGGACCCGGAGGGCGAGGAGGCGATCGGAGCGGACGGCACGTTCGTGCTGCTCGCGCTCGGTTTCGGGGTGGTGACGGGACTGCTGGTGTTCCTGCGCAGCCGCGGCGGAGGCATCGGGCTCGCCGTCGGGCTCGCGGTGGGTGCGCTGCTGGGTTCCGTGCTGGCGTGGCAGCTCGGCGTACAACTGGGGCCGTCGAGCGATCTGGCCGCCTCGGCGAAGGCGGCGGGCACGAACAAGACCTTCGACGGGCCGCTGAAGCTTCAGGCCAAGGGCGCGCTGATCGTCTGGCCGTTCATGGCGCTGCTGACTCATCTGCTGCTGATGGGTTCCTTCGGCCACCGCGATCCGGAGCCCATGGCACCGGCGGCCCCTCCGCCGCCGGTACCGCCCAAGGACGGGGGAGCCCCGCAGCACTGGTGAGGGCAGGCCCGCGCTCGGCGCATCATCGAGCCGGGCCCCCGGCCGCTCCTCGTGCCCTCAGCCCCTCAGCCCCTCACGATGTGCCACCCGTACGGGCGATGGCCGCGGTGGCCGCTCCGGTGAGGGCGATCAGGTCGGCCGGGGCGAGCTCGATCTCCAGGCCGCGCCGCCCCGCCGAGACACAGACGGTGGCGTGCTCGGACGCCGAGGTGTCGACGACCGTGGGCAGTCGCCGCCGTTGTCCCAACGGCGAGACGCCGCCCAGCACATAGCCCGTGCTGCGTTCTACGGCCTTCGGGTCCGCCATGGCCGCCCGCTTGCCGCCGGCCGCCGAGGCGAGGGCCTTCAGATCCAGCGACGCGGAGACCGGGACGATCGCCACGGTCATCGCCCCGTCGATCTCCGCGACGAGCGTCTTGAAGACCCGGCCGGGATCGATGCCCAGGGCTTCGGCGGCCTCCGTGCCGTAGGAGGCGGCGGAGGGGTCGTGCTCGTAGGAGTGCGTGGCGAACTCCACGCCCGCACGGGACACGGCCAGCGTCGCCGGGGTCGCCGCCTGCTGCTGCCGTTGCCGTTGTTGCTTCTTCTTCGCCATCGCGTGCACCGTCGTCCGTCCGCCGTGCCGTGTGCGTGGCCCGCATCGGCCCGGCGGCTGTGTGCCGTACGTCGTCCGTCGTCGCCGCAGGACCATGGGAGACCGTCGCCGCCTCGGCCGAACTCGCCCTGACCGAGGCTCAGTTGGGGCTTGTCGGGCTGCGCGTGAGGTCGGCCGCCGGGAGCGAGGGCAGCTTTCCGATCACGGCCGTCTCGCGGCGCAGGATCTTCAGCTCGTCCGCGAGCCGCGTCGCGGTGTCCGGGGCCTGGAGGAGGCGCTGCTTGGTCGGGGTGTCGAGGATGGTCGCCGCGGCCACGAGATACGAGACGACCGACGGGTCGTCAGGCAGCTCCTGACCGGCGGCCAGGGTGCGCTCCCGGGCGCTCGCGAGACGCTTCTGGTAACCGCGGAACGCCCGCAGCACACCGGAGGACAAAGTCCCCGCGCCGTCGCCCTCCTCCTCCGGCAACTCCTCGATCTCGCCCGTGAGATACGGGCCGCTCGTGTCCACCGAGAGAAGCCGGAAGCGTGTGGTGCCGGTGGCCAGCACCTCGTAGCCCGGGTCGTCGTGGGCGGCCTCGTCCTCGTCGACGGACGCGTCGTCAGGGCCGGAGCCGGTGCCGCCGGCCGCGCCGGAGCCCGGTCCCCCGCCGGTGCCGGAGCCCGTACCGCTCCCCGTGCCCGTACGTTCGCGGATCGTGGAGGCGTCGGCGACGCAGCCCACCGTGTAGAAGGACGTCATCGGATCGGGTCCGAACCCGGCCATCGGCTCGGCGCCCTGCGGCGGCGCGCTCTCCGGCAGGCCCGTCGAGGTCTGTGCGACCTCGCGGCCGTCGCGGATGGCGACGACACCGAAGCGGCGGGGCGTGTCCTCGGGGATCTTCAGCAGGTCCCGCATCAGCGCGCGGTACCGCTGCTCGAAGATGTTCAACGGCAGCACAAGACCAGGGAACAGCACCGAGTTGAGGGGGAAGAGCGGAAGCGCGGTTGTCACAACGAGTAAGCCTAAAGCCTTCGGGGCGTACGGGGTGCTCCCGATCGATCACGAGTGCAACTACGAGCGGGCACCCGCGGCCGCAGCGCCGCGCAGCCGCCGTACACGGGCGGCGCGTCCGTACGGCAGCGCGCCGTCGGGGCCCCGACTTCGCGCCGCCGTACGGCAACGGTCGGCTGGTTCACTGACGGCGAAGCAGCCGCGTCGCGCCCGTCGCCACGGTCGTGGCGAGGATCCAGCCGAGGAGGATCAGCCCGGCAGCGACCCACTGCGGAAGGCCCGCCGGATCCCAGGCGTTGTCCTGCCCGAGCGTGATGACGGGCAGCAGCAGATCGAGCGCGTACAGCGCGGCGTTCCAGTGCGGCGACTCGTTGCCCTTGAGCGGTTCGGGCCGATGCACCCCGAAGTACATGGCGCTCGCCGCCCACAGCAGCGCCATCCACAGCGCGGCCTGCGCCGGGCGGTATCCGTATGCGACCGTCCAGTCCTGTAAGTAGCCCCATACCTTGCCCACCAGCGGCAGCGTCTCGCGGCGCCGGCGCTGCTTGGCGAGGAGCACCGCACGGGCGTTGGTGTCCTCGCCGCTGTTGCGGTACATCAGCGCCAACTGCTCGTAGGGAAGCGGCGAGTACTCAGGCGTGGCCGCGGCCAGCCAGCGCAGCCGCTCGCGGACGTTGAAGTGGCCCTCCTTGGGGATGGCCTGCTGGTAGGTGAAGCCCGCCATCCACAGCCGCTGGTCCCTCGGCCAGCTTCCGACGCGGTCCAGCAGCTTCTCCACGGTGGCGCCGGAGAGCACGACGAGGCCGCGCTCGGGCGCACGCGGCGTGAAGTTCAACTCCGGTGTCTGGATGCGCCGCAGGGACAGCTCCTGGTCCCGCTTGAGTTCGAAGCGGGCGTTCTCGATGACGAGTGACGAGCCGAACCTGCCGTCGTCCAGCACCACTCCGCCCGTGCACTCGAAGCGCTTCGTACGCCAGCGGCTGCCGCCCTCGGCGAAGGAGACGGGGGTGCCGGACGCGGGAGTGGCGCCGCCCTGTAGCTGGGAGGAGCGGCCCCGGTTGGCGTCGGCGAAGCTCGCCACGTGCTCGACGGTCATCTGCGGGGCGTGCAGGGCGTAGCGGCCCTTGGTGTTGCGCAGCACCGAGCCGAACATGTGCAGCGAACTGCCGATCGTCGCGCCGCGCAGGCTCACTTCGCCGTCGGTGACCAGCAGGCTCGCCTGTAGTTCCTGGGAGACGGTGATGCCGTCGGCGGCTATGGCGCGTATCCGGCGCCCGCTGCCGATGGTGGCCTCGTTGAGCATCAGGTCGGTGCCGATGGTGGCGTCGGTGAGCTTGACGCCCTCGGGTATCGAGCAGCGCGGCAGATGGAGATCGCCGTCGGTGTTCAGCCGGGCCGCCTCCAGCCGCGGTATGTAGCAGTCGACGAGGCGCGCGGTGTGCATCCGCGCCTCCGCCATCCGCACCTCCTTCTCGAAGCGGCACTGCCGCAGCTCGAAGTACGGCTCGATGATGCCGCCCGACAGGTCGAGCACGTCGGTGATGTGGGCGCCCGAGACGTGCAGCGACGCCACGCGCCCCAGCAGCGGCGGCGGTCCGTGCAGCAGCAGCAGCGAGATGACGCGGGCGCGCACGGTGCGGTCCGGTCCCCAGACCTGGTCGCCGTTGGGGTCGTCGAGTTCGGCTTCGCCGCTGCGCAGGTCGTACTCGCTGCCGTTGAGGAACGCCTGCCACATGCCCCACTCGGCCCTCGTCAGCCAGGAAGGCGGCTCTCTTGAGTCCACCGGCTCGCTCACTGGTCTGCTTCCCCCTCTGCTTCCTCTGCCTCTGTCCTGCGTCTGCTCTGCTTCCGGCCCGCCGCCGTCCGGCGTCTGTCCTGCTCCTGTTCCGCCTCGCCGCCGCGGCTGCCGGGCCGGTCGTGCCCGTGCCGCGTGCGTTCGCCGGGCCCGGCGGGCAGGGCCCGGACGGGGCTCCGGCCGGGCCCGTCCGCTTCTTTCCCTCTGAGTGACTGTATGAACGCCAGAGGCGACGATCGTCTCCCGGGGTGCGTATCACTCACTGATACGCGCGACCGGTGGCCGGACGAGGTCTGAGAGACTGGACCCGTGATCTCCCGAATCGACCTGCGCGGTTCCGCCGTCCCCGTCGACGGCGGCCTCGACCGCGATCTGCTTCCCCGTGCCGAGCTGGACGTCGAGGCCGCCCTGGAGAAGGTGCGCCCGATCTGTGAGGACGTCCGGCATCGCGGCACGGCGGCGCTCGTGGATTACGCGCAGCGGTTCGACGGCGTGACTCTGGAGCTGGTGCGCGTACCGCGCGAGGCCCTCGACGACGCCCTGGCCGGGCTCGACCCGGACGTAAGGGCGGCGCTGGAGGAGTCCGTTCGCCGGGCCCGCGTCGTACACCGCGACCAGCGGCGCAGCGACTCGACGGTCACCGTCGTGCCCGGCGGCACGGTCACCGAGCGCTGGGTGCCCGTCGAGCGGGTCGGGCTCTATGTGCCGGGCGGCCGGGCCGTGTATCCCTCGTCGGTCGTGATGAACGTCGTGCCCGCGCAGGAGGCCGGTGTCGGCTCCCTCGCCGTCGCATCACCCCCGCAGGCCGAGCACGGCGGACTGCCGCACCCGACGGTGCTCGCCGCGTGCGCACTGCTGGGGGTGTACGAGGTGTACGCGGCCGGGGGCGCACAGGCCGTCGCGATGTTCGCGTACGGCACCGGCGAGTGCCCGCCCGCGCAGCTCGTCACCGGCCCCGGAAACATCTATGTCGCCGCCGCGAAGCGCCTGCTCAAGGGCCGTATCGGCATCGACTCCGAGGCGGGGCCGACCGAGATCGCCGTACTCGCGGACGACACCGCGGACCCGGTGCACGTCGCCGCCGACCTCGTCAGCCAGGCCGAGCACGACACGGTCGCCGCCGCCGTGCTGGTCACGCCGTCCGAGGCGCTGGCCGACGCGGTCGAGGCCGAACTGAAGGAGCAGGTCGCCGCGGCACGGCACCGTGAGCGGATCACCGAGGCGCTCGCCGGGCGGCAGTCGGGCATCGTGCTCGTCGACTCCCTGGAGGACGGCCTCGCCGTCGTCGACGCCTACGCCGCGGAGCACCTGGAGATCCAGACCGCGGACGCCCCCGCGTGGGCGTCCCGGGTGCGCAACGCGGGCGCGGTCTTCGTAGGCCCCTACGCGCCGGTCTCGCTCGGCGACTACTGCGCGGGCTCCAACCACGTGCTGCCGACGGGCGGTTGCGCCTGCCACTCCTCGGGCCTGTCCGTGCAGTCCTTCCTGCGCGGCATCCACGTCGTCGACTACTCGCGCGAGGCGCTGGCCGACGTCACCCACCACGTCGTCACGCTCGCCGAGGCCGAGGACCTGCCCGCGCACGGCACGGCGCTCAAGGCCAGGTTCGAAGGGTTCAAGGAGTCCAGGGGCTCCGGCGGGGCGCAGGCTCCCGGCGGGCCCGACGGAAAGGCGCCGCAGAGCAAGTGACCGGCATCGAACAGCTCCCCGTCCGGGACGAGTTGCGCGGCAAGACCCCGTACGGCGCCCCGCAGCTCGACGTGCCCGTACGGCTGAACACCAACGAGAATCCGTACCCCCTGCCCGAGGAGCTGGTGCGGCGCATCGGCGAGCGCGTCACCGAGGCCGCGCGCACCCTGAACCGCTACCCGGACCGCGACGCTCTGGAGCTGCGTTCCGCGCTCGCCGCTTATCTCTCCCGCACGGCGGGCCATGAGGTCTCCCGTGAGCAGGTCTGGGCGGCCAACGGCTCCAACGAGGTCATCCAGCAGCTTCTTCAGACCTTCGGCGGGCCCGGCCGAAGCGCCCTCGGCTTCGAGCCGTCCTACTCGATGCACTGCCTCATCTCCCGTGGCACCGGCACGGGTTGGCTGCCGGGCCCGCGCCGTGAGGACTTCACCGTCGACACCGAAGCGGCCGTGCGGGCGATCGCGGAGCACGCCCCGGAGGTCGTCTTCGTCTGCTCGCCGAACAACCCCACGGGCACCGCCGTCGACCGCGACACCGTCGTGGCGCTCTACGACGCGGCCCAGGCGGCGGGGCCCTCGATGGTGATCGTCGACGAGGCGTACGGCGAGTTCTCCCACCGGCCCTCGCTGCTGCCGCTGATCGAGGGCCGCCCGAACCTCGTGGTCAGCCGTACGATGTCGAAGGCGTTCGGGGCGGCCGGGCTGCGCCTGGGCTATCTCGCCGCCGATCCCGCCGTCGTCGACGCGGTGCAGCTCGTACGGCTGCCGTACCACCTCTCGGCGGTCACACAGGCCACCGCGCTCGCCGCCCTCGAACACACCGGCACACTGCTCGGCTATGTCGAACGGCTCAAGGACGAGCGTGACCGGCTGGTTCGGGAGCTGCGGGCCCTCGGGCTCGAAGTCACCGAGTCCGACGCCAACTTCATCCAGTTCGGCCGGTTCGAGGACGCTCAGGCCACCTGGCGCGCCCTGCTGGAGCACGGAGTCCTCGTGAGGGACAACGGAGTGCCGGGACGGCTGCGGGTGACCGCGGGCACGCCCGAAGAGAACGACGCGTTCCTCGACGCGGTACGCGCAGTGACGAAGGAGAGCATCCGAT
Organism: Streptomyces marispadix; assembly: GCF_022524345.1. Classification (NCBI taxonomy): domain Bacteria; kingdom Bacillati; phylum Actinomycetota; class Actinomycetes; order Kitasatosporales; family Streptomycetaceae; genus Streptomyces; species Streptomyces marispadix. The sequence continues at coordinate 1,092,306 of NZ_JAKWJU010000002.1, read as the reverse complement.
GACTCTGGCTCGCGTGGGCCGTGCGGAGCGCACCACGAAGGAGACCTCGGTCCTCGTCGAGATCAACCTCGACGGCACCGGCAAGGCCGACGTCTCCACCGGCGTCGGCTTCTACGACCACATGCTCGACCAGCTCGGCCGCCACGGCCTGTTCGACCTGACGGTCAAGACCGAGGGCGATCTGCACGTCGACAGCCACCACACGATAGAGGACACCTCTCTCGCGCTCGGCGCCGCCTTCAAGCAGGCCCTCGGCGACAAGAGCGGCATCGTGCGCTTCGCGAACGCCTCCGTTCCGCTCGACGAGTCGCTGGCGCAGGTGACGGTCGACCTGTCGGGACGGCCGTACCTCGTGCACAGCGAGCCGGACGGCATGGCCCCGATGATCGGCGAGTACGACACGACGATGACGCGGCACATCCTGGAGTCCTTCGTCGCGCAGGCACAGGTGGCGCTGCATGTGCACGTGCCCTACGGGCGCAACGCGCACCACATCGTGGAGTGCCAGTTCAAGGCGCTCGCGCGCGCGCTGCGTCACGCCAGCGAGATCGACCCGCGCCAGACCGGCATCCCCTCGACCAAGGGGGCGCTGTGACGGGCCTGTCGGCGGTGCTCATCTTCGTCGGGCTCTTCCTGCTCGGCGGGGCGGTCTCCTTCTGGAAGCAGAAGCTGCCGAAGGGCGTGGTGGCGGTGCTCGGCACGGCCTCGGCGCTGGCGCTGCTCGCCGGGGTGCTGCGGCTGGAGGTGTGGACATGAGCGGGGCCAGGAGCGCCGACACGAGCGCGCCGGGTGCGGAGCGCAAGAAGGCAGTGGTCTTCGACTACGGCTTCGGCAACGTGCGTTCGGCCGAGCGCGCCCTCGTGAGGGCCGGCGCGGACGTGGAGATCACCCGTGACTACGACAGGGCGATGGCCGCCGACGGGCTGCTGGTGCCCGGCGTCGGCGCCTTCGCGGCCTGCGTCGAGGGGCTGCGGGCGGCACGTGGCGACTGGGTCGTCGAGCGGCGGCTCGCGGGCGGCCGTCCCGTGCTGGGCATCTGCGTGGGCATGCAGATCCTCTTCTCGCGCGGCGTCGAGCACGGCACGGAGGCCGAGGGCTTGGGCGAATGGCCGGGCACCGTGGGCCCGTTGAAGGCGGACGCCGACCACGCCGTGCCGCACATGGGGTGGAACACGGTGACGCCCGCCGCCGGTTCGCGTCTCTTCGAGGGGCTGTCCGACAGCGACCGCTTCTACTTCGTCCACTCCTACGCCGTCCACGACTGGGAGCTGACGGTCACTAACCCGGCGATGGCACCGCCGAAGGTGAGCTGGGCGGAGCACGGCGCGCCGTTCGTGGCCGCCGTGGAGAACGGGCCGCTGTGGGCGACGCAGTTCCATCCCGAGAAGTCCGGCGACGCCGGTGCGCGGCTGCTGTCCAACTGGGTCGCCTCGCTGTGAGACCGGACCTGTGCGAACCCGGGGAGCCGGGCCCTTACGACCCGGGCCCGTACAACCCGGGAACGCCGGAAGCCCGAACGCTCTGAAGACCGAAGCCAGTCCTGAAACATTGACGATCACTGAACAACGAGCCGGGAGAGCACGTGTCCACGCCTTCGTCCACCCCGTACGGGCCGTCCGTTCACACGCTGGAACTCCTCCCCGCCGTCGATGTGCGCGACGGGCAGGCCGTACGCCTCGTCCACGGCGAGTCCGGTTCCGAGACCTCCTACGGCGACCCGCTTGAGGCGGCCCTCAACTGGCAGCGGGCGGGCGCCCGTTGGCTGCACCTCGTCGACCTCGACGCGGCCTTCGGCACCGGCGACAACCGCGACCGCATCGCCGAGGTCGCCCGTGCGATGGACATCGAGGTGGAGCTTTCGGGCGGCATCCGCGACGACGCGAGCCTCGCCGCCGCCCTCGCCACGGGCTGCCGCCGCGTCAACCTCGGTACGGCGGCCCTGGAGACGCCCGAGTGGGTCGCCAAGGTCATCGCCGAGCACGGCGACAGGATCGCGGTCGGACTGGACGTGAGGGGCACGACGCTGCGCGGCCGCGGCTGGACCCGCGACGGCGGCGACCTCTACGAGACGCTGGCCCGGCTCGACTCCGAGGGCTGTGCCCGCTACGTCGTCACGGACATCAACAAGGACGGCACCCTCAAGGGCCCCAACCTCGAACTGCTGCGCAACGTCTGCTCCGTCACGGACCGTCCCGTCATCGCGTCCGGCGGGGTCTCCTCCCTTGACGATCTGCGGGCGATCGCCACTCTGGTACCGGAGGGCGTCGAGGGAGCCATCGTCGGCAAGGCCCTCTACGCCGAGGCGTTCACACTTGAAGAGGCTTTGGAGGCCGTGTCGTCATGACCCCGCCCGAACGGCGTGACCCCGAAGTGGAGCGTGACCGCTCCGGAAGCACCTGGGAAGAGACGATCGGCTTCGCACGCGCCGTCGCCGCGGGAGACCGGGTGCTGGTGGCGGGGACGATGCCGCTCGCGGACGGCAAGCTGCTCGGCGAGGGCTCGCCCTACGAGCAGACCAGGGCCGCTTTCGGCAACGCCCTCAAGGCACTCGAACCGTTCGGGCTCGGCGCGGAGTCGGTGATCCGCACCCGGATGTATCTCACGCACGCGCGGGACGTGGGGGACGTCGGACGCGCGCACCGTGAGATCTTCGGCGAGGTCGCCCCCGCGGCGACCGTCGTGATCGTCTCGGGCTTCGTGGACTCCCGGGTGCTGGTGCAGGTGGAGTTGGAGGCGTTCCGCACCGACCGTTCCTGACGGCCGTACGATCCCGGGCTTCGCAGCCCTGTCGTCGGCAGCTCCGTTGTCCGCAGCCCGCTCGTCCGCAGCCCGGTTGTCCGCAGTCACCGCCTCCGTACTGCCGCGGCGTCCGAACCCGCCCGGCACCGCCCCCGGCACGTCCCTCGCACCATCCAACAAGGAGTCAGCACAGCATGTCCGTGGCCGTACGAGTCATCCCCTGCCTGGACGTCGACGCCGGACGGGTCGTGAAGGGCGTCAACTTCCGTAATCTGCGGGACGCGGGCGACCCGGTCGAGATGGCGAAGATCTACGACCAGGAAGGCGCCGACGAACTCACCTTCCTCGACATCACCGCCTCCTCCTCCGACCGTGAGACGACATACGACGTCGTACGGCGCACCGCCGAGCAGGTCTTCATCCCGCTCACGGTCGGCGGCGGCGTACGCAGCGGCGACGACGTCGACAGGCTGCTGCGCGCGGGCGCCGACAAGGTCGGCGTGAACACCGCGGCCATCGCACGGCCCGAGCTGATCCGTGAGATCGCCGAACGCTTCGGCAGCCAGGTGCTGGTGCTGTCGGTCGACGCCCGGCGCTGCGGCGAGGACGCTTCCACGCCCTCCGGCTTCGAGGTCACCACGCACGGCGGCCGCCGCGGCACCGGGATGGACGCCGCCGAATGGGCGCGCCGCGCGGCCGAGTTGGGCGTGGGGGAGATCCTGCTGAACTCGATGGACGCGGACGGCACCAAGGACGGCTACGACACCGAGATGATCGAGGCCGTGGGACGGCATGTCTCCGTACCGGTGATCGCGTCGGGCGGTGCGGGCAGGCTGGAGCACTTTCCCGCCGCGGTCGGCGCGGGAGCCGACGCGGTGCTGGCGGCCTCCGTCTTCCACTTCGGCGAACTGCGGATCGGGCAGGTCAAGGACGCGCTGCGTGAGGCGGGCGCGCCCGTCCGCTGAGCGCGGGGCGGATCGCGGTTCGCAGGTTACGAGTTCGGGGGACCGCCGGTTCGCGGGTTCGCGGGACCGCCGGTTCGCAGGTTCGGAGGACCGTCCGTTCGCGGCTTCGCGGGTTCGCGGTTCGCCGGTTCAGCGGTGAGGCCCGGTGGAGGCCGGGCGGTTCACCGTCGGCGGCGGCCCGGCAGTGCCCAGTAGCGGCGCGGCGCCTTACGTGCCGGGGCCTGGTGCTGCCGCTCCGCATCGGGCGTGGGCGTACCGGAGCCGGAGCCCGTACCCGTGCCCGTACTCACGTCTGCCCCGTACGCCGTCGCCGTGCCGTCGACACCCGCGCCCCCGCCCGGGGGATCGCCCGCGCCGTTCGTGACGGGTGCGTCGACCGCACCGGTCCGCCCCGGTGGCTCGTACCGTGTGCGCTCGGCCGCCGAGGAGAAGCGCACCGGCAGTTCGGTCAGGGCGCGGATGAACGGGCCGGGGCGCCAGGCGAGTTGATCGGCGGGCACGGCGAGTTCCATCTCGGGGAGCCGGTCGAGCAGGGTGTCGATGGCGACCTCGGCGATGACACCGGCGATGTCCTGCGCGGGGCAGGCGTGCGGGCCCGCGCTGAAGGCGAGATGGGCGGTGTTGGAGGCGCGCTGGGTCTGGCTGGTCGGCAGGCTCGGGTCCAGATTGGCCGCGGCGTGACTGATCGTCACCGGGACGCCTGCGGGGACGAAGGTCTCCTCGCCGGTCTCCTGGTCGCGCAGTACGTAGTCCTCGATGGCGTAGACGAACGAGTAGTTCGAGTGCGGGGCGTGCAGCCACAGCACCTCGTTGAGCGCGTCGGTGACCGTGAGGCTGCCCCCGGTCAGGTCGCCTGCGAAGCGGTCGTCGGAGAGCAGCATCATCGTGGCGGTGGAGATCCAGGCCGTGCCGGGCACCTGCCCGGCACCGGTGAGCACCACGAGCTGGTCGATCAGTTCCTCGCGCGTCACATTGGCGGAGTGGCGCAGCAGCCGGGTCGTGACATCGTCGCCGGGGGTCCGGTACTTGATCTCGATCAGCTCGTTCAGACAGGCCACCAGGTCCTTCAACCCCTCGGTGGCGGCGTCCGGTTCGACGGCGTTGACCATCTGGAGGAACGCGGTGGAGATGCGGCCGTTGAGATGGTTCGGGCAGCCGAAGAGCTGAGTGAGGACCATGACGGGGATTCGCGCCGCGTACTGGGAGACCAGGTCGGCCCGGCCGTCCTTCGCGAACTCGTCGATGAGCTGAGTGGCGCTGCGCTGTACGACGGCTCGCAGTTCGTGCGGGTCGATCCCGGCGAGAGCGCGGTCGACGGGCGTGCGCAGCCGCAGATGCTCCTGGCCGTCGGCGAACCAGAGGCTCTTCCGCGGACCCATGATCGGGAGGATGGGGCTGTCGGCGGGCACCTCGCCGTCGGCCAGCGCCTTCCAGCGGTGGGCGTCCTTGGAGAAGTACGGGCTGCGCAGGACTTCGAGGCACGCCTGGTAGCCGGTGACGAGTATGGACTCGACGCCCGGCGCCAGCTCCACCCACTGCGCGGGGCCGCCCTGTGAACGGAGCCTGTCGTAGAGGGCGTTGGGGTCCCTGGCGAAGGCGTCGTCGTAGAGCTTCGGCAGTCCTGAACCGGATTCAGGTCCGCCCCCGGTCCCAGTCCCGGACGCAGTCCCGGACGACGGCCGCTGTACGGGGCAGCCCCGCGGGCCGGAAGCGGGCGGGCCCGCCTCGGACCGTGCGGGTTCCGGCGCGGCCTCCGGCAGGGGCTCCCGCAGGGCGGACAGCGCCTGGAGGTGCTCGGGCTTGCCGGGGCCGCCGGGGCGTTCCAAGTGCCCGGGCCGCTCGGTGTGTTCGGCGGCTCCGGCCGCTCCGGTGGGCTCGGTTTGTTCGGTGTGCTCGGAGGAGGAGGTCACGACGACTCCTGGTGGCCGGCGTACAGGTGCTTGACGAGCGAGATGAGGGCGCCCTTCGCGGACTCGCGGTCCCTGGCGTCGCAATTGATCAGCGGCGTACGGGAGTCGAGGTCGAGCGCCTCACGCAGCTCCTCGTCGGGGTAGTCCGGGGTGTCGGGGAAGGTGTTGAGGGCGACGACGTGCGGCAGTCCGCTCTTCTCCACCAGGCTCAGCGCCTCGAAGGACTGGTCGAGGAAGCGTGAGTCGGCGAGCACCAGCGCCCCGTACGCCCCCCGGGAGAGGTCGTCCCAGATCTGCTTGAAGCGGTGCTGGCCGGGTGTGCCGAACAGATACAGCGCGAGGTCCTCGGCGAGTGTGAGCCGCCCGAAGTCGAGGGCGACGGTGGTGGATCTCTTGCCTGGCACGCCGGTCAGGTCGTCCACCACGGCGCTGTTCTGCGTCATCAACTCCTCGGTGCGCAGCGGCTCTATCTCGCTCACGGCCCCGATCAGGGTCGTCTTGCCGACGCCGAAGGGGCCGACCACCATCAGCTTCGGAGTGATCTGCACGGTGTCTCGTACATAGACACCGTCAGAGAGCCTGGAGGCCATGCAGCATCCTCTCCAGGGTTCGCAGTCGGTCGGGGTCGGGCTTCGTGCCGGGGGCCGGCGCGGACCCGGCGTCCGGGGCCGTCTGGTCCGCCTTGACCGACAGCAGGCCCGCGTCGATGAGATCGCCCAGCAGTACGCGGGTGATGGTGAGCGGCTGCCCGAGGTGGCCGGCCACTTCGACGACGGAGAGATAGCCACCGCGGCACAGGTCGATCACCTTGAGGTGTTCGGGCTGGAGTCCCGTACCCGGGGGCTTGCCCGGTACGGCGGTCACCATCGTCAGTACGTCGAGTGCGCCGGCGCCCTGTGCGGGCTGAGCGCGTCCGCCCGTCAGCACGAACGATCTCACCAGGTCGTGCCTGTGCCGGTGGGTCATGCTCCGCTGCCAACGTCCTCGCGGAGTTCGGCGCCCATCTCCCGCCCGAGCTGGGCCACGACCTCGTGCATCCGGTACGCGACCTGCCCGACGTCCGCGGCGCCCGACGTCGCCACGGACAGGAACGTCGAGTCGTGGGCACGGATGGTGACCACGAATCCGCCGTCGAACTCGACCATGCTCTGCCGCCACGAGTCGGCGGGCGCACGGCAGAACATCGCGGTGGCGCTGCTGGTGGACTGCACTCCCGCGAGGGCGGCGGCGATGCTGTCGGCCTGGTCCTGGTCCAGGCCCTGCGAGAACGCCTTCACCAGCCCGTCGGCGGTGATGAGGATGGCGTCGTGGACCTCGGGCTGGTCCAGCACCTGATTGAGCATCCAGGCGTCCGAATTCTGGGTCATGACTCGGGAGTTCCTTCCGTGGACTGACGGAGACGGTCGGCCGCCGCCTTGCCTGCTCGCTGGAACGCTCCGATCGAGGCCGCCGCCTGGCTGGGTGTGCGCTCGTCCGGCTTCGGCTCCGGGGCCGGCCGCGCGGTGGGGGGCGGGGTGTGTTCGGCGCTGGGGGCGGGCTGCTTACGTGTGCGCTTGGGCAGCCCGTTCGCGGTGGTGGGGGTCGCCTTCGGCGTCGCGTCGGTCGTGCGGCTCGTGTCCGTCGTTGTGGTGGCGTCCGTCGTGCCGGTCGTCGGTGCGGGTTCCTTCGCGTCGGTCGCGTCCCTCGCGTCGGTCGCCGAGGCGGCGGGCGTCGGCTGCCGGCCCCTGTCGGGCGAGGCGGGTCCCGGGTCCGCCGGGGGCGCGGTGGGCTCTGTGGGCGAGGCAGTCCCGGCATCCGCTCCGGCCACGGCAGCCGCCGCGGGTGCGGCCGTCTCCTGTCGCCGCGTACCCGGAGCGGGCGACGACACCGTGTCGACGGGGTCGGTCAGCAAGGTCCGCGGAAGGTTCACCACGGCACGTACGCCGCCGAACGCCGAGGCCGTGTCGACCGAGACCTTGAAGCCGTAACGCCTGGCGAGCGCACCGCACGCGGCGAGCCCGAAGCGCGGCGGGTCGCCCAGCTTCGCGAGTCCCAGCGACTCGTCGTTGAGCAGTCGTACCGCCTTCTCCTGCTCGGCGGCGTTGAGCCCCACTCCGGCGTCCTCGATCACGAACGCCAGCCCGGTGTGGGTGAGTTGGACATGCACCTGGACGGGGGTCTGCGGGTGCGAGGAGCGGGTGGCGTTCTCCAGCAGCTCCGCGATCGTCATGACGAGGGGTTCCACGACGCGGCCCGTCACCGCACGAGTGTCCTCGATACGTACGATCTGCACGCGCTTGTAGTCCAGGATGCGGCCGATGGCGCCACGGACGATGTCGTGCAGCGAGGTCGCGTTGTGCTGACGGCCCGGCCACGCACGGCAGGCCACGGCCATGCCCACCGCCCGCCGGAGGATCTGGGCGTTGGTGTGGTCGAGCTGCATCAGATCCTCTAGGAAGACGGGGTCGTCGTGACGCTCCGTCATCTCGTTGATCTTGAGCTGCTGACCGTTCGCCAGCCCCTGGAGCTTGCGGGCCACGGCCAGCAGCAGGCCCTCCGCCGACTGTTCGGCGCGGTCGCTCGCGAAGCTGAACATCTCCAGCACCGAGTCGTGCGCGTCGGCGAACTCCGTACCCGCCAGCTCTTCGTGCAGCGGTCCCGGCACCTGCCTGCGCCGCCCCTTCCACTGCGCGTCCGCGAGTGCCTGAAGCCGCTCGCGGACCAGGTGCTGGGTCTCCTTGTCTCTCATGCGGACCTGCTGTTCGAGCGCGTCGGCACGCCGTGCGTGGTGCGCCGAGTGCCCGCGGTACCGGAGTGCCGTGATCCAGGCCGCGACCGCGGCCACTGCGAGGGGCGGCACGAGCCAGAGGGCTACGTCCGATATGTGCATCTTCGAATCCTCAAGCAGGAGCAACTTCGCCGGTCGGATGTGCATGAGCGGAGGCGGAGGCCCAACGGACCGGCCCGGCACGGGAAGTCGCCTGCCACGCCTCGAAGTCGGGCCCGCGTACGCCGGGCACGGGACGCCGCCCGCGGGATGGACCTGTCACCAAGTCACGAATGGCTGAAATCATCAGGGCTCCGTTCGAACGGACAGGCCGAACCTGTGCCCATGGTCGGTGCACTTGGCGCAATCGAAGCGGGGCGACTCCGGTGGTACGTCAAGATACGGCAGCGGTCATTGAATTCAAGACGACGGACAGGAGAAGTTGAGCGAGTACCCGCGCCGCGTGCCACAGCGCTCCGCAAGACCTGATGACATGCCATGAAGAGGGCAAACGAACCCCCGCCGCGCGGGCCGCTTTTGTCAGCGTCGAATACGTTTCCCCGACGGCGGGCGTAGCCGGTCCCGGGCCTGACGGGAAGAAAGCGCGAAGCCGGGAGGAAAGCGCGAATTCGTCCCTTTCCGCGGTTTCCTCTGGCGGGCGGTCAAGTGGCGGCCGGGGGAGGGGAGTCGACCGAGCCGCCTCCCGTCTGGGCGCATCCGCTTGCCTCCTACAGGATCGTCGGGGGCCGGTCATGTCCGCGAGTGTCTCCGTCTCCGATTCCGATTCCGACTCCGGCTTCGGCTTCGGCTTCGGCTTCGGGTGATGGCAACAGCCGCGACGTCGTGCCGTATCCCCGCCACCCGGGACCGGCACCCGTCCGGACCCCGGCACGCCGGTGCCGGGCGGTTCCCGCAGCCCGTGAGCGCGCTTAGGGTGCGGCGTATGAGCAGGGTGAACGACGTCGGCGGGCAGACGGGCTTCGGGTCCGTCGTGCCCGAGGAGAACGAACCGGTCTTCCACGCCGACTGGGAGGCACGGGTCTATGCGCTGAACACCGCGCTGGTGCGGCGGGGCGCGTACACCCTCGACGAGTTCCGTGACGCCATCGAACGCATGCCTCCGCAGGCGTACTTGGCCGCCTCGTACTACGAGCGCTGGCTCCACGCGATCGAGGAGCTGACCGCCGGGCCGAGCGGTGGCAAAGATGACTGAGCCCGCCGCCGAGGCCGCCGCCCAAGCCGCCGCTGCCCGCTTCGCGCCGGGCGACCGGGTCCGTACTCGTGCCCTCGACCCCGACCGGCATACGCGCCTGCCGCGATACGCACGCGGATGCACCGGCCGGATCGTCGCCGTCACCGGGACCTGGCCGCTCGCCGACGATGTAGCACGAAGGCGGGCCGAGCCGGATGTGGAGCCTCGCGTCGAACCCGTCTACACCGTGGCGTTCGCCGCGCGTGAGCTGTGGGGCGAGGGCGACCACGAGGTGACGCTGGATCTGTGGCAGTCGTATCTGGAGCCTCACGGAAAGGCCGCGTCATGAGCGGTACGCACACCGGCAACCCCGTCGCGGCGCGGGTGCGCCGACTGGAGGAGCGGCTGATCGAGCAGGGGCTTGTGACCGACGACGAACTGGACGCCGTCCTCAGCGCGGTCCTCGACGGGGCGTCACCGCTCAACGGCGCCCGTGTCGTGGCGCATGCCTGGTGCGACGCCGGGTTCCGCGAGCGGCTGCTGGCCGACGCAAACGCAGCCCTTCCCGAGTTGGGTCTCTCCATGGCGGGCGGTCTCCAGGAGCAGCGCCTGAAGGTCGTGGCGAACACCCCGGAACGCCACAACGTGCTGGTCTGCACGCTGTGTTCGTGCTATCCGGTGGCGCTGCTCGGGCCGTCCCCTTCCTGGTACAAGAGCGAGGCGTACCGCTCGCGCGTGGTACGTGAACCGCGTGCCGTGCTCACCGAGTTCGGCCTCGACGTTCCCGGCGGGCAGGAGATCACGGTCTGGGACTCCAGCGCGGAGAGCCGCTACATGGTGCTGCCGCAACGGCCCGACGGGACAGGCGAGTTGAGCGAGGATGAGCTGGCGCAGCTTGTGACGAGGGAAGGGCTCATCGGTACGGCGGCCGTCTGAAGTCCCGTACGGGCGGCTGTACTTGAGCGGGCAGCGCTACGGGCAGCGCGGGCAGCGAGCGGGCCCGCGCAGCAACGGGGGCCGGGGTGGCGCTCCGCCCAGGCCCCCGGCTCCCCGTACCGCTCAGAGTCCCAACGACGCGTCGTGGACCCGCGCCACGGCCTCCTTCTCGCCCTCCTCCTCGACCACCGCGACCCGCTGGCGGCCAGATACGTACAGCACCAGTTCGTTGGGCTCGCCGGTGACCGTCACCACGGGTGTGCCCTTGCGGGTGACGGCGGTCTGGCCGTCGGGGCGGCGCAGCACGAGTCCCACGGGCGACTTGCGGCCGAAGACGCGTGCCATGGTCTCCAGGCGCTTCCACAGCGCGTTCTGGAAGACGGCGTCCAGTTCGCGCGGCGTCCAGTCGGGCACCGCGCGGCGGACGTCTTCCGCGTGCACGTAGAACTCGACGGTGTTGGCGGCCTCGTCGACCTGCTTCAGCGCGTACGGGGACATGCGCGGCGGACCCGTGCGGATGAGCTGGATCAGCTCCTCGTAGGGCTTGGCGGTGAACTCGCCTTGCACCCGTTCGAGCCGTGGGGCGAGCGACTTGAGCAGTATCCCGCCGGCGGCGTCCGCGCGGCGCTCGCGCACCACCACGTGCGCGGCGAGGTCGCGGGCCTTCCATCCGTCGCACAGGGTGGGGGCCTCGGGGCCGCCGCTCTCCAACAGATCCGCCAGAATGAGGCGTTCACGCTTGGCATGGGTGGACATGTGGCCAAGGGTACGGCGGCGGGCCCGCCGTAGCGCCGATTCACGCCCCGGCGCGGGCGCTATTCCCCTGACTCCCCGCGTTCTCCGAGGGCTTCGGAGACCCGTGGGGTCCTCGGCGTCCTCGTTGTGCTCGGCGTCCGCGGTGCCTTCGATGCCTTCCGTGCTCCGGCCTCCCGCGGACCCCGGTCGAAGAACTCCTCGGCGGTCGCCATGAACGCGCGGATCACCGAGTACGTACGGCGCTCACGCAGGCACACCGCGAACGCTTCGGTGAAGATGTCGGCGTCGAGGATGCGCAGCATGCGGGTGCGGCTGTCAGGCACGTATTCGATCTCAGTGGTGATGCCCACACCGAAACCCGCGACGACGGCCTCCCGCACGCCCTCGCGGCACACCTCCAGGGTGACCCGGGGAACGACGCCGCGTTCCTGTAGCGCCTGCTCCAGTGTGAGCCGGCAAGTCGAGCCCTTCTCGCGCAACACCAGTGCGGCGTCGGCGAGTTCGGCGAGCCGGACGCCGTCGCGCCCCGCCCAGGGATGGTCGTCCCGGCAGAAGAGGACCACGTCCTGTCTGCTGTAGGGCAGCGCGTGCAGGCGGCTGTCCAGGGTGGTCTGGCCGACGATGCCCACATCGATCTCCCGGCCTGTGAGCCTGCGAACGACCGTTGCGGAGTTGTCGAGTTGGAGGGAGAGGTCGACGCCTGGGTGTGCCCGGTTGAAGGCCGACAGCAGCCGCATCACGAAGTACGGCGCCACACCGCCCACGCGGAGCCTGCCCCGCAGGGTGCTGCCCGCCGAGTTCAGCAGCTCCACCGCCTCGCCCTCCAGGGCGAAGAGCTGTCTGGTGATGGTGTACAGGGACTCGCCCAGGTCGGTGAGTTGGAAGCTGCGGGGCGTACGGCGCACCAGTTCGACGCCGTAGTGGGCTTCGAGCTGGCGGAGTTGGACCGTCACCGTCGGCTGGCTCACATGCAGCAGCGAGGCCGCCGCGGTGATGCTTCCGGCGACGGCCACTGCGTGAAAGGAGCGGAGCTGGTTGAAGCTGACGTACGGCAGCGCGTCGGGCTGCCCGGCGGCGCTGTCCGCGGGCTCCGGCCCGGCCTCGCGATGCTGCGCCCGGCCCCCGGCCGTATCGGCTCGTCCCGTGTCGGCTCGTCCCGTACCGGCCCCGGGCTCAACGGCCCCGGCCTCAACGGCCCCGGGCTCAACGGCCCCGGGCGCGGCGTCGGTTACCGAATCGGCGGAGTTGGGCGCGGAGGTCGTTCCCGGTGCGGAGGTCGTTCCGGGTGCGGAGGTCGTTCCGGGTGCGGCGACGGACTCGGACATCAGCTCCGTCACCCCTACTCCGAGACGCGGGCCCAGACCTTTCCATCGTCGACCCGTGCCGGATACACGCGCAAGGGCCGGGTCAGCGGCGGGCCCATGGCCTTGCCCGTCGGTATGTGGAAGACGCCCTGGTGGCGCGGGCATTCGACGGTGTCGTCCTGCACGTACCCCTCCGACAGCGACGCCTCCTGGTGGGTGCAGCAGTCGTCGGTCACGTAGTAGTCCCCCGCGACGTTGAAGACGGCGTACGCACGCCCGTGCAGGGTCACGCGTACGCAGTCGTCCTCCTCCACCTCGCGGGCGTCGGTCAGGGCGTACCAGCCCGGTTCGGGTCCGCTCACCATGTCGCTCCGCTTCCGCTCGTCTCGCCGGACGCGCTCGGTCCGCCTGCCGTCGCCGATGCGTTCCCGTCGGCGCCGCCGGCCGTCCTCGTCGGCCGCTCTCGCCCGTACGTCCGCGTCAACTGCCGCCGCCCGCACCGCTGACGACGCTGGGCTCCGGGTCGCTGTAGCGCTCCACCAGGGCGTGGTGGCGGCTCATGCTGGGTGCGAGGTCGTCGTAGATCCGGGACCACAGTTCGAAGAAGTCGGCGTACATGGCGTGGAGTTCGGGATCGGGTTCCACTACGTCCCGTACGGGGGCGAGGTCCTTCATCGGCTCGCGCATGTCGTCGTACAGTCCGGCGCCCGAAGCGGCCACGACGGCGTCGCCGAGCGGCGCGGCCTCGTCAACGTCCGGGATCAGCAGCCGCCTGCCGGTGACGTTCGCGGTGATCTGGTTCCACAGGGCGCTCTTCGTCGGGCCGCCGTTGAGCACGAGTTCGGGGAAGTCCGCGCCGCCGGCCTCGGCGATGCGCACGTTTGAGTAGAGGTCGAAGGCGACGCCCTCGATCAGCGCCCTGATCACATGGGCGCGGCTGGTGAACGGCTGCATCCCGAAGAAGACCCCGCAGGCGTTCCCGTCCCAGCGCGGCGAGAGGGAGTTGCCGAGGTACGGCAGGTACAGCAGCCCGTCGGCGCCCGGCGTGATGCGCTCGGCCTGCGCCGTCACCAGATCGAAGACGTTGCGTCCCATACGTTCGGCGAGCGCGCTCTCGGGGTCGGCGAACTTGTCGCGGAACCACTTCAGCGAGGCGCCCGTGAAGGCCATCGGCGCGTCGAAGAGCGTCAACCCGTCGATGACGTGGGGCCACTTGAGGATGCGGTACTCCTCCGGCAGCTCCTCCCGGGGCACTACGACGCCCAGATTGGAACCGGTGCCCATCGAGTAGTACGCCTGCCCGGTCTCGATGGCTCCGGCGCCGAGGGCGGCCGCGCCGATGTCGGTGCCGCCCGCCACCACGGCCGTGCCCTCGCGCAGTCCGGTCTCGCGGGCCGCCCGCGAGGTGACCGCCCCGATGACCGTGTCCGAGGGGTGGATGTCCGGATAGACGCCGGGGGAGAGGCCGAGCGCCTCCGTGAGGGAGTGGTCCCAGCGCGAGCGTCGGTGCTCGTACGGGTAGAACAGCCCGGCGTCGCCGTGGTTCATCGCGTATTCGCCGCTCAGGCGCAGGGTGCAGTAGCCGGCCGGGGAGAGCAGCTTGTGGATCGCGGCGTAGACCTCCGGCTCGTGGCGGCGCAGCCACATCGCCTTCGGCTCGATGAACCAGGGTGCGACCCGGTTGCCGTTGACGGCCTTGATGCGGTCCTCGCCGACCTGTTCGCGTATCTCCTCGCACTCGCGCTGCGAGCGGCTGTCCATCCAGATCATCGCCCGGCGCAGCGGCCGTCCGTCGCGGTCGACGGGGAGGGTCACGCCGACCAGGCCCGAGACGGACACCGCCGCCACGTCGGAGGCCGGGCCCGGACAGTCGTTCAGGCAGCGGGCGATGCAGGAGGAGACGGCACGCCAGTAGTCGTCGGGGTCCTGCTCGGCCCAGCCGGGGTGCGGGTGGTGCAGCGGGTGTTCGGCCGCGGCGGAGGCCACGACCCGGCCCTCCGCGGTGTCGAGGACGCACGCCTTGACGTTGGTGGTGCCGATGTCGATGCCGAGCGTGAGGTGTCCGGACAACGGATGCTCCTTTGCATCGCGGGAGTCGGGGAGCGGAGTCGGGGGTGATGTGCGGACGGGCAGGGGGAGTGCGGACTTCCCCGTACGGCAGGGGAGTTCGGACACGTAAGGCCGCAGGCGGACGGCGGCGGACCGGACCGGAACGGAGCGTCGCGCACCGCACGCGGCGCGGCGGCGAGGCCAGGCCGCCGCGCCGCATGGAGCGCCCGCGCGGGACGGTGTGCGCCCGGGGGCTTCCCGTGCCGGCGGCACCCGGATCGGGCCCGCCCCGTATCGGGCCCCGCCACCGGAACGGAACGGGCCCCGGGGTCAGCCGGTCACCGCTGCGGACGTGCTGGTCGGCACGGTCGAACCGGACCCGTTGCCGAGGTTGCCGACGATGTCGCGGTGGGCCCGTACGTACCCCTTGCTCACGACGTACGGCCGCTCCCCGGGGGCGCCGGGCAGCGCCCTGTGCAACTGCCGAAGGCTGTGAAAGGGAACGGAGGGCGCCAGATGGTGCTCCGCGTGGAAGGGCATGTTCCAGTACAGGAACCGCACCAGCGGATTGGTGAGCGTGGTCCGGGTGTTGGTGAGCGGGTCCGCGCCCTCGGCCATGCCGGTGTGCTCGGCCATCCTCACGAGGCGCAGCGCGGGCTCGGCCACGATCCTCGGCAGCAGCCAGAACGCCAGCAGTCCCGGCCATGTCCCCGTCACGCCGCATACGGTGGCCACGGCCGCGTAGAGGCCGACCATCAGCCGGGCCTCCCGCACCACACGGGGCCGTTCGGACTCCGGGAGGAAGAACCGCTCGCGGTCGTTGAAGCGCCCCGTGCAGCTCCGGTACAGGGTGCCCGCGACCTTCGGCCAGAATTCCATTCCGAAAACCTCGCCGAGATATCCGGAGACACCGTCCGGCATCGCCACCAGATCGGGGTCGCGCTCCGGGTCCTGTGTGTAGGAATGGTGAGCGGCGTGACGGTAACGGAAATAAAGCGCGGGCCGCATCATCAGCACACCGCAGAATGCCGCCACCGCGCTGTTCAGCCGCCGCGTACGGAAAGCCGTGCCGTGTGTGCACTCATGCATGGGAGCGAAGAGGAAAACCACCACGATCCCCTGCGCGAACATCGCGGGGATCATCCAGTACGTCCCCCAACTCCACGCGATGAGGCCCGTGGTGGCCGCTCCGGTCGCCAGGTGCCCGGCCATGTGCCGCAGTGCGGGGCCGTTGCGCCGCCGCTGGAGTCCTTTGAGCTCCTTGCGTGGAAGAGGCGGTTTCACCGGCTTCGCCCAGGGGTCCGTCTCGCCGTGGCCCGGCGTCGGTGTCATAGGCCGTACTCCTCCCGTCTCCAGCGGTGAAGTCCCAGCCATACGATGAGCGAAAAAGGCCCGCGGTGTCGAATAGAAAAAACAAAGAACCGGCATAGATCCGCTCTATACCCCGCTCCATGAACGGCTCCGTGCCGGGCCGCCCGGGAATGCCTCGCGAAGCAGGCACGCACACCGGAAGCAGGTACGCACACCACGTGCACGTTCGCCCGCCGCATGCGCGAGAATGGGCCGCATGCCCGCACGAACCTCCGCGACCTCGCTCGCCCCCGAGATCGCCGCTCGCCTCAAGCGCGACGCGCACGGCCTTTTCCCCGCCGTAGCCCAGCAGTACGACACGGGCGAGGTGCTGATGCTGGGATGGATGGACGACGAGGCGCTGCACCGGACCCTCACCACCGGGCGCGCGACCTACTTCAGCCGCAGCCGCCAGGAGTACTGGGTCAAGGGCGACACCTCCGGGCACGTCCAGCACGTACGTTCCGTGGCCCTCGACTGCGACGGCGACACGGTGCTCGTCAAGGTCGACCAGACCGGCGGGGCCTGCCACACCGGCGACCGTACCTGCTTCGACGCGGGCGGGCTGCCGGTCGAGGCGCCGCCCGCCGGAGCGCGCTCCGGGACGCACTCCGTACCGCCCTCCGGTCCGCAAGCCGACGAGGGCTGACGGACAGTAAGGTCACCGATCATGACGACTCCGGACCTCGACACATTCCGCACGCTCGCGAAGGACCGCCGCGTCATCCCCGTGACCCGGCGCCTGCTCGTCGACGGCGACACCCCCATCGCGCTCTACCGCAAGCTCGCCGGTGAACGCCCCGGCACTTTTCTGCTGGAGTCGGCGGAGAACGGCCGGACTTGGTCGCGGTACTCCTTCATCGGCGTGCGCAGCGCGGCGACGCTCACGGTGCGCGAAGGCCGCGCGCACTGGCTGGGCGCGCCGCCCGTGGGAGTGCCCGTCGGCGGCGATCCGCTGACCGCCCTGCGCGAGACGGTCGAGGCCCTGCACACCCCGCGCGACCTCCATGAGGACTCCGACCTGCCGCCGTTCACCGGCGGCATGGTCGGCTACCTCGGCTACGACATCGTGCGAAGGCTGGAGAAGATCAGCGCGGACGGCCCCGAGGGCGACGGCGACGGCAACGCCGGTGACGGCGACGGCGAGGGCGAACAGAGGGGAAGCGGCACGGTCGACGACCTCCGGCTGCCCGAGCTGACGATGCTCCTCGCCTCGGACCTGGCCGTACTCGACCACCGCGACGGCACGGTGATGCTCATCGCCAACGCCATCAACCACAACGACCTCGACACCGGCGTCGACGAGGCGTACGAGGACGCCGTCGCACGGCTGGACGCGATGGCCGCCGACCTGGCGCGCCCGGTGCCCGCGGCGCCCGCGGTGCTCCCGCCGTCCCGGCTCCCGGAGTTCACGGCACGCTCGGGCGGCGCGATGTACCGGGCGTGGGTGGAGGACATCAAGGAACGCATCCGCGCGGGCGAGGCGTTCCAGGTCGTGCCCTCCCAGCGCTTCGAGGCCGAGTGCCGCGCGAGCGCACTCGACGTCTACCGGGTGCTGAGGGCGACCAACCCCAGCCCGTACATGTATCTGTTCCGCTTCGCGGACACGGCCGACGGGGACGGCACCCCGGAGCGCGACGGCGGCTTCGACGTCGTCGGTTCGAGCCCGGAGGCCCTGGTCAAGGTCGAGGACGGGCAGGCGATGATGCACCCCATCGCAGGCACCAGGCCCCGAGGCCACACCCCGCAGGAGGACACGGCGCTGGCCGACGAACTCCTCGCCGACCCCAAGGAGCGCGCCGAGCATCTGATGCTCGTCGACCTCGGCCGCAACGACCTGGGCAAGGTCTGCGAGCCGGGCAGCGTCGAGGTCGTCGACTTCATGTCGATCGAGCGCTACAGCCACGTCATGCACATCGTCTCCACCGTGACCGGTCGGCTCGCCCACGGGCGCACGGCCTTCGACGCGCTCACCGCATGCTTCCCCGCCGGGACGCTCTCCGGCGCTCCCAAGCCGCGCGCCTTGCAGATCATCGAAGAACTGGAGCCGACCCGCCGCGGCGTCTACGGCGGCTGCGCCGGCTATCTCGACTTCGCCGGGGACGCCGACATGGCCATCGCGATCCGTACGGCACTGCTGCGCGAGGGCACCGCGTATGTGCAGGCCGGGGCGGGCGTCGTCGCCGACTCGGACCCCGCGGCCGAGGACACGGAGTGCAGGAACAAGGCCGCAGCGGTCCTCAGGGCGGTCGCCTCGGCCGAAAGGCTCGGCGGTAGCGTGGACGGGTGACTTCCGTACCAAAGGCACGCTCCTCGGACGCCCCGCACGGCGAGGAGACCGGCGATCAGACCGGCGACGAGACCGGTGTGGAGACCGGGGGAGCGACAGGTCCGGCCGCCGAACGCCGTGCGGAGCAGGCCGCTTCCACGGCCGCTTCCACGGGCGCTCCCGCACGGCCGGGCGCGCGTGCCGCCCGCCGCGCCCTCGCGTTCGCGCTGCTGTGCGGAGCGGCAGGTGCCGCCCTCGTGCTGCTCGCCGGTGGCCAGGTGTGGAGCCACGCCACGGCGTCGTTCGCACAGGGCGAGCTTCCCGTGAAGGCCAAGGGCGGCGACGTCACCGGCCTGCCCAGCGCCCTCGCGCTCGTCGGACTCGCCGCCCTCGTCGCGGTGTTCGCGGTCAAGCGGGCGGGCCGGGTCCTCGTCGCCGCGCTGCTCGCCCTCTGCGGTACGGGCACCCTCGCCGCCGCACTCCTCACCGCCGACGACAGCGCGGCGCTGGAGGAGAAGGCGGCCAAGGCGAGCGGTCTCGCCCGCACCGGCGTCGACGCGGTGCACGTCAGCGCCTGGCCGTACCTCTCTGCGACAGGCGGTGCGCTGCTGCTGATCGCGGGCGTACTGGCGCTGCGATACGGGACGGCGTGGCCGTCGATGTCGGGCAGCGCACGCTACGAGAGGAACGAGCGGGTGCCGCGCCGCCGCCGTCCAGGGCCACGCGGCGCCGCGACGGCGGCCGACCCCGGCCGTCCCGAGGAGATGTGGAAGGCCCTCGACCGCGGCGAGGACCCCACGGGGGACGCGCCCTGAGCACGCGGGCAAGCGCCCCGCCCGCCCCGTAAGCGACGACGCCCGGCGTGGCGAAACAGCAGCGCCGGGGCGGGAGTTGAGCCCCGCCGGGCGCCCAGTGCACCCCTGGCTCGGCGTCCCGGCGGGACAGGGGGAACAATGGTGGGCGAGCGGGCCGGTGGCCCATTCGGTTGAACTTACGAGGAGCACACACATGGCGGGCAACAGCCACGGTCACACCCTGGCCGCGTGGACGGGCGTGACGATCAGCTTCGTCGGCTTCTGCATCTCCGGCATCTGCACGGTGCTGGCCCAGCCGATCGGCTTCGTGGCCGGCCTCGTCGTGGCGGTCGGCGGCGGCGTCGTCGGCCTGCTGATGAAGGCCGCGGGCCTCGGCCAGCCGAAGGCGTCCGGCACGTCCGGCACCTCCGGCAGCGCACGCGCCCAGGGCCGGCCGCAGGAGCAGTCGTCCTGAGCGGGCACGAGCCCGCACCAGCGGGGCGCCGGACCGCGATCCCGGTGTCCCGTCTCGCCGCGCCGGCCGGCACGCTCGTGGCCGTCGGCGCGGCCTTCGCGTATGTGGGAGCCGTTGACCCGGGTGAGCCCGGCCACTATCCGGTCTGCCCGCTGCTGCGCTTCACCGGCCTCTACTGCCCCGGCTGCGGCGGGCTCCGCTGCGCTCACGCCCTCGTGCACGGCGACCTCGCGGGCGCTCTCGGTGCGAACGCCCTGGCGGTGGCCGCCTTCGGCGTCTTCGCGCTGTTCATGGTTCATTGGGTGGTGCGGGTGCTTCGGGCCCGGCCGGTGACGGTGCCGCTGCGTACCTCGCACTGGTGGGCCCTGGGCGTGCTCGCGCTCGCCTTCACCGTCGTACGGAACCTGCCGGCGGGAGCGGCGCTCGCGCCCTGAAGTCCGGGCAGCGAGCCGGAAAGCACCAACGTCCCGAGCCGATACGAGCGGCGTCACGGCAACGGAGCCGGAGGCGGTTTGTCCGGAATGTGGGATTCAAGACGGGCGGATGCGAGTCCTCCGGCTCCCGCCCGATAGCATCGCAGTGCCCGATCTGACCATTCCTCCGCCCGCCGCGAGGAGCCCGTACCCGACCCGAAGGAGGCCGCTCGGTGAGTGTGCTCGACGAGATCATCGAAGGGGTGCGTGAGGACCTTGCCGAGCGGCAGGCCCGCGTCAGCCTCGACGAGCTCAAGGAGCGCGCCGCCGCGGGGCGTCCCGCGAAGGACGGCGTGGCCGCGCTGAAGGGCGAGGACGTCAGGGTCATCTGCGAGGTGAAGCGCTCCAGCCCCTCCAAGGGCGCCCTCGCGGCGATCGCCGACCCGGCCGCACTCGCCGTGGACTACGAGACGGGCGGCGCGGCGGTCATCTCCGTACTCACCGAGCAGCGGCGCTTCGGCGGCTCGCTCGCGGACCTCGAAGCGGTGCGGGCCAAGGTCGACGTCCCGGTGCTGCGCAAGGACTTCGTCTTCTCCTCGTATCAGCTCTGGGAGGCGCGTGCGCACGGCGCCGACCTGGTGCTGCTGATCGTCGCCGCGCTGGAGCAGGAGGCGCTGGTCTCGCTGATCGAGCGTGCCGAGTCGATCGGGCTGACCCCGCTCGTCGAGGCGCACGACGAGGAGGAGGCCCAGCGTGCGCTGGACGCCGGGGCCCGGATCGTGGGGATCAATGCGCGTAATCTCAAGACGCTCGAGGTGGACCGCGGCAACTTCGCCCGCATCGCCCCCGACATCCCCGACCACATCGTCAAGATCGCCGAGTCCGGCGTCCGTGGGCCGCACGACCTGATCGCCTACGCCAACGACGGAGCCGACGCCGTGCTCGTCGGCGAATCGCTCGTCACCGGCAAGGACCCCAAGTCGGCCGTCGCGGACCTCGTCGCGGCAGGTGCGCACCCGGCGCTGCGGCACGGGCACGGTAGGGGCTGAACTCCCATGGGCCCCCGCACGACCGCCGTCCGTGAACGCCGGCCCGCGGCGCGCTGCCCCCATGCGGCGCTGGCGCGCGGCTGCCGGCCTCGCGGCTGCCGGGCGCCGGCACGGCGGGTGCACGGAAGGCGGGTGCGCTACCACATCGGCTGTGAGCCAGGGCAGATCAACGGCAGGCGATGGCGTACGGGCGCCCGCGCCCCACACGTCCGCTGAGCGCCATACGTCTGTCGCCGTCCCCGCCCGCCGAGACGGGGGCCGACGGGCGGGCCCGTCAGTCCCGTCGGTCCTTGAGTCGCCGAAGTTCGGGCGAAGTCGCCGATGCGGTACGGGAGTTGATTCCGTCACCGCAGGTCTTCGGCCGTACGCGGCGACACGGGTGACGAGCGGCGGGCGACGTCGGCGCGGGCGCGGTGGGCGCGGCGCCTCAGTTGCGCCCGTACCCACGCCCAGGAACAACGCACGCACCTTCGCGTATCTGCTTCCGCACACCTGTACTTCACAAGGAGCACGTCGGATGTCCGACTTCTTTGTCCCCGACCCCGAAGGCCGAGTCCCCGACTCCGGCGGTTATTTCGGCGCCTTCGGCGGCAAGTTCATTCCGGAGGCGCTCGTCGCCGCCGTCGACGAAGTGGCCGTCGAGTACGAGAAGGCCAAGGCCGACCCGGTCTTCACGGCCGAACTCGAAGACCTGATGGTCAACTACACCGGTCGGCCCAGCCCCCTGACCGAGGTGCCGCGCTTCGCCGAACAGGCAGGCGGCGCCCGGGTCTTCCTCAAGCGCGAAGACCTCAACCACACCGGCTCCCACAAGATCAACAACGTGCTCGGGCAGGCCCTGCTGACCAAGCGCATGGGCAAGACCCGTGTCATCGCCGAGACCGGCGCCGGGCAGCACGGCGTGGCCACCGCCACGGCCTGCGCCCTCTTCGGCCTCGAATGCACCGTCTACATGGGCGAGATCGACACCCGCCGCCAGGCGCTGAACGTGGCGCGCATGCGGATGCTCGGCGCCGAGGTCGTGCCCGTCGCCTCCGGCAGCCGCACCCTCAAGGACGCCATCAACGAGGCGTTCCGCGACTGGGTCGCCAACGTCGACCGCACCCACTACCTCTTCGGCACGGTCGCCGGACCGCACCCCTTCCCGCAGCTCGTACGGGACTTCCACCGCGTGATCGGCGTGGAGGCACGCCGTCAGATCCTGGAGCGGGCCGGGCGGCTGCCGGACGCCGTCGCGGCGTGCGTCGGCGGCGGCTCCAACGCGATCGGGCTCTTCCACGCGTTCCTCGGCGACGAGGACGTACGGCTCGTCGGCCTCGAAGCGGCAGGGCACGGGGTCGACTCCGGCGAGCACGCGGCCACGCTCTCCGTGGGCGAGCCCGGCATCCTGCACGGCTCGCGCAGCTACGTACTCCAGGACGACGAGGGTCAGATCACCGAGCCGTACTCGATCTCGGCCGGGCTGGACTACCCGGGGATCGGGCCCGAGCACGCGTATCTGAAGCAGTCCGGACGCGGCGAGTACCGGCCCGTCACGGACGACGAGGCGATGCGCGCACTGCGGCTGCTGTCGGAGTCGGAAGGCATCATCCCGGCCATCGAGAGCGCTCACGCGCTCGCCGGTGCGCTGGAGTTGGGGCGTGAGCTGGGGCCCGAGGGGCTGATCCTGGTGAATCTTTCCGGACGCGGCGACAAGGACATGGACACCGCCGCGCGTTACTTCGGGCTCTACGACGAGGGGGCGGACCTGTGAGCGACATGAGCAGCGGCACGGAGGCGACCACGGCGCAGAACGGTCCCGGCTCACGCACCGACGGCCCCGGCTCGCGCACCGGCGGCATCGAGCTGCTGGACTCCGTGCTGGCGCGGGCGCGCGAGGAGGACAGGGCGGCGCTCGTCGGCTATCTGCCCGCCGGGTTCCCGACCGTCGACGGCGGAATCGAGGCGTGCGTCGCGCTGCTGGAGAGCGGCTGCGACATCGTCGAGGTGGGTCTGCCGCACAGCGACCCAGTGCTGGACGGCCCCGTCATCCAGACCGCCGACGACATCGCGCTGCGCGGCGGCGTCCGCATCGCCGACGTCGTGCGCACCGTGCGCGACGCACACGCGGCCACGGGCAAGCCGGTGCTGTGCATGACGTACTGGAACCCGGTCGACCGCTACGGCGTCGAGCGCTTCGCCGCCGAACTCGCCGAGGCGGGCGGCGCGGGCTGCATCCTGCCCGACCTCCCGGTGGAGGAGTCCGAGGGCTGGCGCAAGGCGGCCGAACAGCACGGGCTGGCCACGGTGTTCGTCGTCGCGCCCAGCAGCAAGGACGAGCGGCTGGCCAGGATCACCGCCGCGGGCAGCGGCTTCGTCTACGCCGCGTCGCTGATGGGCGTCACCGGCACCAGGGAGTCGGTGGGCCGGGAGGCACAGCGACTCGTGGCCCGTACGCGGGAGACGACGCGGCTGCCCGTGTGTGTAGGGCTCGGGGTCTCCAACGCCGCACAGGCGGAGGAGGTCGCCGCCTTCGCGGACGGCGTGATCGTGGGATCGGCCTTCGTCAAGCGGCTGCTGGCGCACCCGGACGATCTCCGTTCCGGGCTGGACGAGATCCGTACGCTCGCCGCCGAACTGGCCGAGGGGGTACGGCGGAGGCCCACGCGCCGGTCCCCGTAAGGCAGTTGGGCACAGGCGTTCCTCGCCGAGTTGCGTACCGCCCCGCGTCTCGCTCTTTCGGGCGAAACGCGGGGCGGTCGCGCAGGCGGTACGGGCTCTTGTTCGTTGGCTCACGGTGTGAAGAGCCAGAAGAAGAACGAAGAACGCCGGGACCGGGAAGGCAGCGAAGGCAGCGAGGGCCGGCGCACCGCGACGCAACGCATGAGGGCCTCGCGGGAACGGGAGCGCTCGGTGCAGCGGCTCGGCCGTCAGCTCAAGGTCGCGGGCGCCGTGGTGGCGCTGCTGGCCGTGGGCACCGGAGTCGCCGCCCTCGTCGCGCAGCAGACCGCGAAGAGCGGACGACACAAGGACGACGCGAAGGGGATCGCCGTGGGCAAGCGGAACGCTCCCGCGCAGCTCACCGTCTACGAGGACTTCCGCTGCCCGGCCTGCGGCCAGTTCGAGAACCGGTTCCGTAACACGATCCGGGGCCTGGAGAAGCGCGGCAAGCTCAGGACCGACTACCACCTCGTCACGATCATCGACGACAACCTCGGCGGCAAGGGCTCCCGCCGTGCGGCCAACGCGGCCGCGTGCGCGGAGGACGAGGGCAGGTTCCGCCAGTTCCACGACGTGCTCTACCGGCATCAGCCGCCCGAGCAGAAGGACGCCTTCGGCAGTACGAAGCGGCTCATCGAGCTGGCCGGGAAGGTGGACGGACTGGACGGCCCGCGCTTCCGTGAGTGCGTCGACGGCGGTGAGCACGACGGCTGGGTGAAGAAGACCGCCGCCGCCTTCAAGAAGTCGGGCCATCAGTCGACTCCCACCGTGCTGCTCGACGGGGAGAACATCTACGGACGCAGTGAGCCGCTGACCCCGGCGTCGCTGAGGGAGAAGGTCGAGTCGGCGGACTGACGCCGTCCAGCCGGGGCCGGGCCGCCCGCCGCGCCCGCCCGGCCTCCGGCCACCGGTCCGCCCCGGCCTGCCCCGTACCCCACCGGACCGCCTGCTCCGCGGCCGCTTCTGTGGTGAACGTCTCGTTCCGGCGGGCGCCCGCAGCGGTGCAGGTCGCGGGGGCCCGGCCGGTGGGCCGGGCCTGGCGG
This sequence comes from Streptomyces marispadix, assembly GCF_022524345.1. Taxonomy (NCBI): domain Bacteria; kingdom Bacillati; phylum Actinomycetota; class Actinomycetes; order Kitasatosporales; family Streptomycetaceae; genus Streptomyces; species Streptomyces marispadix. Next base: position 1,067,616 of record NZ_JAKWJU010000002.1, on the reverse strand, counting down.
ATAGGCACCGGTCAGGGGCCTGAGCCGATCGGCCGTTATGGAGCTGTTGCACAGGGTGCATTGCCGATGGCGAGGCCGGGCAATGTAGCGTCGGGACCGCCATGGAGATCCTTGCATTCATTCCCAGCCCCTCGGCCGGCGAGATCCATCTCGGTCCGGTGCCGCTGCGCGGCTACGCCTTCTGCATCATCATCGGCGTCTTCGTCGCCGTATGGCTCGGCGGCCGCCGCTGGGTCGAGCGGGGCGGCCGGGTCGGCACCGTCGCCGACATCGCCGTGTGGGCCGTGCCGTTCGGCCTGGTGGGCGGGCGTCTCTACCACGTCGTCACCGACTACCAGCTCTACTTCGGCGAGGGCCGCAACTGGGTCGACGCCTTCAAGATCTGGGACGGCGGGCTCGGCATCTGGGGCGCGGTCGCCCTCGGCGCCCTGGGTGCCTGGATCGGGTGCCGCAGGCGCGGCATCCCGCTTCCCGCGTACGCGGACGCGGTGGCCCCCGGGGTGGCGTTCGCGCAGGCGATCGGCCGCTGGGGCAACTGGTTCAACCAGGAGCTGTACGGGCGGGCCACGGATCTCCCCTGGGCGGTCGAGATCGACGCCCAGCACCGGCCCGTCGACACCCCCAGCCTGGCGACCTACCACCCGACGTTCCTCTACGAGTCCCTGTGGTGCGTGGGCGTGGGGTTCCTGGTGATCTGGGCCGACCGCCGCTTCAAGCTGGGGCACGGCCGTGCGCTGGGCCTCTACGTCGCGTCGTACACCGTCGGCCGCTTCTGGGTCGAGTATCTGCGCGTCGACGACGCCCACCACATCGCCGGGCTGCGGCTCAACGACTGGACGTCGATCCTCGTCTTCGTCGGTGCCGTCGTCGGCATCGTGATCTCCGCGAAGACCCGGCCGGGCAGGGAGAAGATCGTCGAGCCGGAGGCCGCCGGTGACGGTTCGTCTGCCGGTGGTTCCGGCGGCTCCGGTCGCTTGGGCGGCAGGAAGCACAAGGCCGGTGCTTCCGCCGCGTCTCCTGCTTCCCCCGAGGAAGCCGGGAGCAAGGGCGGCGACGGGAGCGACGGCGGAGCGCCGTCGGCCGTCTCCGCGCCGGAGAGTTCAAGCTGACGTCTGAGACGTCCGAGAGTTCGATCTGACGACCGGCGGTTCAATCTGGCGGCCGAGAGCCCGAGTTGACGTAGGGACTCCGGCGTTCCTATCGCCCTGTCTCCTCGCGGTCAGCCGCGACGCCTCGCCAGTGCCAGCGTGCGCCGGGCGCCAGCGACGACCGCCGCGTCGACGAACCTCCCGTCAGGGAGCGCCAGCGCGCCCGCTCTGCTCGCCGCCGCCTTCACGACCTCCTCCGCGGCCTCGGTCTCCTGGCGTGTGGGCAGATACGCCCGCTCGATGATCGCCAACTGGGACGGATGGACAGCCGTACGTCCGCAGAAGCCCAGCGCCCGTCCCTCGGCGCACGATCGGGCCAGGCCCGCGATGTCGGCGACGTCCGGATAGACGGACTGCGGTGGGGGAGCGAGACCGGCGGCGCGTGCCGCGACCACCGTGCGGCTGCGCGGCCAGGCCAGCCCCGCCTCGCCGGTCACGCCGAGCACCGCGCGCAGATCGGCCTCACCGAGCGCGATGCCGCGTACGGACGGATGCGCGGTGGCGATCGCGAAGGCGTTCTCGATGCCGAGGGCGGATTCGAGCAGCGCGTACAGCGGGGGTACGCCCACGCCGGAGCCGACGCCCGGCGATCCCGCGCCCGCGCCCGTGAGCGCATCCGCCTGCGCTCCCGCCCCCTCCCCACGGGCCTCCCTCGCCCACCGTGCGACTCGCAGCACGTCCTCCGGACCGTCGACCTTCGGCAGCCGCAGGCCCGCCAGCCCCGGCAGCCCGGCGAGGGCACGCACCTCGTCGGCGGCGAGCGGCCCGTCCAGCGCGTTGATCCGCACATGCACGGGCGGCCCGGGACGCGGCCGTGCGAGAAGGCCGGCCGTGGCGTGCAGTGCGTACGCCTTGCGCTCGGAGGCGACCGCGTCCTCCAAGTCGACGATCACCACATCGGCACCGGACGTGAGGGCCTTGCGTACCACTTCAGGACGGTCGCCCGGAGCGTAGAGCCAGGTCAGCGGAAACGACTCCGGACCCTGGGCGCCTTCGGGCGCGACCTCGTGCGGGCCTCCGCCCGGCACCTCGTGCGGGCCTCGGCTCTGACTCCCGTGCGCTCCGTCGGCGGTGTCGCTCAGCCTGCCGCCGTTCACAGTGCGCCGCCCTCCCGCAGCGTGGCGATCTCCCGTTCGTCCAGGCCGAGTTCGGCGAGAACGGCGTCCGTGTCGCGGCCGTGCGCCCGGCCCGCCCACTTGATCGCGCCGGGCGTCTCCGAGAGCCGGAAGAGGACGTTCTGCATGCGTACGGTGCCCAGTTCCTCGTCCTCGACCTCGGTGACGGAGCCCAGCGCACGGAACTGCTCGTCCTCCATCACGCCCCGGATGTCGTTGACCGTCGCCACGGCCGCCTCGGCCTGCTCGAACGCGGCGACGACCTCGTCGCGGCCGTGCCGTGCGATCCAGCCGCCGACCGCCTCGTCCAGCTCGTCGGCGTGCGCCGCGCGTCCCGCGCCCGACGCGAACCACGGCTCGTCGATGAACTCCGGGCGCCCGACGAGCCTCAGCACGCGCTCCGCCACCGACTGCGCGGACGTCGAGACGGCCAGCCAGGCGCCGTCCGCAGTGCGATAGGTGTTCCGGGGCGCGTTGTTGGCGGAGCGGTTGCCCATACGGGGCTGTACATAGCCGAGTTGGTCGTACCAGAGGGGCTGCGGGCCGAGCGCGATGAGCATCGGCTCGATGATGGACATGTCGACGACCTGCCCTCGGCCGGTCGACTCCCTGCCGCGCAGCGCCGCCATGACCGCGTACGACGTGGCCAGTGCGGCGATGGAGTCGGCGAGACCGAACGGCGGCAGCGTCGGCGGGCCGTCCGGTTCGCCGGTGATCGCGGCGAATCCGGTCATGGCCTCGGCGAGGGTGCCGAAGCCGGGGCGCCGCGCGTACGGGCCGAACTGCCCGAAGCCGGTGACCCTCGCGAGCACCAGCCGGGGGTTGGCGGCCGAGAGCCGGTCCCAGCCCAGGTCCCACTTCTCCAGGGTGCCGGGGCGGAAGTTCTCGATGACGACGTCCGAGCGGGCGGCCAGGCGCAGCAGCACGTCATGGCCGCCGGGCGTCGACAGGTCGAGGGTGACGTTGCGCTTGTTGCGGCCCAGCAGCTTCCACCACAGGCCGACGCCGTCCTTGGCGGGGCCGTGGCCACGGGACGGGTCGGGACGGCGCGGATGCTCGACCTTGATGACGTCCGCGCCGAAGTCGCCGAGCATGGTGGCGGCGAGCGGGCCCGCGAAGAGCGTCGCGAGGTCGAGCACGCGGAGCCCGTCGAGCGGGCCGGGCCGCGGGCGGGCGGAGTCCGCATGCGGCGGGCGAGGCGCTTGGTTCATGAGGGCGTCCGGCTTCCGTTGAGCGTGGCGGCGAAGGCGTCGGTCTCGGTGCGGTACGGCATGGACGCGGACGCGCCCGGCCGCTGTACGGACAGGGCGGACGCCGCGGACGCCCAGGTCAGCGCGTCGGGCATGGCACGGCCTTCGCCGCGGGCGACGGCCAGCGCGCCGACGAAGGTGTCACCGGCGGCGGTCGTGTCCTCGGCCTTCACCCGGGGTGCGGGAATCCACAGCGGTTCCGCGTCCCGTACGGCGTAGAGGGAGCCCTTCTCGCCGAGCGTCACGACCACCTCGGGTACGTGGGCCAGCAGCGAGGCGGCGGCGTCACGTGGGTCGGATTTGCCGGTGAGCACGGCGGCCTCGTGTTCGTTGGGCACCAACAGCCCGGTGACGGCGAGGAGTTCGGACGGCAGCGGACGGGCGGGCGCGGGGGTGAGGACGACGCTCACGCCGTGTTCCCAGGCGGTGCGGGCCGCGGCGATCACACCGGGGAGCGGGATCTCCAGTTGGAGGAGGAGGGCGTCGGCGGCGGCGATGCGCTGTTCGTCGCCGTCGGCGAGGCCGTCGACGGTGCCGTTGGCGCCGGGCACGACGACGATCGCGTTGCCGCCGTCGTCGTCGACGACGATGTGGGCGGTGCCGCTCTCACCCTCGACGGTGCGCAGCCCGGTCGTGTCCACGCCCGCGTCGGCCAGCGAGGCGCGCAGCCGCACGCCGAAGTCGTCCTCGCCGACGGCTCCGATCATCGAGACGGAACCGCCCGAACGGGCGGCGGCGACCGCCTGGTTGGCGCCCTTGCCGCCGGGGACGGTACGGAAGGCGCGGCCGGTGACGGTCTCGCCCCGGCGGGGTGCGGTCTCGACGTAGGCGACGAGGTCCATGTTGGTGCTGCCCAGCACGGCGATCGCCGGTCGTGGCAGGGAACTTGGCGTCGTGTCGGTCACGGTGCGGAGGTCTCCTGTCGGTCTCGGCCGGTGGCACCGGCTGACGGGCCGTACGGGTGCGGCTGTTCGAACCCCCCATGCGCGTACGCAGGTTCGTGTGGAACGGACGGATGCGGCACGGCCAGGTCACGGGTGAGAGCGGCAAGGGCGTCGAAGCCGGTGCCGTCGAAGCCGCGGACGCTGGTGGCCAGCCGGTTCTTCAGCGGTGCGGTCCATCGGGAGGGCAGTACGCCGGGCGAGCCCGCGAGGAGTCCCGCGACGGAACCGGCGGTGGCGCCGACCGAGTCGGTGTCCCAACCCCCGGACACCGCACGGCAGACGGAGCCGGTGAAGTCGCCTCGCGCATGGGTGAGCGCGGCGGCGAGCAGCGCCGCGTTGGGCAGCACATGCACCCAGTGGTGGTGCCCGTACTCGCGGTGGAGACGGTCGACCACGGACTCGAACCCGGCGGCGTCGCCCGCCGGTTCGGCGAGTGCCGCCTCGATGCCGAAGCCGACGGCACGGGCGAGACGGGAACGCGGCGGCACGACCCGCAGCCCGGTACGCAGACAGGACACGACGTCGGGGGAGTCGACGGAGGCCGCCTCGGCGACGACGGCGGCGGCGAACATCTCCCCGTAGACGCCGTTGCCGGTGTGGCTCAACACGGCGTCGCGCCAGGCGAGTTCGGCAGCCGTACCCGGATCGCCGGGGTGGGTCCAGCCGAAGACGTCGGCTCGGATCTGCGCGCCGATCCACTCACGGAACGGGTTGTGACGGCGGGCGGTCTCCGGTGGCTCCAGGCCGTCGAGGAGGTTGCGGTAGGCGATGCGTTCGGCGGTGAAGGTGCGGCCCGCGGGCAGCTCGTCCAGCCAGAGCGAGGCGACGTCCGCGGTGGTGAAGGCGTTCCCGTGACGCTGGAGCAACAGCAGGCCCAGCAGTGGGTAGTTGAGGTCGTCGTCCTCGGGCATGCCGTCGATGTTCTCGGCGAGAGAGGTGGCCGCGCTGCGGCGGTTCCACGGCAGCCGCCTCAACGTGGCGTCGGGCAGGCCGACTTGGGTGAACCAGCCGTCGAGCGGCCAGTTGCCCGTGGCGCGGGCGATCTCGCGGATGCCGTCGAGCGGCATCTTCTCGACGGGCTTGCCGAGGAGACAGCCCGCGGCACGGCCGAGCCACGCGGCCTCCAGACGCTCCCGCAGGCCCTCGTCGCCGCCCATGCGGCCGTGGGGCGGACCCGTCGCGTGGCCGTGGCGGCTCCGGCCAGTCCGGGCACGCCGCTTTCACAGCGGCGAGATCCGTGGGCTCGTCGTCGGCCAACGGGGAGGGGAGCAGGGCGAGTTCATCCAGGAGACGCAGCGCCGTAGCACGCAGCCGCGCATCGGCGGGCGCCTCGGACGCGCCCGCCCGCTCGGGCGCGGGCGCGCCTCCCGCATCGCGCCACACCCGTTCGACCCCGGAGACGTCACGGCCGTCCTCTGCTGCCTGCCGTAGCTCGTGCCCGAGCAGATCCTCGGGCTGCACCCAGGTCAGCCGCATCATGAACCGTCCTCGGCGGTGCGGGGCGCGCCGGGTGCGCCGCTCGTACGGGCGTCACCGGTGCCGGTGGCACGGGCCCCGTCGGTCTCCTGTGGCGCCTGTGCCGAACTGCCGCCGCTGCGGCCCGGGTTCGCCTCCCCGTCGTCGTCCGGTGCGATGGCGCGGAACGCGGCCTCGTGGGCCCTGCGGCGTCCCAGGTCGCGTTCGAAGACCTCACGTGCGACCTTCGCGAGCGAAGCCGCCGGGGCGTGCAGATCGAGTCTGCTGGCGCGTGCGACCTCCGTGCCCCACTCCTCCGGTACGGCGTCAGCGCCCCGCATGGCGCCGACGACGGCGCCGCTCATCGTGGCGATGGAGTCGCAGTCGCGCCCGTAGTTGACCGAACCCAGCACCGTACGGCGGAAGTCGCCGCCGCCGACGAGCAACATGCCCAGGGCGACGGGCAGTTCCTCGATGGAGTGCAGCCGCGAGGGGCGGCGGGCGCCCAGCGACGGGTTGCGGTACTCCGGGCCGACCGTGTCGTACGGGGCGACCGCGTCGCGCAGCGGCTTCAGCGCCTCCTCGAAGGCGCCGTATCCGGCGGCCACTTCGCACACCGCCGCGATCGCCTCCCGGGTGCCGTCCTTCGCCAGCGCCAGCACGTCCTCCACGACGGACTGCGGTGTCGCGCCCGGTCCGCACGCCGAGGCGACCGCCGCGGCGAAGACCCCGGCGGCCTCACGCCCGTAGGACGACTGGTGAGCGCCCGCCACATCCAGCGCCTCGGCGTAAGCACCCGCGGGATTACCGGCGTTGACCAGCCCCACGGGCGCCATGTACATCGCCGCACCGCAGTTGACGATGTTCCCCGTGCCCGCCTCGCGCGGGTCGGCGTGGCCGTAGTGGAGCCTTGCGACGATCCACTTCTCCGCGAGGAAGAGCCGCTGCAACGGCAGTGCCTCCGCCTCGAGTTCGGGAATCCAGCGGGGATCGCCCATCAGATCCGGCACCAGATGCTCGGCGACGTCGTACGCGCCGAGGTGGTCGCGGACCTTCTCATAGACCCGCACCAGAGCGTGGGTCATCAGGGTGTCGTCGGTGACGTGGCCGTCGCCCTTGTGGTACGGGGCGATCGGCCTTGCGTTGCGCCAGTCCTCGTAGAACGGGCCGACGATGCCCTCCACCCGTCCGCCGTGGCGCTCCACGATCTGCTCGGGGCTCCAGCCCTCGACGGGCCCGCCGAGGGCGTCGCCGACCGCGGCCCCGACGAGGCAGCCGGTGACGCGGTCCTCCAGCGTCGGCGTGCCCGTACTCGCGTCGGGGCTCGCGGACTTGTCCGCGGACTCACCCGCACACGTATCCGAGGGCGCCTCGCCGGACGGGCCGGTGGAGGCGGATGCGGTCGTCGGTGCGGAGATCGGTGTGGGCCTCATACGCAGGTCGTTCCTTCCGCGAAAGTGCCCTCGGGCGTGGTCAGTTCGGTCTGTACGAGCAGTTCGGCCAGCTCGACGAGGTCTCTTCCGGCGAGGCGCGGCAGGGCGCAGCCGGAGAGCGTGCGGCATGCCTTCCGCCAGCTCCCGGGGATGGCCGCACCGCCGCCGATCGCACCCGTCAACGCGCCCGCGAGGGCAGGAGCGGAGTCCGCGACGCGGGAGAGACAGGCCGCCGCCGGTACCGCCTCGGCGATCGAGCCGCCCCCGGCGAGGCAGAGCGCCAGCGCTACGGGAACGGTCTCGGCGGCGGCGATGCCGTAGCTGTAGATGTGGTCGACGATCTCGTGCTCCAGCACCGGCACGAGGGCGAAGGCGTTGCCCGCGCCGCCGGGCCGGTCGGCGGCGGCCTCGCGGGCGAGGCGTACGGCGTGCCGCGCGTTGCGGCGGATCTCCGTACCGGAAGGCAGTTGGACCATCGCCGCCGCGACACATGTCTCCGCGTCCGAGCCGCCGAGCGCCGCGGCGACGGCCGCCGCCATGGCACGGGCGCCGTGCACGCCGTCGCCGTCCTGTGTGTAGCGGGCGTCGCACTCGGCGAGGTCGGCGGCACGGGACGGACTTCCGGGGTGGACGGTCGCCAGCACGGCCGCGCGTACGCAGGCGGCGTCGTCGAAGAAGTGCGGATTGTCGTGGCCTGTCGCCGGGGGCCGCAGGCCCGTCGCGAGGTTCCCCAGCCCGGCCCGTACGGAGATGCGGGCACGCAGCGGCAGCACCGCCGACTCCACCTCGGGAGCGCGGCCCGCGGCGGCGGCGACCTCACCGGCGAGTTCGTTCCAGGCGAGGTCGACGGCGGCGCGGATTCTGCGGTCCCGGCCCAGGTCGCTCAGCAGCGCACCCGCGGCGGTGAGCACCGACTCCGCGGTGAACGCGGCCCATTCGGCGTCGTCGGAGGGGCCCAGCCGCAGCGGCTCGGGCGGCTGGTTGAGCGCGATGGGCACCGGGAGGGTGGTGGTGGCGTTGTGCTCGGCGAAGGTGTCCAGCTCACGGGTGAGCCTGCGCGTCCACTCCGGCATACGGGAAGCGCGGTGCCGTGCCGCGGGCCACCCGGCGGCGTCGCCCGCGGCGATGCCCAGCAGCAGGCCCTCGATACGGCGCGGGTCCGGGGGCGGTTCACTGCCGGCGGGGGCGGCAGCGGCCGCGCGGCGGGCGCCGACTCGGCCGCCGGCGGCGTCACTTGGGCCGTCTCCGGTCCCGGTCCCGGCCCGTGTCCCGGTCCCGGCCCGTGTCCCGGTCCCGGTCCTTGTCCCGGCCCCGTTGCCGTCTCCCGCGAGGCCGTGGGCACCGGCGCCGCCGTGGACGCCCGTACTGCCGTCCGTACCGGCTTGTGCGGCGCCCCCCAGGCGGACTGCCCCTCCGCCTGACCCCGTACCGCTCATCGCCGCGTCCTCTTCTTCGTCGCACCGTCTCGGCTCTCGGCACCGTCACGGTTCTCGGCACCGTCACGGTTCTCGGCGTCGTCACGGCTCTTGGCACGGCTCTTGGCGCCGCCGCGGCCGGACGTCCCCCGCCGTGAAGAACCCGGGGCCGAGCCCGGGGGAGTGTCCGAGTGCTCGGGGAGCGGCGTGAGCAACTCCGCGATGTCCAGGACGTGATAGCCCGCCATCGACGGCAGACAACTCCCTCGTGCGGGCCCGATCTCCGCCGCCCACTCCTCGGGCACGGCACCCGCACCGCCCAGAGCCCCGGCGAGCGCGCCCGCGACGGCGGCCGTCGTATCGGCGTCGCGTCCCATGTTGACGGCGGTCAGCACGGAGTCCCTGAAGTCGCCCTGGGCGACGGCGAAGGCGCCGAACGCCAGCCCCACCGCCTCCGGCGCCAGATCCATCCACGGATAGCCGCCGATCACCACGGCCGAACGCACGGCACGCTCCCGCCCCAGCCGCGTGGCGTCGCGGTCGTGGCGGGCGCGTTGCGCTGTGGCGACGGCGCGGCGCAGCGAGCGTGCCGTCCAGGAGTCCTCCGGTACGACGGAGAGCGCGGCGGCGATCACGGCGTCCGTACCGCGCCCCACCATCGCGGCGGCCACACCCGCGGCGACGGCCTGGCCTCCGTAGATGCCCTCGCCGTCGTGGCTGACGGTGCCGTCGAGAGCGACGAGGCGCGCGGCCTCGGCCGGGCGCCCGGCGGCGAAGATCCCGAACGGCGCGGCACGCATGGCCAGTCCGTCGCTCCACGCGTGCCGGTGCTGTGCCGAGATGGGGGCGGCCAGGCCGCGCCGGAGGTTCTCCAGGGTGCCGCGCTCGCTGAACCCGGCACCCCGGAAAGGGCCCTCGTCGAGGTTGGCGATCCAGCGGTGCCACGCCTCCTCGACGTGCGCGAGGGTCAATTCGGAGCCGTGCTCGGCGAGCATCAGGCCGGAGAAGACGGCGTACTCGGTGTCGTCGGTGCCCGACGGCTCCTCCTCCACGAAGCCCTCGATGCGGCCCCAACGCTCCCTGATCTGCGACGGTTTCATGTTCTCGGCGGGCGCGCCGAGCGCGTCGCCGACCGCGAGCCCCAGCATTCCGCCGCGTGCCCTCTCACGCAGATCCGCGGGCGCGGGGACGTTCGGCGCCGCCTTCCGCGCGGGGGACGTCCCTTCCGCGGACGGCGCCGGTACGGGGGCGGGCGGATGCTCCCGTGCGGGAAAGGGGGCGGAGGGTGCCGGGGAGGCGGGGGCTGCGCTCATGGTGCGGATTGCCGTTCTGTGCCGTTGTTCCTGCGTCTGTTCCGTTGATCCGTAGCTGTTGCTGCTGCCTGTTGCCGCTGTCGTAGCTGCTGCTGTTTGCCGTCGTTTGCTGTTGTTTGCCGTCTTTCTGCGCGTTCGCTCTCTGCTGCCGTTCTCGGTTCTTCGCTCCGTGCCCGTGCGCCCGTGCGCCCGGGCCTCGCTCTCGCTGCCGTACGTCGCCGGTCAGCGCTGATACCTGGCGAGGATGCGGTTGCCGTCGACGACGAGCTTGTCCCGCAGGGCGCGCAGGCCGATGCCGCCCGCGTAGTACTCCTGGAGGGCGGGCGTGGCGACCTTGTCCTTCCACTCCGGGTAGCCGCGTACGCCCAGTACGGGCGACGCCCGCAGGTCGGAGGCGATCCGAAGCCCGGTGCTCCAGCCGTACTTCCCGGTGTCGAGGGCCGGATCGCGCAGTGCCTCACGTCCGGTGGGAACGAGCCAGTCGCCCTTCGCGAGACGAGCCATGTGGCCGGGGCGGGTCAGGAACGCGATGAACGCCATGGCTGCCTCCTTCCGCGAGGTGTCCTGGGAGACGGACAGGGTCTGCGGGCTCACGCCCTGGAGTTGTCCCCCGCCCTTCGTGCCGCGCCCGGCGGGCATCGGCAGCGTCACCCATTCGAAGTCGTCCGGTGCCTGCTGCTGGACCTGCTGCCGGAAGGAGAAGTTGAGCGGCACGATCGCGTACCGGCCCGCGAAGAAGCCCGGAAGCGTGTCGGAACCGGCCATGCCGAGGGTGCTTCTGGCCGCCGTACGGTCCTCGTTGACCTGGCGGTGGATCAGTTCGAAGACGCGGGAGTCGGCGTCGTCGAAGCGCACGACGTTCTTTCCGTGCTCGCGGTGGAAGACGGCGCCGCCGGTGCTCATCGCCAGATTGACGGACTGGTTGACGGGTTCCTTCATCGACCAGGCGACGCCGTATCTGCGGTCGCGTCCCCGGCCGTGGGTCAGTTCCTTGGCGACGTCCTCGAACTCGCCCCAGCTCCAGGGCCGTTCGGCGGTCGGTATCCGTACGCCGGACTTCTCCAGCAGCCTGCGGTCGGCTATCAGTACGCGTGGGTCGTGCAGGAACGGCACTCCGTACACGCCGCCCTCGATGGTGGCGGTGTCCCAATTGGCCTGCGATATCTGCTGCTTGAGGTCTTCGGGCAGCAGCGGGCGGAGGTCGGCGAGATAGCCGCCGTGGGCGAAGTCGGTGAGGTCGTTGGCCTCGTCGTGGATGATGTCGGGCGCCTCACCCCCCTCGAAGGACGTGAGCAACTGGTCGTGCACGGACTCCCAGGCGCCCTGCACATAGCGGACCCGTGCCTTCGGATGGCGCCTGTTCCACTCGGCCACCAGCGCCTTGTTGACCGCGATGGACTCCTTCTGCCAGGCCAGGCTGAGGAAGTCCATCGGCCCGGAGTCGCCGCCACCGGTGGTCGCGCAGCCGCCGAGCAGGGCGGGGGCTCCGGCCGCTCCGGCCGTCGCCGCCGCTGTGAGGAAGTCGCGGCGCCTCATCAGCCCTTCACCGCCCCGCTCATCACGCCGCTGACCAGCCTCCGCTGGAGCAGCGCGAAGAACAGCAGGCTGGGCAGGGTCGCCATCAGCGCCGCCGCGGCCAGCGGCCCCAGGTCGGCGGCGCCCTCGGCGCCTATGAAGTGGGTGAGGATCACGGACATCGTCTGCTTCTCCGGCGACTTGAGCAGGACCAGGGCGAAGAAGAACTCGTTCCAGGCGGTGACGAAGGAGAACATCACCGTCGCCACCAGCCCCGGCGTGAGCAGGGGGAGTACGACGCTGCGCAAGGTCCGCAGCCGTCCGCAGCCGTCGATGGCGGCGGCCTCCTCCAGCGAGGCGGGCACGGCGCGCACATAGCCCTGGAGCATCCACAGCGCGAACGGCAGGTTCCACACCACGTACACGAGGACGAGCCCGGTGAGGGAGTCGATGAGGTGGAAGCTCTTCAGCACCAGGAACAGCGGGATGATCACCAGCACGAAGGGGAACATCTGGCTGACCAGAATCCAGCCCGTGGCCGCCTTGCCGACCACCGAGCGGTATCTGGCCATCGCGTACGCGGCGGGCACCGCGATCGCCACCGAGACCGCCGCCGCGCACGAGGCCACGATGACGCTGTTGAGCGCCGAACGCGCCAGCGGCTGCTGCCCGAATGCGGCGGTGAAGCTGTCCAGTGACGGGTGCCGGGGCAGCCAGGACGCGTCCACCGAGCCCAGTTCCTGAGGGGACTTGAAGGCCGTCGACAGCAGCCACAGGAGAGGGAAGGCGAGGAAGACCAGATAGCAGAGCAGGGCCAGATACTGGCCGGCGCGGGCCGCGCCCGAGCGCAGAGCGGTCCCTGATCGGGGCCCTGATCGGGGCCCTGGCCGGGGCCCTGGCCGGGTCCCTGACGGGGTCACAGGCCGGGAAGTCGGCCGGGTCGCTGGGCGGGTCACTGGTCGTCCTCCCTCAGCCGGTTGCGCAGAAAGACCGTCAGCAGCACGGCTACGACCGCGACCATCACCAGCCCCATCGCGGCGGCGTAGCCGAACTGCCCGTAGCGGAACGCCTCTTCGTATGCGAAGAGCATCGGCAGCCGCGTCGCCCCGCCCGGTCCTCCGCCGGTGAGCACGTAGACCAGGCCGAAGGAGTTGAAGTTCCAGATGAAGTCGAGCGCCGTGATCGCCAGCACCACGGGCTTCAGCGCGGGCCAGGTCACCGAACGGAAGCGCTGCCACAGGCCCGCGCCGTCCAGCGCCGCGGCCTCGTGCAGATCCAGCGGTACGTTCTGGAGCCCCGCGAGCAGTACGACCGTGGTCTGCGGCATGCCCGCCCACACGCCGACCACGATCACCGCGGGCAGGGCGAGCGAGATCCCGGCGAGCCAGTCGACGTTCTCGGAGATCAGATGCAGGTCGCGGAGCGTGGAGTTGAGGATGCCCGCGTCCTGGTTGTAGACGAGCCGCCACATCACGCCGACGACGACCTCGGGCATCGCCCACGGCACGAGCGCGAGCGTGCGGGCCAGCCAGCGGAACCGGAGGTTCTGGTCGAGCAGCAGCGCGAGGCCGAGCGAGAGCAGCAGTTGCAGTGCCGTCACGGACACGGCCCATACGAGGCCGATCCTGAAGGAGTCCCAGAAGAGCGAATCCAGCCGCAGATCGGACAGGTTGGCGAGGCCGGTGAATCTGGTGACCTCCCTGCGGCCGGACTGGGCGTCGGTGAAGGCCAGCGAGAGTCCGTACAACAGCGGGCCCGCGCTCAGCAGCAGCACCGGCAGCAGAGCGGGCAGCAGCAGGAACCAGGCGTCGCGGTCGAGACCGAGGGCCCGCTTGCGGGCCGCCGTGGTACGGGGCGGCGGGGTGCCGGTGCTCGCGGAAGGCGAGACGCCGGTCCCGGTGGCGGTGGCGCTCATGGGGCGACCTCCCCGGGGAGGCGGTCGCCGGGGGAGGGCGCGCCGGATTCCGATGCGCCGGATTCCGATGCGCCGGGAGCCGAGGGGCCGTACGCCGCCCGGTCGGACGCCGGGTCGGAGGAGGCCCGTACGACCAGGCGCGGCGTGACCGTCCGCACTCGCGGCGGCGGCTCCTTCCGCTGCCCCGTCCCCTGCCCCTGCCCGGACCCGGAGATCCGCTCCAGCAGCATCTGCGCCGCGATCCTCCCGCGCTCGGCCGAGCCGAGATCGACGCTGGTCAGCGGCGGCCATCCGGCCCGTACGAGCACGGTGTCGTCCATCCCCGCGACCGCGACGTCCCCGGGGATGCGCAGCCCGCGAGAGTGCAGGGCCTGCGAGGCGCCGAGCGCGAGCTGGTCGTTGGCGCAGAAGACGGCGTCGAACCCGGGACCGCCGGAGCCGCTCGCGCCCCGGGCCCGGTCCAGCAGCCGGTGCAGTGAGCGGGCGCCGTCCTCGATCGTGAACTCGGTGGTCACCTCCAGCTCCGGGTCCGCGGGCAGCCCGCACGCCTCCAGCGCCCGGCGGTAGCCGAGGCGGCGGTTGCGCCCCGGCACGGTGTCGCCGGGCCCGTTGACGAACGCGATACGGCGTCGGCCCGTGGCGGCCAGATGCCGCACCGCCAGCTCGGCCCCGGTGACGGAGTCGGCGCGGACGCTGTCGACCGGCGGTGCCTCGTCGGGCAGCGAGCCGATGACCACCACGGGCTGTGCGGCGGTGCGCAACGCCTCGACGTGCTCCGGGGTGACGCGGATCGGGCAGAGGATCAGCCCGTCGCTCGTACGGTCGGCGAGGCTGCGCACGACGGCGAGTTCGTCCTCGGCGACGGCGTCGGTCGAGTGCAGCAGCAGGCGGTAGCCCTCGGCCTTGGTGATGGCCTGTATCTGCCGGACCATCGCGACGTAGACGGGGTTGCCGATGTCCTGCATGGCGAAGGTGAGCTGCCTCGTACGGCCGCCCTTGAGGGAGCGGGCCACGGCGTTGGGCACATAGCCGACCTCGGCGGCTGCCCGCTCCACGCGGCTTATGGTCTCGGGCCGCGCACCGTGCCCGTTGAGTACGCGGGAGACCGACGCTATGGAGACACCGGCGCGCTCTGCGATCGTCTCGACGGTGGGGGCTCCCCCTGTCGTCACCACGGTCCGACCGCCCCTCATATGTACGTGCGCCGCTGGAAACGTTTACAGCCACGGTCCGGCATCCTCCGGCCACGGATCGCACTCGTCAACCCCTGTGGACAAGATCGCGGCCGAGAACCGCGCCGGGGTCGGAGATCGAGATCGGAGATGAGATCGGGGATCGGGATCGGGTCGGGTCCGGCGAAGCGAGCGCCGCGCTCGCGGTCTCGCCGACCGCCGCCCTCGACCCCGCCGGCGCCCCTCCTCACCAGGTAAGTTCGGCCTTCCTTGCTGGCGGGCCCGCTCGTCTCGCGCATACCTTCGAGGTGTCGATGGGGACGGAGCACGGCGGTGCCGCGGCCTCGCGGCGGTGCTCCGTACGGGAGGGAAGCGGACAAGACATGGCGGTCATGGAGCGCGACACAGGGCACAGCGTGGATCACCGGGATCACACCCACACACACCGGGACATCAACGGCGGCTGGCTGCGCCCCGCCGTCTTCGGCGCCATGGACGGCCTGGTCTCCAACCTCGGCCTGGTCGCCGGCGTCGCCGGCAGCGACGCCTCGAACAAGGTCATCGTCATCTCGGGGCTCGCCGGACTCGTGGCAGGCGCGTTCTCGATGGCCGCGGGCGAGTACACCTCCGTCGCCTCGCAGCGCGAACTCGTACAGGCCGAGCTGGAGGTCGAGCGACGTGAGCTGCGGCGCCACCCCGAGGACGAGCTGAAGGAGCTGGCGGCGGTCTACGAGTCGCGCGGCGTGGAGCCCGACCTGGCGATGGAGGTCGCCCGGCAGCTCCACGAGGACCCGGAGCAGGCGCTGGAGACGCACGCCCGCGAGGAGCTGGGCGTCGACCCCGGCGATCTGCCGTCCCCGGCGACCGCCGCGGTCTCCTCGTTCCTGTCCTTCTCCGTCGGCGCCGTGCTGCCCGTGCTGCCGTATCTGCTGGGTGCCACGTCGCTGTGGTACGCGGTGGTGCTGGCTCTCGCCGGGCTCTTCGCCTGCGGTGCGATGGTCGCCCGGGTCACCGCGCGCAAGTGGTGGTTCAGCGGGCTGCGGCAGCTCGCGCTGGGTGCGGCTGCGGCGGCCGTGACGTACGGGCTGGGCGCGGTCTTCGGGGTCGCCCTCGGCTGAGGTTCCGGACAGCGGTCCCAGGCAGCGGTCCCAGGCAGCGGTCCCAGGCGGAGGTCACCGGCTGAGGTCCGGGGCCGAGATCCAACGCTTCCGGGCTCTGAGATCACGAGGGCCCGGACCGGGGCCCGTCTGAGATCGTGGGATGTGGCCCTGGACCGAGCCCGTGCCCGGTGCCCGGACGCGGACCCCAGGGCCGGAAACAGGGCTGAGCTGCGGGCCGGGCGCCGCCGGTGCCTGGCCCCGGCGCCGCCGGCCCCGTTACGATCTCCTTGTTACTTCTCGGTTTCAGGTCACCTGTAGCGGGGCAAAAGCCCGAAGGCCCGCGGGCAACGACGCTCGCAACGGGCCCGCCCACACCCCTGCTGCACAGGGGCCACCCACGCCCCCGCCGCAGGTCCCGGGACCAACCCTTCTCGTATCGACATGTGGTCGTCGCGCCCACGATCCGAGACGCGACGTCATTTTTTCGGGTTCTGGTCCACCATGTAATCTTCACGGAAATTTGTTCAGCGGAGGGCCAACGTCGTCCCTCGGCCCCCGGCCCCGCCGGGAGACCCCGCCCCCCAGGCGCTCGCCGGGGGAGCACAAGCCATGACGACGACGGGAGAGCCGATGCGTGCATCGTTTCAGGCGGCCCACCCTGCCAAGCAGGGCATGTACGACCCCCGGTACGAGCACGACGCCTGCGGTGTCGGCTTCGTGGCCACCCTGACCGGTGAGCCCAGCCACGCCCTCGTCGAGCAGGGGCTGACCGTACTGCGGAACCTGGAACACCGCGGCGCCACCGGCTCGGACCCCGACACCGGCGACGGCGCCGGCCTGCTGCTCCAGGTCCCCGACGGCTTCCTCCGCGAGACCGCCGGCTTCCCCGCTGCCCCCCGCGGGCGGCTACGCCGTCGGCATCGCCTTCCTGCCCGCCGAGGAGTCCGACGCAGCCGAAGCCGTCTCGCAGATCGAGACACTGGCGTCCGAGGAGGGTCTGACCGTACTCGGCTGGCGCGAGGTGCCCGTCGCACCGGAGCTGCTGGGCCCCGGCGCCCGCGCGACCATGCCGTCCTTCCGCCAGCTCTTCGTGAAGGACGCGACCGCCGACAAGGACACCGGCGCCCCCCGTACGGGAATCGCACTGGACCGGCTCGCCTTCGTGCTGCGCAAGCGGGCCGAGCGGGAGGCCGGGGTCTACTTCCCCTCGCTCTCCTCCCGCACCCTCGTCTACAAGGGGATGCTGACCACCGGGCAGTTGGAGCCGTTCTTCCCCGACCTGTCCGACCGGCGCTTCGCCAGCGCCATCGCGCTGGTGCACTCCCGCTTCTCCACCAACACCTTCCCGAGCTGGCCGCTGGCGCACCCGTACCGCTTCGTCGCGCACAACGGCGAGATCAACACCGTCCAGGGCAACCGCAACTGGATGCGTGCCCGTGAGTCGCAGCTCGCGTCCGAGCTGTTCGGACGCGGCACCGACGCCGGTGAGGACGAGCAGCGCAAGGCCCTGGAGCGGATCTTCCCCGTCAACACCCCCGGCGCGTCCGACTCCGCCACCTTCGACGAGGTGCTGGAGCTGCTGCACCTCGGCGGGCGTTCCCTGCCGCACTCGGTGCTGATGATGGTGCCCGAGGCGTGGGAGAACCACGACTCGATGAGCCCCGCCCGCCGGGCGTTCTACCAGTACCACTCGACGATGATGGAGCCCTGGGACGGCCCCGCCTGCGTCACCTTCACCGACGGCACCCAGGTCGGCGCCGTGCTCGACCGCAACGGGCTGCGCCCCGGCCGGTACTGGGTCACCGACGACGGGCTCGTCGTGCTCGGCTCCGAGGTCGGCGTCCTCGACATCGACCCCTCCCGCGTGGTGCGCAAGGGCCGGCTTCCAGCCGGGCCGCATGTTCCTCGTCGACACCGCCGAGCACCGCATCATCGAGGACGACGAGATCAAGGAGCAGCTCGCCTCCGAGCACCCCTACGAGGAGTGGCTGGAGGCCGGGCTGATCGACCTCGCGGACCTGCCGGACCGCGAGCACATCGTCCACACGCACGCCTCCGTCACGCGACGCCAGCAGACCTTCGGCTACACCGAGGAGGAGCTGCGCGTACTGCTGGCGCCCATGGCCAAGACCGGGGCGGAGCCCATCGGTTCCATGGGTACCGACTCGCCGATCGCCGCGCTCTCCGACCGTCCGCGGCTGATCTTCGACTACTTCACACAGCTCTTCGCGCAGGTCACCAACCCGCCGCTGGACGCCATCCGCGAGGAGCTGGTCACCTCGCTGCACTCGTCGCTCGGCCCGCAGGGCAATCTGCTGGAGCCGACCGCCGCGTCCTGCCGCAGCGTGACCCTGCCCTTCCCCGTCATCGACAACGACGAGCTGGCCAAGCTCATCCACATCAACGCCGACGGCGACCTGCCCGGCTTCAAGGCCACGACGCTCTCCGGCCTCTACCGGGTGCACGAGGGCGGCAGGGGCCTGGCCGAACGCCTCAAGGAGATCTGCGTAGAGGCCGACGCCGCCATCGAGGCAGGCGCCCGCCTCATCGTGCTCTCCGACCGGCACTCCGACGCCGAGCACGCCCCGATCCCGTCGCTGCTGCTGACCTCGGCCGTACACCACCATCTGATCCGTACGAAGCAGCGCACCCAGGTCGGCCTGCTCATCGAGGCAGGCGACGTGCGCGAGGTGCACCACGTCGCGCTGCTCATCGGCTACGGCGCCGCCGCCGTCAACCCCTACCTCGCCATGGAGACCGTCGAGGACCTGGTGCGGGCAGGCACCTTCCTGCCCGGCGACACCGACCCCGAGGCCGCCATCCGCAACCTGATCAAGGCGCTCGGCAAGGGCGTGCTGAAGGTGATGTCCAAGATGGGCATCTCCACCGTCGCCTCCTACCGCGGCGCCCAGGTCTTCGAGGCCGTCGGCCTGGACGAGTCCTTCGTCGACACCTACTTCCACGGCACGACGACGAAGATCGGCGGGGCCGACCTGGACGTCATCGCCAAGGAGGTCGCCGCCCGCCACGCTAAGGCGTACCCGGCCACCGGCATCGCCCCGGCTCATCGGACCCTGGACATCGGCGGCGAGTACCAGTGGCGCCGCGAGGGCGAGCCGCATCTGTTCGACCCGGACACGGTCTTCCGCCTCCAGCACTCCACGCGGACCCGCCGCTACGACATCTTCAAGCAGTACACGCAGCGCGTCGACGAGCAGTCGGAGCGCCTGATGACGCTGCGCGGCCTCTTCCAGCTCAAGGGCGACCGGCCGTCGGTGCCCATCGAGGAGGTGGAGCCCGTCAGCGAGATCGTCAAGCGGTTCTCCACCGGCGCCATGTCGTACGGCTCCATCTCGCAGGAGGCGCACGAGACCCTCGCCATCGCCATGAACCAGCTCGGCGGCAAGTCCAACACCGGCGAGGGCGGCGAGGACCCCGTACGCCTCTACGACCCGGCCCGCCGCTCGGCGATCAAGCAGGTCGCCTCCGGCCGCTTCGGCGTCACCAGCGAATACCTCGTCAACTCCGACGACATCCAGATCAAGATGGCCCAGGGCGCCAAGCCCGGCGAGGGCGGCCAGCTCCCCGGCCACAAGGTCTATCCGTGGGTCGCCAAGACCCGGCACTCCACGCCCGGCGTCGGCCTCATCTCGCCGCCGCCGCACCACGACATCTACTCCATCGAGGACCTAGCCCAGCTCATCCACGACCTGAAGAACGCCAACCCCAGGGCCCGTATCCACGTCAAGCTCGTCTCCGAGGTCGGCGTCGGCACGGTCGCGGCGGGCGTCAGCAAGGCACACGCCGACGTGGTGCTCATCTCCGGGCACGACGGCGGCACCGGCGCCTCCCCGCTGACCTCGCTCAAGCACGCGGGCGGCCCCTGGGAGCTGGGCCTGGCCGAGACGCAGCAGACACTGCTGCTCAACGGTCTGCGCGACCGCATCGTCGTGCAGACTGACGGGCAGCTCAAGACCGGCCGTGACGTGATCGTCGCCGCGCTGCTGGGCGCCGAGGAGTTCGGCTTCGCCACGGCGCCGCTGGTGGTCTCCGGCTGCGTGATGATGCGCGTGTGCCACCTGGACACCTGCCCGGTCGGCATCGCCACACAGAACCCGGTGCTGCGCGAGCGCTACAACGGCAAGGCCGAATTCGTCGTGAACTACTTCCAGTTCATCGCCGAAGAGGTACGGGAACTCCTCGCGGAGCTCGGCTTCCGCACCCTCGACGAGGCCATCGGGCACGCCGAACTCCTCGACGTGTCCCGCGCCGTGGACCACTGGAAGGCGCAGGGACTGGACCTGGAGCCCCTGCTGCACGTCCCGGACCTGCCCGACGGCGCCGTCATGCACCAGGCCGTCGAGCAGGACCACGGCCTCGCCAAGGCCCTCGACAACGAGCTGATCAAGTTGTCCGCGGACGCGCTGTCCGCCGATTCCGCGCAGGAGGCACAGCCCGTACGCGGCCGCATCGCGATCCGCAACATCAACCGGACCGTCGGCACGATGCTCGGCCACGAGGTGACGAAGAAGTTCGGCGGTGCCGGGCTTCCCGACGACACCATCGACATCACCTTCACCGGCTCGGCGGGCCAGTCCTTCGGGGCGTTCCTGCCGCGCGGCGTGACGCTGCGCCTGGAAGGCGACGCCAACGACTATGTGGGCAAGGGCCTTTCGGGCGGCCGGCTCGTGGTCCGTCCCGACCGGGACGCCGACCACCTCGCCGAGTACTCGACGATCGCGGGCAACACCCTCGCCTACGGCGCCACCGGCGGCGAGATGTTCCTGCGCGGACGCGTCGGCGAGCGATTCTGCGTACGCAACTCCGGTGCGCTGGTGGTCTCCGAAGGCGTCGGCGACCACGGCTGCGAGTACATGACGGGCGGCGCGGCCGTCGTACTGGGCGAGACCGGCCGTAACTTCGGCGCCGGCATGTCCGGCGGCATCGCCTACGTCATCGACCTCGACCCGGACAACGTCAACGCGGGTCTGCGCGACGCCGTCTACGGCCACGAGGACCTCGACGACGTGGACCGGCAGTGGCTGCACGACGTCGTGCGCCGCCACCACGAGGAGACCGGCTCGACCGTCGCCGAGGCCCTGCTGGCCGACTGGGACACGGCCCTCACCCGCTTCGGCAAGGTCATTCCCGCCACGTACAAGGCAGTGCTCGCCGCCAAGGACGCCGCCGAGCAAGCGGGACTCAGCGAGTCCGAGACCCACGAGAAGATGATGGAGGCGGCGACCAATGGCTGACCCCAAGGGCTTCCTGAACACCGACCGTGAGGTCGCGCAGTCCCGTCCCGTCGAGGAGCGGGTCAAGGACTGGAACGAGGTGTACGTACCGGGCTCGCTGCTGCCCATCGTCAGCAAGCAGGCCGGGCGCTGCATGGACTGCGGCATCCCCTTCTGCCACCAGGGATGCCCGCTGGGCAATCTGATCCCCGAGTGGAACGACTACGCCTACCGCGAGGACTGGCAGGCGGCCATCGAGCGGCTGCACGCGACGAACAACTTCCCCGAGTTCACGGGGCGGTTGTGCCCGGCGCCGTGCGAGTCGGCGTGTGTGCTCGGCATCAACCAGCCGCCGGTGACCATCAAGAACGTCGAGGTCACCATCATCGACAAGGCGTGGGACAACGGGCACGTCACGCCGCAGCCGCCGGAGCGGCTCTCCGGTAAGACGGTCGCCGTCATCGGCTCCGGCCCGGCCGGTCTGGCGGCGGCGCAGCAGCTCACGCGTGCGGGCCACACCGTCGTCGTCTACGAGCGTGCCGACCGGCTCGGCGGGCTGCTGCGCTACGGCATCCCCGAGTTCAAGATGGAGAAGCGGCACATCAACCGCCGTATCGAGCAGATGCGTACGGAGGGCACCAAGTTCCGTACGGAGGTGGAGATCGGCCGCGACATCGACGCGAAGAAGCTGCGCAAGCGGCACGACGCGGTCGTCATCGCGGCAGGCGCCACCACGGCGCGCGATCTGCCGGTGCCCGGCCGCGAGTTGAACGGCATCCACCAGGCGATGGAGTATCTGCCGCTGTCCAACAAGGTGCAGGAGGGCGACCTGACGGTCTCCCCGATCAGCGCCGAGGGCAAGCACGTCGTCGTCATCGGCGGCGGCGACACCGGCGCCGACTGCGTCGGTACGGCACACCGCCAGGGCGCCGCCTCGGTGACGCAGTTGGAGATCATGCCGAAGCCGGGGGAGGAGCGGGCACCGCACCAGCCGTGGCCGACCTTCCCGATGCTCTACAAGGTCACCTCCGCGCACGAGGAGGGCGGCGAGCGCGTCTACTCCGTCAACACCACGCACTTCGAGGGCGACGAGGACGGCAACGTCCAGTGGCTGCACCTGGTCGAGGTGGAGATGAAGGACGGCAAGCCGGAGTCCAAGCCGGGCACCGAGCGGAGGATTCCCGCCCAACTGGTCACCCTGGCAATGGGGTTCACCGGTGTGGACCGGGAGAACGGTCTTGTCGAGCAGTTCGGCGTCGAACTCGACGAGCGCGGCAACGTCGCCCGTGACGGCAACTACGCGACCAGCGTCGACGGCGTCTTCGTCGCGGGCGACGCGGGCCGCGGCCAGTCGCTGATCGTCTGGGCCATCGCCGAGGGACGCTCGGCGGCCAAGGGCGTCGACCGCTATCTCATGGGCGCCAGCGCGCTTCCGTCGCCCATCGCGCCCACGGACCGCGCGATGGCGGTCTGAGCCTCAGCCTCCGCCTGAGCGGGCCGGGGGTTTCCGCACGGCCACGGCACTCGCCCCTCCCCGACCGGGGCGGGTGCCGTGGTGTGCTTGCGTACCGTGCGGCGCGGTTCCGCCCGTGCGGCACCGGCGGCGGGGTGCCGGCCGGTGCCGTGGAGCCCGCGTCGGGGGTGCGCCAGGCGGGGCAGACGCGCGGCGCGTGCGGACTCAGCCGCCGAGTTCGTCTTGTTCGCCGTACTCGTCGCAGCGGTCGAACTCCCCGGCCGCTTCGGCTTCTTCGGCCGCTTCCGCGGCGGCGCGGCGGGCCTGACGCCGCCCCTCGTAGCGCTCCCTGCGGTTGCTCGCCTTGACCATGCCCTGCCACTCCTTCACACAGCCGCGCCTGTTGCATCCCGAGCAGCAGGTGTGGGTGAACAGCAGCGCGTCGGGGCGTTCCCAGCGGCAGCGGGTGTCCGTCTCCTCACGCGTCGGCTTCGGCGGCAGATCGCAGTCGCCGTGGCGGTGATCGTGGACGGGGCGGGGGCGGTGCTCCGCGTGGCGGACCCACAGCGGCTTCGTCTTGTCCGTACGGGACATCGCGTTCCTTCCGGAACCGCCGCCCGTGCTCCCGGACTCTCCGGGCGGGCGGCTAGGTTCGGAATCTCACGGCGATCCCCTCCTTCCTTCTCGCTCAGGGCCGTTCGTGCCGTCGGCCCGGTACACCAGCAGATACCGCCACCACAGCAGCCGCCGCAGCGTCGAACCTGGCAGCAGCCTTGCGGCCTCCGCACGCGTCTGGGCGTACGACATCGGCGGCGGCCAGACCATCGGCACCTGCACCGCGGCCTGTGGCCTTCGCCGGTGCAGCAGCCGCTGCGTCGTCAGCAGGGCCAGCGCGGGCACGGCGCATACGAAGTCGGCCGGGGTCCGGGCGGGACAGAGCCCGAGTACGGCGAGGACACCGCCGGGGGCGAGGGCCTTGCGCAGCGTCAGCACCGTGTCGAACGGCATGTGGTGGAGGCTGGCGATGCATGAGATGAAGTCGTAGTGCCCGTCGGGGAGTTGGTCCGCACGCACATCGGCCTGACGGAACCGCGGACTGGGGCCCGTGCCCGGTTCCGGATTCCGGCGCGGCCCCCGGCCCGGGTCCGGTCCGGCGTCTGTGCCGCTTGCGCTGCCGGCCGCCCGCGCCGCCTCGATGACGCCCGCGTCGCGGTCGACGCCGTCGACGTCCAGGCCGTGCCGGGCGAGCAGCCGCGCGAAGCCTCCCGTACCGCATCCGACGTCCAGGGCCGTACGGGCACCGTCGGGCACCTGCTTCAGCAGCAGGGGGTGGTAATGACCGTTGAAGTCTCTCGCCACGCCGACCGACCCTACGGCGCCCGCGAGACGCGCACCACGGATTTACACCGGTCGGGCAGGGACGGTCAGCAGGGACGGAAGCACGGGCGGCGGCAGGGACCGGAGCACGGGCGGTGTGCGCGGACCGCGCACGGCACCCCTTCGGTCCCACGTGCGGCCACACCGGTTCCGACGTGCGCGAACGCATCCGCGGCAGCCCGTAGGACCGTAGGGGGAACCTCCTGCGGACCTCTTCCGTCAGAGCCGTGAAGCAGGAGGTAGATCAAAGATGCGACGCAGCACGACAGGTACCACCCGACGCAGGGCCGCGCTCGTCCTCGCCCCGGCGATGGCCGCCGTGGCGCTGACGGCGACGGCGTGCGGGGGCAGCGAGCAGACGGTCAGCAGCGAACCCCCTGAGAAGCAGACTCGTTTCGAGAAGCGCGCGGCGCAGATCGAGCAGACCTGGCCGAAGGTGGACAAGACCAAGGGCAGGCACCTCGACATGCTGCCGCTCGAAGCCGCTCAGCGGCCCGTGCACGGCAAGGAGGACCACCTGACCGTGACCGTGGGCCACGGCGGATGCGAGACGAAGTACGGGGCGCGCGTGCAGGAGACCGACAAACTCGTGATCGTCTCGGGCTGGTCGAAGAAGGACAAAAAGGCAGACTTCTGCACGAAACAGATCGTTACCGACAAGGCGAAGGTCGAGCTGAAGAGCGAACTGGGCAAACGCACCGTCGTCGACGCGGCGACGGGCAAGACGCTGCTGAAGGGCTGATGCACGCCTGAAAGACGCCGCCGAGCGGGCGTGCGCCCCCGCAGCACCGGGTACGCGCCGACGCCCCTCGGCCACGGACCGCCGGTTGGCTCCCGGCTGGCAGGCCCCGCACCACGAGCAGTGGTGCGGGGCCTGCCGTGTGCGGACGCGCCTCTGATAGTTTCGGCCCGACCTCGTCCTTTTCACGATCGACCAATACAACGACGCGGCGGCCAGGGGGACTTGAGGAGCATCCGTGCTCTCTCTCGTGTCCGTCGCGGACAGGAGCCTGTGCGTGAGCGAGGCACTGCCCAGCGGCCAGAGTGCGCCCACGGTGCTGCGTATCGTCCTCGGCAAGCGGCTGAAGGAGCTGCGGGAGAGCCGGGGCATCTCGCTGGAAGAGGCGGCCAAAGCGCTGAGCGTGAGTCATCTCACGATCCGCCGCATCGAGAACGCCCAAGTCAGCCTGAAGATCCCCTATGTGAGAGAGCTGCTGAGGCTCTACGCCGTCTCCGACGAGGAGGCCCGTGACTTCACGGACATGGCCGAGCGCGCCAACGAGCCCGGCTGGTGGCACAACTACAAGACGGCACTGCCCGACTGGTTCCGCGCCTACGTCTCCCTGGAGACGGCGGCGCAGGTCATCCGCGTCTACGAACCGCACTACATGACGGGCCTGTTGCAGACGCGCGACTACGCGAGGGCCGTGATCCGCGCCGGGTTCCCCTACGAGCCCGACGACGCACTGGAACACCGCGTCGATCTGCGGCTGCGCAGACAGGCCCTGCTCCAGTCCTCCGAAGCACCGTCCCTGTGGGTGGTGCTGGAGGAGGCCGCGCTGCGGCGGCTGGTCGGCGGGCCCGCGGTGATGCGCGCGCAGATCGAGCATCTGCTGGAGGCCGTGAAGGACCCCCGCATCACGCTGCGCATCCTTCCGCTGGCCGCGGGCGCGCACTCGGCGACGAGCGGCCACATGACGTACTTCCGTTTCAGGGAACGGGAGTTGCAGGACATCGTCTACACCGAGGTCGGCCTCACCAGCGCCGTCTATCTGGACCAGCGTCCCGACGTCGTCGCCCATCTCGAGGCCTACACCCGCATCTCGCGCCTCGCCTCGGAACTGCTGCCCGACCCCCGCACGTATCTCGACCAGCTCCGCAAGGAGTTCAGCCGGTGAGGAACTCCTCGGAAGTCGACACGAGCAGACCGCACGCCGCACGCCTCTACGACTACTACCTGGGCGGCAAGGACTGGTTCCCCGTCGACAAGGAGGCGGCCGAGCAGGTCAAGAAGATCTTCCCCGAGGCGGAGAAGGGGGCCCGCGCCAACCGGGACTTCATGCACCGCGCCGTGCGCCACGTCGCCCGCGAGTACGGCGTGCGGCAGTTCATCGACATCGGCACCGGCATACCCACCGCGCCCAATCTGCACCAGGTCGCCCAGGAGGTGGCCCCCGAGTGCGCGGTCGTCTACGCCGACCACGATCCGCTCGTACTCGAATACGCCGACGCCCTCATGCTCAGCACTCCCGAGGGCCGAACCGCCTATGTACAGGCCGACGTTCGCCATGACTCCGTGCTCGACAGCCGCGAGGTGCACGAGACGCTGGACCTGGATCGGCCGGTCGCCCTGTCGCTGCTCGCGTTGCTGCACTTCGTACCGGACGAGCACGTCCCGCAGGCCATCGTCCGCTCGATGCTGGACCGGCTGGCGCCCGGCAGCTTCCTGCTTCTCTCCCACGCCACCGCCGACTTCGACGAGGACGGCCACCTGGAGGAGGTGAAGAAGATCTACGAGGAGGGCGGAACGCCCGTGCAGATCCGCGACAAGGCGGAGATCGAGGTCTTCTTCGACGGGCTGGAGCTGATCGAGCCCGGTCTGACGCCCACACACCGCTGGCGTCCCGACGGGCCCTCCACGATCAGCGACGCGGAGGCCTTCATCTACGCGGGCGCGGCCCGTAAGCCCTGAAGCGGGTACGGGCCTGCCCTCGCGGCGCGGGGCCTTGGAGGCGGCACCGGGCGCTGCATTCCGCGCCCGGAGCCCGGCGCCCGGAAGGGTCCGTCGTCGGACCGCAGCCGACGAACCCTCAGCGATGGGTCCTCAGCGATGGGCTCTCAGCCGATGAACCTCGGACCGATGAACCGCGAACCGATGGGCTCTCAGTCGATGCCCCGCCAGATGTTCGGCTCGAAGCTGGTCTCTTCCTCGTCCTCGACGCCGGCCAGCAGCCACAGCGGCGCCTCCAGCCACACCCCGGGCGGCAACGGCAGTTCGTCCTCGCCCGTCACGACTTCACTCGGCGACCCTGACGGCGAAGCAGTGGCCATGGGCACTGTCATGGTCATCTCTGTGTCAACTCCCCTGAACGACTCGGGCGCGGTGGGCGTTCGGGCACGACGAGTCGTGGGATGCGACCCGCTCCCGTAAGGCCCCCGCACTTCGATTCTCACCCGAGTGAGCGCACCCCGCAGCCCGAAAAATCAGCGCGGCACGCGGTGCCGGAGCGCGGCCGGGCGGCGACCGGCGGTCACCGTCCGCATACGCCCTGGCAGTGGAGAGGGGCGGAGGCTCAGCCGACGAGACGTGCCGGGAAGCCTCCGGTCGCAATCGGCCCCCAGTGCCGTGGCGTCACGCGGATCAGGGACTTGCCCTGCTTGAGCATCGCGGCCCGGTACTCGTCCCAGTCGGGGTGTTCGCCGGAGATGTTGCGGTAGTACTCGACGAGCGGCTCCACCGAGTCCGGGGCGTCGATGACTTCGGCGTCCCCGTCGATCTGCACCCACGGGCCGTTCCACTCGTCGGAGAGCACGAGGACGCTCACCCGCGGATCGCGGCGCGCGTTATGGGTCTTGGCTCGTTCCGGATACGTGGAGACGACGATTCTGCCCGAGTCGTCCACGCCGCACGTCAACGGCGAGGCCTGGGGCGAGCCGTCGGCCCGGCGGGTGATCAGCAGGGCACGGTGGCGCGGGCGCACGAAGTCGAGGAGACCGGCCAGCTCGACACGTGTGTTGGTGGCGATGGAAGGGCTCATACCGCCGAACGTAGTTCATCGGGCCCCCACGCGCGCCCGTCGCGTCACCAACGGCTCCCGCGGCCCGTGGCGTCCGCCGCCGGGCGTCGTCGTGCGGGGGGAGGTCTCAACTCCCCGTGGGGCGGCCGCAGTCGGGGCCGCGGCGGGGGAGAGGCGTTCTCGGCGGCGCAGCGCACGGTACGGCGGGTCCGGCGGGGTCCCGGGGCCACGGCCAGTCCCGGCCCGGTCCACCGGTCTCAGGTGTCGCAGTCCAGCACGGAGCGGCACAGCCCGCACCGCGCCTTCATCCGCCCCCGCACGGGCACGCGGATGCGCTGCTGGCACGTCGGGCAGGGGAAGGACACCCGCACCGGCGAGCGGCTCTCGAAGGCGTACGAGTAGGCGTCGGCGTCGGGCGGATACGGGGTGGCGCGGGGACGGGCCAGCGCGTGCCGCCGGTCCCGCGTATAGCGGCGGCGGCCCGCCCAGCCGGAGGCGGCCAGCGGCGGCCGCGTCTCGTCGGCGCGTGCCAGCCCGCTGCCCTTGAGATACGCCTCGTAGGCCTGCGGGCTGGTGAACCACACTTCGGGGCCCTCACCGAAGACCGCGGCGCGCTTCGCCAGCACGTAGCCGAACTCCTCCGGTGTGAGATAGCCCAGCTTCTGCGAGGAGACCTGGTCCTGCCGGAAGGCGTCCAGCAGCAGCCAGCCCGCACCGAGGTAGGTGGTGGCGGTGTCGGTGAGGATCTCGTTGTCGCGGGTGCCGTGGAAGGCGAGGCCGAGGCGGTGCAGATACACATGCATCACCTCGTGCGCGAGGGCGGCTCCGATGTCGCGTCGGTGGTGCTTGAAGCGGGCGTTGAGTTCGATGAAGTACTCGGGGCCCGCGGCGAGTTCGACGTGTGCTGCGTGTTCCATCTCACGGAAGCTGACGATCATGCGGGCGTCGGGCAGCCGGAACTGCTGCACCATGACGCGGGCGACGCGCTGCACCCCGGTGTAGAGGTCCTCGTCGTCGGAGAAGGCCACGTCGGCGGGTGACACGCTGACGTCGAACTGCCGGACGGTGTCTGGCGAGAGGCGCTTGTAGAGCGCGGTGACGGCGGCCCGCACGGTCGCCAGGTGCGGGAAGCCCCGCTCCACGGCGTCCGCGGCAGGGCCGGTCGGCGCGTCCTGTGCCGTCATCGACAACACCCCCGGAGTCTCCTCGTCCACTGTCACTGTACGGGCGAGGGCACGGACCGCGCGGCGTCATAGGGTCGGAGCAGGTCACCAACCCGCGAACTGGAACGGCAGGCATGGCGAAGACCCACGGCGAGACCAGCGGCACCGGCACCCGGTCCGGTACGCAGCCCGGTACGGAATCCGGTACGGAATCGGCACCCGGAACGGAACCGGGGCCAGGCACGGAACCGGCATCCGCGAACGACCCGGGACCCGAAGGTACGGAAGGGGAGCCCGGAGCGGCCGCCCGCGCCGGGGCGGGAGGCGCCCGCGCGGCAGGCTCCCGGGAGGACACCACCGCGGGCGTGGACGAGTCCGTACGCGCCGAGCTGATCGCACTGCGCGACAGCATCGACAACATCGACGCCGCTGTGGTGCACATGCTCGCCGAGCGTTTCAAGTGCACACAGCGCGTCGGACGCCTCAAGGCCGACCACGATCTGCCGCCCGCCGACCCGGCGCGCGAGGCACGTCAGATCGCGCGGCTGAGGGAGCTGGCCGTGAGCGCCAAACTCGATCCGGCCTTCGCGGAGAAGCTGCTCAACTTCGTGATCGCCGAGGTGATCCGCCACCACGAGACGATCGCCCGTACCTGACACGAGCGGCGGGGCGTGCGGGGCGCACACGGCGGCGACGGCGAGGCCGGCCGCCCGGACGCCCCGCCCCTCGCGGCCCTCGTGGCCGCGGGCGGCGCGCTCAGCGCGTGGGCGCGTCGTCCTCGCCGATGTGGTGGACGCGTACGAGGTTCGTGGACCCGGGGACTCCGGGCGGCGAGCCCGCGGTGATGACGACCAGATCGCCCTTCTCACAGCGGCCCAGCTTCAGCAACTGCTCGTCGACCTGGTCGACCATCTCGTCGGTGCTCTGCACCATCGGGCCCGTGAGCGCCTCGACGCCCCAGGTCAGGCTGAGCTGCGCACGCGTGGCCGGGTCCGGGGTGAAGGCCAGCACCGGCACCGGAGAGCGGTAGCGCGACAGCCTGCGCACCGTGTCCCCGGACTGTGTGAACGCCACCAGATACTTCGCGCCGAGGAAGTCGCCCATCTCCGCTGCCGCACGCGCGACCGCACCGCCCTGGGTGCGCGGCTTGCTGTGCTCGGTCAGCGGCGGCAGGCCCTTGGCGAGCTGTTCCTTCTCCGCCGCCTCGACGATGCGTCCCATCGTCCTGACCGTCTCGGCGGGATGCTTGCCGACGCTGGTCTCGCCCGAGAGCATCACGGCGTCGGTGCCGTCCATGACGGCGTTCGCCACGTCGGAGACCTCGGCACGCGTGGGCCGGGAGGCTTCGATCATCGAATCGAGCATCTGCGTGGCCACGATGACGGGCTTGGCGTTGCGGCGGCACATCTTGATCGCGCGCTTCTGCACCAGCGGCACCGACTCCAGCGGCATCTCCACACCCAGGTCGCCGCGGGCGACCATCACACCGTCGAACGCGTCGACGACCGACTCCAGGTTCGTCACGCCCTGCGGCTTCTCCAGCTTCGCGATCACGGGGAGGTAGCGGTCCTCCTCCGCCATGATCCGGTGAACCTCCTTCACGTCGTCGCCGCTGCGCACGAACGAGAGCGCGATCACGTCGGCGCCCGTGCGCAGGGCCCAGCGAAGATCCTCGACGTCCTTGTCCGACAGGGCGGGCACGGAGACCGCGACGCCCGGGAGGTTGAGGCCCTTGTGGTCGGAGACCATTCCGCCCTCGACGACGACGGTGTGTACGACCGGCCCGTCGACGGAGGTCACCTCCAGCGTGACGCGGCCGTCGTCGACGAGGATGCGTTCGCCAGGCGAGACGTCGTGGGCCAGTCCGGTGTAGGTGGTGCCGCAGCGGGAGCGGTCGCCCTCCACCTGCTCGACGGTGATGGCGAACTCATCGCCGCGTTCAAGAAGTACCGGCCCCTCGCGGAATCGGCCGAGGCGGATCTTCGGGCCTTGAAGATCGGCGAGCACGCCCACGGCGCGGCCCGCCTCCTTCGCGGCTCTGCGCACCCGGTGGTAACGCTCCTCGTGCTCTGCGTGCGTGCCATGGCTCATGTTGAACCTGGCGACGTCCATTCCCGCCTCTACGAGCGCCTTGATCTGCTCGTACGAGTGGCTGGCGGGTCCTAGTGTGCTGACGATCCTTGCGCGGCGCATGCCACGAGCCTAGGGCTTACCCACAGGTAGAGACCGGCTCACGGAGGATTCGTCAACATCCTTGGCCAAAGCGGTCATTGACAACTTCTAAAGTGAGATGGCGCTTGCTCCGATGAGCGCGTTCAAGGCGGGTGCGCCGGGCTCGCCCGTCCTTGCCCGCCCTCGCGTCAACGGCCCCGGCCGGGCACATCGCCGCGCTCCGCGCTCGGGAGGTTCAGAGGGCGGGCCTGCTCATCAGGAACCGTGCGTTGACCTGCGCCTGGACCCGTTGCCGCTGCGGCTCAAGATCCAGCGCCGGAGCCGCCTCGCCCCCGTATCCGGCGGGACGGCCCCTGAACGACGGAGCGGAGGCGGGCGCTGCGTTCTCCGCGCCCAGATCCGCCAGCTCCAGCAGCGCCACCAACTCCGCGTCCAGCGCCGCCGCATACTCACGCGCCCTCGTCACGGCCTCCCGCACCGCCTGCTGCCGCGCCTCGCGATGCGCGGGCGAGTCCTCGCGCAGCGCCCACCAGGGGCCCTCCACCCTCGTCATCTCCAACTCGGCGAGCTGCGTGGTCATCTCGCCGAGCGCCGTGAAGTCACCGACGGTGGCCGTGATCCGCACACTTCCGTTGTAGGTGCGCACCCGTTCACGGCGGCCCTTCTCCGTCAGCTCCGGCGACACCGAGAACGTGCCCGTCGCCAGCTTCTCCACGGCTTCGCCGTACTCCTTCAGCAGCTCCAGCACATTGGAGTTGCGGCGCGTCAGCGACTCCAGCGCCTCCCGCCGGTCGGTGCCGCGTGCGGTGACCGTCACCGCGATGCGGGCGATCTCGGGATCGAACTCGAGGCTGGCCTCGCCGCGCACGGCCAGCCTCGGCTCGTCGGGCGTGCCGTAGGGGAGGGGGCCGGCGGCTGCGGAGTGACCGGGTGTGTTCGTCATACGGTCAACTCTCGCAGAACTCCCATGAGGCGCGCGGGAGATCATCCGGGATGCCCGGCCCGCCGCCGAGCCCGCGCACATCCCGCAACGGCGGGGGCGAGCCCTGGGTGTGCCCCGTGGCGAACCCGTGCCGAACCCCGCATCCCTCGCGGCTGCTCACGGCCGTCTCGCCCCTGCCTCGTTGCTAGGTCATGCGCAGCGGCCGGAAGTCCGAGTGCTGCGGGTCGGCCTGCTCGGCCACGCCCGGCGTGCCGCTGGCCAGCGGCCCCTCCGGCCGCAGCCCGAACGTCGTAAAGGCCGTACGCCTCGGGATGCGGTAACTCTCCTGCTCCGTGAGGGAGTTGAGGATCACCGCGCTGCGGTGTGCGGCCAGTCCCAGATCGGGCGCGCCCACACCGTGCGTATGCCGCTCGGCGTTCTGCACATACACCGCTCCCGACACCGACCGGTCCGTCACCAGCCGGTACTGCTCGTCGATGCGCAGCCGCTCAGACGCGTCCCGCCGCAGATACGGCTCCAGCGACGCGAGCACGCTGCCCAGCGGCCGCTCCCGGTAGCCCGTCGCCAGCACCACCGCATCCGTCGCCAGTCGCGTACGTACGCCCTGCTCGACGTGTTCCAGATGAAGCTCCACCCGCGTGGCACCGATGCGCCCCGCCGTGCGGACGGCGACCCCGGGGGTGAGCACGGCGTCCGGCCAGCCGCCGCTCAGCGTCCGGTGGTACAGCTCGTCGTGGACGGCGCCCAGCGTGCCGTGGTCGACGGCCTTGTGGAGCTGCCACTGCCGGGGCACCAGCCGGTCCCTCACGGACTCGGGCAGCCCGTGGAAGTAGCTGGTGTAGTCCGGGGTGAAGTGCTCCAGGCCCAGCTTGCTGTACTCCATGGGCGAGAACGCGGCGCTGCGCGTCAGCCAGTGCAGCCCCTCCCTGCCGACCGGGCGGCGGCGCAGCAGATCCAGGAAGACCTCCGCCCCGGACTGGCCCGACCCGATGACCGTGACATGCCCGGCCTCCAGCAGCCGCTCACGGTGGTCGAGATAGTCCGACGAGTGGACCACGGGCGCGCCCGCGCCCACCGACGAGGCCAGGGCACGCAACGGCTCCGGCACATGCGGCGCGGTGCCGACGCCGAGGACCAGGTTGCGGGCGTAGGAACTGCCCTGCGCCACAGGCCCGTCGGAGCCGAGACGAGTGAAGTCCACCTCGAACAGGCGCAGTTCGGGGTGCCAGCGCACCGATTCCACGCGGTGGCCGAAGTGGACGCTCTCCAGGCCCTCGCAGACCCAGCGGCAGTACGCGTCGTACTCGGCACGCTCGATGTGGAAGCGCTCCGCGAAGTAGAACGGGAAGAGCCGGTCGCGTGCCTTGAGGAAGCTGAGGAAGGACCAGCGGCTCGCGGGGTCGGCGAGCGTCACCAGGTCGGCGAGGAACGGCACTTGGAGGGTGGCGCCCTCGATGAGCATGCCCGGGTGCCACTGGAAACCGGGGCGCTGCTCGTAGAACGCCGTGCGCAGTCCGGGCAGCCCTTCGGCGAGCGCGGCGAGTGAGAGGTTGAACGGGCCGACGCCGACGCCCAGCAGATCCAGCGGCGGGCCGTCCTGCCCGCCGTCGGCGGCGGCGTCCGGGCGGCGCCGCCCGGCCACGGGGGACCCCGGCTGGGCCTTCGCCTGGGCAGGCACGATGAGCGGACGGTCGGCTGTCGTCATGACCGGGGCCTCCTTGCGGTGCCGGGGGTGCCCGTGCTGGCTTTCCTGCTGCCTCTCACATCGGCGGTGCCGTCCGTGCCGCTCGTGCCGCTCGTGCTGCCCGTACTGCCCGTACTGCCCGTACTGCTCGTACGGGCGGCGCCGTGCGCAGCGGCCGTGACTGTGCCCGTGTCTCCGCCGGTCGGCGGCGAGTACGGGTCCGGGCGCCCGGGCCCCGGCGGAGGAGCCGACGGCACGGCGTCCCTCACCAGCTTGAGCAGCGCCTCCAGATCGGCGCGGCGCGCATACGGATTGAGCAGCGTCGCCTTCAGCCAGAGACCGGAGGGCAGATCACCGCCGCTGCTTCGCCCCTGGTGCCCGAGGCCGGTGCCCTCAGGCCCATCGCCCCCGGGCGCAGCCACGCGGGCCCGCCCCAGCACCGCACGGCCGTCCGCCAGCAGCCGTCGCCTCACCGAGGCCACCGCCTCACCGTCGGCGCCCACGGGACGGAACAGCACCGTCGACAGCTCCGGCATGCCGAACAGCTCCAACGCCGGGTCGTCCGCCACCAGTTCGGCCAGCTCCCGGGCCACCGCACACGTACGCTCCACAAGGGCGGCCATCCCACTGCGGCCCAGGGCGCGCAGCGTGACGGCGATCTTCAGAACGTCGGGCCGCCGCGTCGTACGCAGCGAGCGGCCCAGCAGATCGGGAAGCCCGGCGTCGCTGTCGTCGCCGGCGTTGAGATAGTCGGCGCGGTGGTCGAGCGGCGCGAGGTCCCCGCCGTCCGGCACCGCGAACAGCCCTGCCGCGACCGGCTGCCAGCCCAGCTTGTGCAGATCGAGGGTGACGCTGTGCGCCCGCTCCAGCCCGGCCAGCCGCCCACGCAGAGCGCGGCTGAAGAGCAGCATGCCGCCGTACGCCGCGTCCACATGGAGCCGCGCACCGAACTCCGCGGCGACATCGGCCAGTTCGTCCAGCGGATCGATAGCGCCCGTATCGGTCGTACCGGCCGTCGCGACCACGAGTACGCCCCCGCACGGGCGCCCCGCACCGAGCACCCCGCGCAGCGCCTCCGCGCGGAGCACCCCGCCCGGCGTGGGCACGAGCAACGGCTCGCGCAGCCCCAGCAGCCACGCCGCACGCCGCACGCTGTGATGCGCGGAATCCCCGCATACGACACGCACATCCGGACCGAGACGCTCACGCGCGAGCAGCAGACCGAGCTGATTCGACTCCGTACCGCCCGTGGTCACCAGCGCGTCCGGCGCTGCGCCCCGCTCGCCGTACACGAGCCGCGCCAGCCCGGCACACGTACGGGCCTCCAACTCCGAAGCGGCAGGCGCCTGATCCCATGAGTCCAGCGACGGATTGAGCGCACTCGCCGCGAGGTCGGCGGCAGCGGCCACGGCCAGCGGGGGGCAGTGCAGATGCGCCGCACACAGCGGATCGGCGGGATCGGCCGCCCCCTGGGCCACCATCCGCACCAGTGACGACAGCGCCTCACGCTCACCCGTGCCGTGCTCCGGCAGCACACCGCCGCGCAGCACCCCACCGACCACCTCGGCCAGCCGGCGCGGGCCGCCGCCGGGCAGCGGCCCGCAGCGCCTCGCCGCGCCCTCCTCCAGCGCATCGGCCACCACGGCCGTCAACGGCCGCAGCGCGGCGGCCCCTTGGGTCCCGCCCGCGAGCAGCGGCGCGGCGCCTGTCTGTGCGGGCACGGTCGGGAGCGGCATGAGCGGAGATCCTTCGCCGTCGCGGTCCCACAGCTCCCCGGCCCGGAGGCACACGAACGGCGCCGCCGGACCGGGGAGGAGTGTCGAGATGGCCCAACTTACGTGCGCACGCCGTGCGTTGATCTCGATACCGGTCCGGTTCGCCCGAAGGGGTGACGCGGCGCCCGAGACAGCGGTCCCGGGGACCCCGGAGCCTGCCCGGCGTCACGAGGCTCCCCGGGGCACGCTCACCCCGGGGAGCCGGCCGTGCGCGACCGCGGCGTCTCGCCGGTGCCCCTCACCGCCCGGCGCGTCCGGTCACGGGTAGGACGTCACCGTCGCCACGTTCTTGTCGGCGTTCGCGGGCCCGCCCGTGTCGTTGACGACGTGCTCGATCGTGCCCGTACCGCCCAGCGACACCGACGTCATGTGGTGAAGCTTCACGCCCTCCGCCCGCGGCACCTCGAACGAACGGTCCGCGACGACGGACTTGTCGACGTTGAAGAAGCAGTAACTCCCCAGCCCGAACGCCTGGTGGTCCTTCACGGAGCCGTCGACCTTGTAGGCCGCGTAGCCGCGAGTGTCGCCGTTCATCCACGCGTCCTGATTCGGCGGGTCGTAGGGCAGCTCGTTCTGGAAGAAGTACGTACGGCCCCGCTCGCCGTTCCAGATCACCTGGTACTTCTTGTAGTGCTCCGCGAACAGCCCGTAGGCCGTCACATCACTGCCGTTGACGACCAGACCGGTGTCGGCCGGGTTGGTCTCCCAGCCGACGCCGTCGCCGTGGTCGGCGCGCCACAGCCACAGATGGTCGGCGATCACATGGGAGCTGTTGATGACGAGGCTGGTCTCCGACTTCGCCTCACCGGCACCGCCGATGCGTACGAACACATCGTGCAGCGACGTCGGGTTGGCGGAGTGGTCCGCGTCCGCGCCCTTCGGGCCGATCTCGATGAGCGTCGGCGAGTTCTTCGCGCCCGCCTCGACGAGGAAACCGGCGAGCTTCACGCCGTCCACGTCCGCCACCTTCAACGCCGCGTCGCCTCCGGCCGGCATGAGCGTGGCCAGGCCCAGCCCCAGCACGACGGTGTTCTTCTCCGTCACAGCCAGCGGCTCGTCCAACTCGTAGACGCCCGGCGTCAGCAGCAGGTGCTTGCCGTCCTTCAGCGCCGAGTTCAGCTCCTTCGCCGAGTCGCCCGCCTTCGCGATGCGGAAGCCGTCCAGCGGCAGCGACTCGCCCTTGGGCGCACCGCCGGACCAGCTCGCCCCCGTGGAGTCGGCACGCAGCGCGGGCACGAACACCTGGTACGCGCCGCCCTCGTCGACGTACAGATAGGGCTTCTCACGCACCTTCGGCGTCGCCTCGACCGTCGTGTACGGGGGAGAGGGGAAGCCGTCGCCGCCCGGGGCGTTCTTCGCACCCACGAAGACCATGTTCCAGTTCGCGCCTTCCCAGCTCTTCCACTCGGTGTTGCGCGAGAGCCACTGCTGCTGCGAACCGGAACGCACCTGGCCGTCGACCACCGTGTCCGCCATCAGACCGCCGCTCGACCAGCCGCCGTCGTCCAGCTCCAGATCGCCCTTCACATGCATACGCCGGTACGGGGCGGCCTGGGAGACGGCCCAGCGGTCCTTGCCGCCCTTCGGCGTCACCGCGATGCCCTCGGCCGAACGCCAGAAGTTCTGCGTGGCGTTGCCGTCGAACCAGTCGGCCTCCGCGTGCACCGCGCCCGAGACCTTCACCTCGTCCGGGGTCAGACCGAGACCGGCGACCTGGGTGAAGAAGCCGACGTTCACATCGGCCTCGTAAGAGCCCGGCTTGAACAGGAACGCATGGCGCGCCTTGCCGAACTGGGCCTTCTCCTGCTCCTTGAAGACCGCGTCGACCTTCGCCTGGATGTCCTTCGCGGACGTGTCCGGGCCGAACACGGACACGTTCGGGCCGAAGTCGGGCTCCGCGGCGGACACTCCGGACCGGCCGGCGAGACCGAGGGCGGAGGCGGCCTTGGGCGCGGCGGCCACGCCGGCGCCGCCGAGCCCGGCCGCGGCGATCGTCGCCAGCACCGTACGGCGGCGCACTCCCGTACGGGACGGCGGAGCGGAGGCGTCCGCGGCGACCGGCTCGCTGCCGGGGTCACCGCTGCCGCGGGGCGAGTGGGGTGTGGGGGACATGGGGTCCAACTCCTCGACGATGTCAGGATGGTGAGTGGACCGTAGGTCTGAACCAAGCACCGGTCAAGCCTTAAGCCAAGACATGAGAAAAGTCGGCCCAGCCCACACGACCGGTCACACACCACGCCCGAACGGGCAACCGGCACCCGCGAGTTGAGCCACCCCTGCACCCCGCCGCAAGCGGCACCCCGCCCCGCAACCCCGGCACACGGCGCCCCGCCCGAACCCTCAGCCGCTACACAAGCCCCCGCACCCGCAGCGCACGCCGCAGATCATCCAGCCGGTCCACCAACTCCCGCCGCAACGCAGGCGTCAGACCCGCCCCCGCCACACACTCCAGCCCACGCCGCAACACCGTCTCCTCAACGACCGTACGAGGAAAGGCCGTACGCCCCAGAACCGACGCCACCGCAGCACCACGCCGCGCCGCCACCGGCACCACATCCGCGAAATACCGCTCCGCGAAACCACCGGCGGCCAGCAACTCCCCCTGCTCCGCCTGCCAGAACCCCTCCGCCGTCGCCCGCAGCAGATAGTTCGACAACCCGTCCGAGAAGAACATCGCCCCCCACGCCGCCTCCTTGCCCGCCGCATCAGGCAACGCAGCCCGGCACCGAGCCGCACCCTCCTCACCCGCCGCCCCCGGATCGGCGGCCAGCTCCCCGTCGATCTCCGCCTCACCCACCGCACCCAGCGCCGAAAGACGCAACAGCAGCCGCCACCGCAACTCCGCATCCAGCACCGGACCACCCGGCACCGAACCCGCCTCACGCCACGCCAGCAACTCCCCGGAATCCGAAGCACAGTCGATGAACCGGCGCACCGCCGTCAAACGCAGCCCCGCGACATCCACACCCGACCCCGGACCGGCCCCCGCCGCCCCCGTGCCCGACCCCGAAGCACAATCCGAACCCGCCAGCACCTCACCGCACACACCCGCCAGCAGCCCCAACGCCGCACCACGCCGCTCCACCGGCACAAAACAGTCCGCCACCGTCCCCCGCGCGAACGACAACACACCCTCCAGCACCGCCACCTCGGACTCCGCCGGAGCATGAACCCGCACCGCCTCCAGAAACTCCCCCGGCGCCAACTCCCCGTCCCGCACCATGTCCCGCACCGCGTTCCACACCACCGCACGCGACAACGCATCCGGAAGCCCCGACAACGCCCCCCGCACCGTCCCCCACGAAACCCCGTCCAACCGCACCTTCGCGTACGTCAGATC
This sequence comes from Streptomyces marispadix, assembly GCF_022524345.1. Lineage (NCBI taxonomy): Bacteria > Bacillati > Actinomycetota > Actinomycetes > Kitasatosporales > Streptomycetaceae > Streptomyces > Streptomyces marispadix. The sequence goes on along the minus strand of NZ_JAKWJU010000002.1, from coordinate 1,028,963 downwards.
ACCGTCGTTCACCAACAGCAGATCAGGACGCGGCCCCTCCGCCACCACGACCGACTCCGCCTCCTCCGCCCCCACATCACGCCCCAGCCGCTCCCGCAGCACCAGACGCCCCGGCTCCGCGGGCGCCACATCGTAGAGACCCAACTCCAGACGATGCGGACGGCTCCCCTCATGCCGCAGCGCCACCGACCACTGCCCATGACCCTCCGACACCGACGGGGAGAACCCGTCCACCCCCGTCGTACGCAGCCAGCGCTCCGCCCAGCCATGCACATCACGCCCCGACGCCTCCGCCAGTGAACCCACGAAATCCGTCAGCGACGCATTACCGAAACGGTGCCGCGTCAAATGCCTGTTGACCCCCGCGAGGAAATCCCGCTCACCCAGCCACGCCACCAACTGACGCAGCACCGACGCACCCTTCGCATAAGAGATCCCATCGAAATTCAGCAACGCCGAAGCAGTATCCGGCACAGAACCCGGCTCCGGAGCCACCGGATGAGTCGACGGCCGCTGATCCGCGTCATAACCCCACCCCTTACGCGCCACCGCGAAATCCGTCCACACCCCCGAGAAACGCGTCGCCTCACGCAGCGTCCGATACCCCATGTACTCCGCGAACGACTCGTTCAGCCAGATGTCGTCCCACCACCGCAGGGTCACCAGATCCCCGAACCACATATGGGCCATCTCATGAGCCACCGTCACACCACGCGTACGACGATCCAGACCCGTCACCGCCGAACGGAACACATACTCGTCCCGCAACGTCACCAGCCCCGGATTCTCCATCGCACCCGCATTGAACTCCGGCACGAAAGCCTGGTCGTACGAGTCGAACGGATACGGCTCGTCGAACAACTCGTGATAACGGTCGAAACAACGCCGCGTAACCTCCAGCAGCTCCTCCGCATCCGCATCCAGGAACTCCCCCAGAGAACGCCGCACATGAAGACCGAACGGCAACCCCGCATGCTCCGTACGCACCGAGTGATAGGGCCCCGCCACCACCGCCACCAGATACGTACTCAACCGCGGCGTCGGCGCACACACCCAACGGCCACCACTCCCCGGCACCCGCCGCGCCACACCGTTGCCCAGCACCGTCCAACCCTCCGGCGCCGTCACCCCCACCTCGAAGACCGCCTTCAAGTCAGGCTGGTCGAAACACGCGAACACCAGCGGCGCATCATCCAGAAAACACTGCGTGTACAGATACACCCGCCCGTCCGCCGGATCCGTGAACCGGTGCATCCCCTCACCGACCCGCGAAAACCCCATACGCGCCTCGACACGCAGCTCATGAACCCCCTCGGCCAGACCCCGCAGCCACAACCGGCCATCCGCGAAAGCCCCCTCCGTATCCAGCGCCACCCCGTCCAGCTCTGCCCCCAGCAACTCGACGGGCCGCACCTCGACGAACGAATCGGCCCCGCCGCGCCCCTCCTTCACGGAGAAACGCACCGTCGTCACCGACCCGAACACCTCCCCGCCGCACGTCAGATCGAGATCGATGACGTACCGCTCCACATCGAGAAGCCCGGCCCGCGTCTGCGCCTCATCGCGCGTCAGTGATCGCATACGTGCCATGCTCCCGTAGCCCGCCGACAGCCGCACCGGAGTAAGCGGGGAGCACGGGCTCAGTACTTGGGCCCGATATGCGCGTCCATGAGCGCGACGGAGGGGCGGCGGGCTATGGAGATGTTGTAAGGGTCGCTGCCACGTGCGAGCGTCCTCCACTCGACCCCGAGCCGGTCCAGGGTGTCGGTGAAGATCTTCCTGATGTCGTCCGACTTGTTGGTGAAGTAGTAGCGGGGGTATTCGTAGCGCTTGCGCTTCCCACCGACCATGCGGGTCGTCCAGTTGGTGAACCGGCAGCCGTCGGAGTGGATCAGTCCGCGCACCAGCTCCCATGGAAATCCGTCAGCGATCTCCTGCTGCCAGTCCGAGAGTTCGATGCGCCGTTGATGCTTCATTCCGGGACCGTGCTGAGGGAAGAGGCATGTCCAGTGCTTGCTGTACGACTTCACCTCCGTACAGCCGATTTTCGCCCGCCGCCCGGTGTTTGTACCGGTGAGCACCTTCCGCATCGTGTCTTCCGCGTCATCGATGAGGCCCGGCCAGCCGTCACAGCAGTAGATCGACAGGTGGTTCTGCTTGCCTTTCGCGACGATGTGGCCGTCACCGAGATATAGGCCGAGCAGGTAGGCGTACGCGGGGCGGTTGATCGGCAGACTCAGGCAGCGCGGGCAGTTGTGCGGGCGCTCGGCAACGACTACGCCCCGCGCCTTGCGGTCTTCGTGCAGCCACCAGCCGACAGTGCCGCGGGGCACGCCGAGCTTTTCCGCGACTTCCCGGTTGGTGACGCCGCTCCGCAGGAGAGCCAGGGCTTCGCTTCTCAGAGAGGGGTGGTGCTGTTCCATGCACAGAGCGTGCAGGATGTGTCGCTGTGCGATAAGGGAAAGCCTGATCGAGTCACTCGATTGGAGCAAAGAGGGTGCCGGGTGCGGGATTCGAACCCGCATGCCCTTTCGGACAGATGCTTTTGAGGCATCCGCGTATGCCGTTCCGCCAACCCGGCCGCAGTCGCCCTGGGAGTATACCGGGTGTGGGTGCTCGTGAGGTACTCGATACTCTCGTACCTCCCACCCGTGCGGAAACGAGGAGCCCAGTGAGCACCGCGGACATCCCCGAGCCCGAGAACTCCGGCGCCGACGCCTCCGGTGCCGAGGAGGCGAGCGCGCATGTGCCGCCGCTGACCACGCGAGTGGTGATCGCCGAGGACGAGGCGCTGATCCGCATGGATCTCAAGGAGATGCTGGAGGAGGAGGGCTACTCCGTCGTCGGCGAGGCCGGTGACGGGCGCAGCGCGGTGGAGTTGACGCGGGAGCACCGGCCGGATCTGTGCATCTTCGATGTGAAGATGCCGGTGCTGGACGGGATCTCGGCGGCGGAGAAGGTCGCCGAGGAGGGCATCGCGCCGGTGCTGATGCTGACGGCGTTCTCGCAGCGCGAGTTGGTGGAGCGTGCGCGGGACGCGGGTGCGATGGCGTATCTGGTGAAGCCGTTCAGCAAGAGCGATGTGGTGCCGGCGATCGAGATGGCGGTGTCGAGGTTCACGGAGCTGCGGGCGCTGGAGAAGGAGGTCGCGGATCTCTCCCAGCGGTTGGAGACGCGGAAGCTGGTGGACCGGGCGAAGAGTGTTCTTCAGACGCAGTACGGGCTTACGGAGCCTGCCGCGTTCCGGTGGATACAGAAGACGTCGATGGACCGGCGGTTGTCGATGCGGCAGGTCGCGGAGGCCGTGATCGCGGACGGCGAGGAGCGCAAGCAGCAGAAGCAGCAGAAGCAGCAGGGCCGGGAGCAGAGCGACCGGGATCAGCGGGGGCAGTGACCGGTCGGGCCGAGGTTGCGGTCTGAGGGAGCGCCCCGGGGCGGGTCTCCTGAGGGAGTGGCCCGAAGTCGCCGCTGTGGTGTGTCCCGCTGCCCCCTGCGCACCTGGTCCCTTGCGCTCCCCTGAGTGCGGGGCCTGCGCGGCAGATGTCGTCGAACGAATCTTGCGAGTGCCGAGGTGCGCTTACGCGTGCTGGGGCCGTCCGGAGTTCCGGGCGGCCCCAGCGGCGTTTGCGCGTCGGGCGTGCGGCAGGCGTTGCCGGGCGGCGTGTCAGTCCTCGCCGAGGTAGGCCTTGCGTACGGATTCGTCGTGCATGAGTTCCTCGCCGGTGCCGGAGAGGGCGATGGTGCCGATCTCCATGACGTGGCCGTGGTCGGCGAGGGAGAGGGCGGCCTGGGCGTTCTGTTCGACGAGGAGGATCGTCGTGCCCTGGGCCTTGAGTTCGGTGATGGTCTCCATGATCTTCTGCATCATGATCGGGGAGAGGCCCATGGAGGGCTCGTCGAGCATGAGCAGTTTGGGCTGGGACATCAGGGCGCGTCCCATGGCGAGCATCTGCTGTTCGCCTCCGGAGAGGGTGCCGGCGGCTTGGTTGCGGCGTTCTCCGAGGATGGGGAAGAGGGTGTAGGCGCGTTCGATGTCGCGTTGGATGCCTGCGGTGTCCTTGCGCAGGAATGCGCCGAGTTGGAGGTTCTCGGCGATGGTGAGGCGGGGGAAGATGCGGCGGCCTTCGGGGGAGTGTGCGAGTCCCCTGGCGACGATCTTGTGTGCGCCGAGGTCGTTGATCACTTCTCCGTCGAAGGTGATCTTTCCGGCGAGTGGTTTGAGCAGGCCGGAGAGGGTGCGCAGGGTGGTTGTCTTGCCGGCGCCGTTGGTGCCGATGAGGGTGACGACTTCGCCTGCGTCGACGGTGAAGGAGATGCCTTTGACGGCTTCGATCTTGCCGTAGGCGACGCGGAGGTCTTCGACTTCGAGGAGTGGCATCAGGACCGCTCTCCCTTCGGGTTCTCGCCGGACCCGGTTTCGGTGTCGTCCGCGGGGGTGCCGGTGGCCGCGTGTCCGGTGGCCTTTTCGGCTTCGCGGACTTCCGCTGCTTCGGCTTCGCCGGGTTCTCCTTCGAAGGGTGTGCCGAGGTAGGCGGCGATGACGCGTTCGTCGGCCTGGACGGTCTCGGGTGAGCCTTCGACGAGTTTCTCGCCTTGTACGAGGACGGAGACGCGGTCGCAGAGGTTGAAGATGAAGCGCATGTCGTGCTCGATGACGAGTACGGCTGTGCCTTGTTCCCGTATGGCGAGTACGAGGTCGCGGGTGGCGCTGGTCTCGCCTGCGGTCATGCCCGCGGTGGGTTCGTCGAGGAGCAGCAGGCCGGGTTCGCTGGCGAGTGCGCGGGCGATCTCCAGCTTGCGTTGTTCGCCGTAGGGGAGGTTGCGGGCGAGGTGTTCGCGTTTGGCGGCGAGGCCGGTGAACTCCAGTAGTTCCATGGCGCGTTCTTCGGAGGTGCGTTCGGCTTTGCGGAAGCCGGGGCCGCGCAGGAGTGCGGAGAGGAGTCCTTCTTTGGTGCGGGTGTGGCGGCCTACGAGGACGTTTTCGAGGACCGTCATGTTGGAGAAGAGGCGGATGTTCTGGAAGGTGCGGGCGATGCCTGCCTTGGTGACGAGGTGGGAGCGGTGCGGGAGCACTTTCCCTTTGTAGGCGACCTGTCCTTCGGTCGGTATGTACAGGCCGGTGAGGCAGTTGAAGAAGGTGGTCTTTCCGGCTCCGTTGGGGCCGATGAGGCCGACGATCTCGCCGCTGTCGACGTTGAGGTCGACGTTGCGCACGGCGGTGAGGCCGCCGAAGCGCATGGTGACTCCGGTGGCGCGCAGTACGTCGGTGCGGCCTGCGGGCGCGGTCTGCGGTGCGCCTGTGGTGGTCGTGGTGGTCATCGTCTACGCCTCCGTCTTGCTGAGGCCGGGGCCGCCGGTCGGTACGTCGAGCTGGCCGGTGTCGTGGAATTCGAGTTTCTTGCGGCGGTCGGCGAGGAGTCCTTCGGGGCGGTAGCGCATCAGGATGATCAACGCGAGGCCGAAGAGGAGGAGTTGGTAGTCGCCGATGAACTGGAGCTTGGCCGGGATGAGGTAGAGCAGTGAGGCGCCGACGAGGGGCCCGGAGACGGTTCCCATGCCGCCGAGGATGACGGCGGCGAGCAGGAACGCCGAGTTGGGCGGTACGACTTCGACGAACTGGTACTGCTCGGGTGTCACGGAGGAGGTGACGTGGGCCTGGACGGTGCCTGCCATGCCGGCGAGTGTGGCGCCGAGTGCGAAGGCGATGAGCTTGACGCGGAAGCCGTTGATGCCCATGGCGCGTGCGGCGGTCTCGTCCTCGCGTACGGCTACCCATGCGCGGCCGATGCGGGAGCGGTCGGCGCGGCGGAAGATCGTCACGATGATGATCGTGAAGAGGAGCATGAGCAGGTAGTAGTTGGCGAAGGGGCCGAGTTCGACGCCGAACACGGTGTGGTCCTCGCCGAGGTCGAAGCCGAGGATGACGAGGTCGGGGATGTTGGCGATGCCGTTGGCGCCGTTGGTGACGGAGGGCCCCGAGGAGCCGTCGAGGTTCTCCATGCCGATGCGGAAGATCTCGCCGAAGCCGAGGGTGACGATGGCGAGGTAGTCGCCGTGGAGGCGGAGTGTGGGTGCTCCGATGACGACGCCGAAGACGAGTGAGGCTCCGGCGCCGGTGAGGACGGCGGCCCAGAAGGGGAATTCGACGCCGAGTACGGAGGTGTCGGATCCGGAGACGAGTGCCGCGGCGTAGGCGCCGACGCCGAGGAAGGCCACGTATCCGAGGTCGAGGAGCCCGGCGAGGCCGACGACGACGTTGAGGCCGAGTGCGACGGTGGCGAAGATGAGGATGTTGGCGGCGACGGAGGTGTACTGGTCGCTGCTTTGGGTGAAGGGGAAGCACGCGGCGGCGACGAAGGCCGCGGTGAAGGTGATGTTGCGGTGCTTTCCGGTGAGCCGGGACAGGCGCTGGCTGAGTCCGGCGCGTGCGAGTGCGGTGGCGGCGAAGGCTACGAGGATGAGGTAGCCGATGAACAGTTCGCCGTACGGGGTGTCGATGCCGTAGGTGAAGACGAACAGTCCGAGGCCGAACGTGCCGGCGATGGTGAGGAGTTCGGCCCAGCCGGGGAGTTGTTTCGCGGGCGCGGCGGGTGCCGGCGCCTTGAGCGAGTGCCGTAGGCGCTGCCAGGGGCCGGGGTCGCGCAGTGCGGGGTCGGCGGGGTCGAAGGGTTCGTCGGCGCGGAGGCCGAGGGCGCCGATGACGGTGATGAGGCTGGTGGCTACGGCGACCCACATGCCGGGTTCGAAGTTGACGAGGCCGCCGAGTACGACGGCTATGGCTCCGGCGGTGAACCAGGCGACTCCGAGTGTGCCGAGGGCGAGGAGTACGACGGGTGCCGTCTTGCCTCCGGGTGTGAGCCAGCGCAGTCCGCGTACGCCGCTGCCGGAGAGCAGTACGGCGAGGGTGAGCAGCGAGCCGACGAGGGTGAGGGTCTGGAGGTCGACGGGCGAGCCGTAGTAGGTGAGGTCGCCTGGGAAGTCGGCGGTCCAGGTCCAGGCGAGCATGGTGCTCGCGAAGGTGCCTGCGGCGCCGGCGGCGGTGAGGATGCGTGCGGCCTTGGGCGGCAGGGGCAGGGTGCCGGGTGCGCCGGTGGGGTCGAGGGGCTGTGTGGGGGCGGCGGGTGCGGTGGCGCCGCTGTGGGTGTCGGTGGTTGCCATCGCTATCACGCCCTGTCCGCGATGCGTTCGCCGAGCAGGCCCTGTGGTCGTACGAGCAGCACGAGGATCAGCAGGACGAATGCCCATACGTTCTTCCAGGCGCCGCCGCCGAAGAGTTCCATGCCGGGGATGTGTTCGATGTATGCGGTGGCCAGTGATTCGGCGAGGCCGAGGACGACGCCGCCGACCATGGCTCCGTAGATGTTGCCGATGCCGCCGAGCACGGCTGCGGTGAAGGCCTTGAGGCCGAGGATGAAGCCGATCTTGAAGTCGATCTGGCCGTACTTGAGGCCGTAGGCGATGGCCGCGACTCCGCCGAAGGCGGCGCCGATGGCGAACGCGGTGACGATGATGCGGTCGGTGTTGATGCCCATCAGCTTGGCGGTGTCGGGGTCCTGCGAGGTGGCCTGCATGGCGCGGCCGGTGCGGGTCTTGGCGACGAAGAAGCCGAGGGCGATCATGCAGACGGGGGCTGCTATGAGGAGGAACAGTTCGCCGCGCTGGATGTTGGCGCCGAGGAGTTCGACGCTGTCGCCGCTGAACTGCGGGAAGGTGCGGGCCTTCTTGGCGTCGGGGTAGAAGCTCCAGATGAGCTGCTGGAGCATGATCGACAGGCCGATCGCGGTGATGAGCGGTGCGAGCCGGGGGGCGTTGCGCAGCGGCCGGTAGGCGAAGCGTTCCGCTCCGATGCCGACGAGTACGGACACTCCGACCGCCATGACGAGCATGACGGGCAGTGCGAGTGCGAGTGCGGTGCCCTGTGGGAGGAGCAGCCATGCGGTGAGGCCGCCGAAGGCCCCGAACATGACGATCTCGCCGTGGGCGAAGTTGATGAGCTGAACGATGCCGTAGACCATCGTGTATCCGATCGCGATGAGGCCGTACATCGCGCCGAGGATGAGTCCACTGGCCAGTTGCTGCGGCAGGTCGTTCACCGCGGGGCCTCCGAGTGGGTGTCTGTATACGGCCGCGCGGGGGCGCTGTTCGCGTCCCCGCGCGGCGTAGTGGTGGATGAACGGGGCGGTCGCCCGGTTCAGTTCTCTTCGAAGGTGCCGGTCTTGACGGGCTTGTGTTCGCCGTCCTTGACCTCGTACAGCGAGAGCTGCTTGTTGGTGGTGTCGCCGAACTCGTCGAAGCCGACCTTGCCGCTGACGCCGTCGAACTTGACGTCCTGCATGGCTTCGACGACCTGCTCGCGGGTGTCGTTCATGTCCTCGGGCAGCTTGCCGTCGTTCTTCTCGGCGACGGCCTTGACGGCCTGGATGATGGACCAGGTGGCGTCGTAGGCGTAGCCGCCGTATGCCTCGTAGGGCAGCTTGTAGCCGGCGGCCTCGTAGTTCTTGGTGAACTCCTTGGCGCTGTCGAGGGTTTCGAGGGGCGCGCCCACGGAGGAGGCGATGTCGCCCTCGGAGTTCTTCTTGGCGAGCTTGACGTACTCGGCGCTGAAGAGCGCGTCGCCGCCGACGACGGGGCCCTTGAGCCCGGCCTTCTTGGCCTGGTCGGCGAGGGGCGCGCCGGCGGGGTATTCGCCGCCGTAGTAGACGAAGTCGGGCTTGGCCTTGGCGACCTTGTTGGCGACCGCGGTGAAGTCCTTCTCCTTCGGGTCGACGTGGTCGGTGCCGACGACCTTGCCGCCGAGGTCTTCGAACTCCTCCTTGAAGGTGGCGGCGAGGCCCTTGCCGTAGGTCTTCTTGTCGTCGATGACGTAGACCTTCTTGAGCTTCTTCTCGTTGTACATGTACTGCGCGGCGTACGGGCCCTGGATGGCGTCCGTGGTGGAGGTGCGGAAGTACGTCTTGAAGGGCCGCTGCTTCTTGCCGGTGCGCCAGTCGGTGCCCTGCGTCAGTTCGGGCGCGGTGTTGGCGGGCGAGACCTCGACCATGCCGGCCTTGTCGAAGACCTTCTGCATGGACTGGCCGACGTTGGAGTTGAGCGGTCCTACGGCGCCGACAACCTTGTCGTCCGCGACGAGCTTGTTGGCGTTCTGCTGGCCGGAGGCCGGCTGTGCGGCGTCGTCGAGTGCCTGGAGTTTGAAGGTGACGCCGTCGACTTCCTGCTTCTTGTTGGCGGTCTTCACGGCGAGGTCGGCCGAGTTCTTGATGCCCTGGCCGAGTGCGGAGAGATCACCGGTGAGCGGTGCGTCGAGACCGATGGTCACGGTGGACTTGTCGCCACCCTTGCCGCCGCTGTCGTCCCCGCGTGAGCCGCAGGCCGACAGCGTGAGAGATCCCGCGGCGACCGCGGTGGTGATGATGAGCAATGAACGGTGGCGCACGATCAGTCCTTTCCCCTGGCGCGGCCTTCGGAGATGAGGGCCGTGTCGCGCGCCGGGCACCCTGAAGCGCGGCGGTTCAGGGGTTCGCACTGCACACCCGGCTGCGCGGTGACTGGCGGTGACTCTATGGCCGGGGGATCGCGGGGGGCAGAGGGGCAGGGCAAGGTGTGACGTTCTTGTTATTGAGACCGGCCCGAGGTGTGCCGACGCGGGACCGCGTGGCGGGATGCGCTGTGTGCCGTGCGTGTAGCGGACACATTTCAGGAGTGCGAATCAGCAGATCGTTCAGGGGGCGGGCTCGGCTGCGGAGTCGTCAGGGCCGCAGAGCGTCCGGAATGCGTGCGTGAGGGCGTCGGCGTAGCGCTCGCCGGGGATGACGCTCAGTTCCTGCCGTGCGCGGTCGTTACGAAGGGTCACGTTCAGGAAGGGTGAGCGGGCACGGAGCGGCGCTCGTTCACAGTTTGTGACTCTCGCCTTGAGTACGAGGGTTCTGGGGGACTCGGGGCGGACGGCCACGGGGGAGCTGCCGGCGAGGTCGAGGTCGACGGCTTCGTAGCCCTGGTCGACCTTGAGTACGGTCAGCGGCGCGCTGGACGCGGCGCGCAGTTCGACGGTGAAGGTGCGGCGTGCACGGTCGGAGACGGCGAGCCGGTCGAAGGTGATGCGTGCGGTCTGCGCGGGGTAGGGCAGGCGCCGTGCCGTGGCGGAGGGTTTGGTGGAGTCGGGCGGCGGCTGCGGCTGCCGGTCGGACTGCCACCAGGAGCCGGTGGCCTCGGGCCGGGTGAGCACGGTGTAGCCGCCGGCGGCCAGCAGCGCGAGGCAGAGCGCGGCTGCGGCGGCGCGCCGGCTGCGTACGGGCAGCCGGTACCACAGTTCGCCGGGGCCGAGGGCTTCGCGGCCGGAGGCGATCATGTCGTCGGCTGGTCCGTACGGTTCACGCGGGGCGTACGGTCCGGGCGGGCCCGGCCGGTGCGGGGGCATCGGCGGGCGGGGCACGGACAGCGAACGCTGCGGGACCGGGCGGGGTACGGGATACAGGGCCCGCGTCGGGTCTGCGCCCGGCCGTCCCATTCCGGCCGGCGGCTGGGGAGGGGCCTGTGGCGGCACCGGGGGAGGGGCCTGCGGCGGCATGTGCGGCCGGGCCCGGTAGGGCACTTGGGGCGGGAGAGGACCGGGCCTGCGCCCCGTTCCGGGGGGCCGTTGCGGCGACTGCGGTGGCAGCGGCTGCTGCCGGGGCGGCTGCCCCGGCTGCGGTACGTCGCGGCCCGCCCCGGGACCTCGGGGTCTTCGCGCGTCGTCCCCGCCGCGTCCCCGTCTCTCCCCCCGTCTGCGTCCTGTGCCTCCCATGTGGGGAAGCTAGCGGCCTTCCGGCGGGGTGGCCAGAGTCGCGGCATCGTCCGAGGCGGGGCCGCCGGCTGAGGGGGCCTCACGCAGCAGGCACGTCAGTCTGGCCGTGCACACGCGCCTGCCCTCGTCGTCGGTGATGACGGTCTCGTAGGTGGCCGTGGAACGCCCGCGGTGCACCGGTGTGGCCGTCCCGGTGATCAGCCCCGAGCGGATGCCGCGGTGGTGCGTGCAGTTGAGGTCGACGCCGACGGCCACCTTCCCGGGGCCGCCGTGCAGCATCGCGCCCACGGAGCCGAGGGTCTCGGCGAGCACGGCGGAGGCGCCGCCGTGCAGCAGCCCGTACGGCTGGGTGTTGCCCTCGACGGGGAGCGTGCCGGTGACCTTCCCGGGCGAGGCGTGGAGGATGCGCAGGTCCATGCGTTCGCCGAGGTGTCCCGCGGAGAACAGGGCGGGCAGGTCGAGGCCGAGCCCGGCCCACTCGTCGACGATCTCCTGCGGGAACGTGGTCTGGGTGTGCTCGCCCATGGGCAGCGCTCCGATCCGGTGCGGTCGATGTTCCGGCACCGTCCTATCAGGTCGCTGAGCGTGCGCTCAGGCCGAAGTGACGCGGATCACCAGGGACTTGCTCGCGGGTGTGTTGCTGGTGTCGGCCGTCGCCTCCAGCGGGACGAGCACGTTCGTCTCGGGGTAGTAGGCCGCCGCGCATCCGCGTGCGGTGGGGTAGTGCACGACGCGGAATCCTCGGGCGGTGCGGGTGCTGCCGTCCGTCCACTCGCTGGTCAGATCGGCGTACGAACCGTCCTCCAGGCCGAGGGCCTCGGCGTCCCGCGGGTTGACGAGGACGACGCGGCGCCCGTTGCGGATGCCCCGGTAGCGGTCGTCGAGGCCGTAGACGGTGGTGTTGTACTGGTCGTGCGACCGCAGGGTCTGCAACAGCAGCCGCCCCTCGGGGACCTTCGGCCAAGTGACGGGCGCCGCTGTGAAGTTGGCCTTGCCCGTGGCGGTGGGGAAGCGCCTCTCGTCGCGCGGGGCGTGCGGCAGCGTGAAGCCCCCCGGCCTGGCCACACGTTCGTTGAAGTCCTCGAAGCCGGGCACGACGCGGGCGATGCGGTCACGGACCGTGGCGTAGTCCTTCTCGAAGTCCTCCCAGGGCGTGCGCGACTCGACTCCCAGCACGCGGCGCGCCATGCGTGCCACGATCGCCGGCTCGGACAGCAGATGGGGGCTCGCCGGTTCGAGCCGCCCACGGGAGGCGTGCACCATCCCCATGGAGTCCTCCACCGTCACGAACTGCTCGCCGCCGCCCTGGAGATCGCGCTCCGTGCGGCCCAGCGTGGGGAGGATCAGCGCACGCGCCCCGGTGACGCAGTGCGAGCGGTTGAGCTTCGTGGAGACGTGCACGGTGAGCCGGGCGCGGCGCATCGCGTCCTCCGTCACGGCCGTGTCGGGGGACGCCGAGACGAAGTTGCCGCCCATCGCGAAGAACACCTTGGCGCGGCCGTCGCGCAGCGCGTGGATCGCCCCTACGACGTCCATGCCGGGGCGGCGGGGAGCACTGATCGCGAACTCCCGCTCCAGGGCGTCGAGGAACGAGGGCGCGGGCCGCTCCGTGATGCCCATGGTGCGGTCGCCCTGCACGTTGCTGTGACCGCGTACGGGGCACACTCCCGAGCCGGGGCGGCCCACGTCGCCGCGCAGCAGCAGGAAGTTGACGACCTCGCGGATCGTCGGCACGGAGTGCTTGTGCTGGGTGAGGCCCATGGCCCAGCACACGACGGTGCGGCGGGAGGCGAGGACCATCTCCAGCGCCTGCTCGATCTCCTCGCGGCGCAGGCCGGTCGCCTCCAGTGTCTCCTCCCAGCCGGTGCCCAGTGCCGCTCGCGCGAACTGCTCGTAGCCGTGGGTGAAGGCACCGACGAACTCCTCGTCGACGCCGCCGCGTTCGATGATCATCCGGTTCAGCGCACGGAAGAGGGCCTGGTCGCCGCCGAGGCGGACCTGGAGGAACAGATCGGTGAGCGCCGTGCCGGAACCGGCGAGTCCGCGGGCCCGCTGCGGGTTCTTGAAGCGGGTCATGCCCGCTTCGGGCAGCGGATTGACGGTGATGATCTTCGCCCCGGCGGCCTTGGCCTTCTCCAGGGCGGTCAGCATCCGCGGATGGTTGGTGCCCGGGTTCTGCCCGGCGACGATGATCAGTTCCGCCTGGTGCAGGTCCTCGAGCAGCACGCTGCCCTTGCCCACGCCGAGGGTCTCGGTGAGCGCCGCCCCGGAGGACTCGTGGCACATGTTGGAGCAGTCGGGCAGGTTGTTCGTGCCGAACTCGCGGGCGAAGAGCTGGTAGAGGAACGCCGCCTCGTTGCCGGTGCGGCCGGAGGTGTAGAAGACGGCCTCGTCGGGGGATGCGAGCGAGTGCAGCTCCTCGGCGACGATGTCGAACGCCCGCTCCCACGGCACCGGCTGGTAGGTGTCGGCGCCCTCCGGCAGATACATCGGCTGCGTCAGCCTGCCCTGCTGCCCCAGCCAGTACCCGGAGCGCCGTGCGAGGTCCGGCACGGGATGCGCCTCGAAGAAGCCGGGCGTGACGCGGCGCAGCGTCGCCTCCTCGGCCACGGCCTTCGCGCCGTTCTCGCAGAACTCCGCGGTGTGCCGCTTGTCCTCCTCCGGCCAGGCGCAGCCGGGGCAGTCGAAGCCGTCCTTCTGGTTGACGCGCAGCAGCGTCAGCGCCGTCCTGCGTACGCCCATCTGCTGCCGTGCGGTGCGCAGCGAACGCGTCACCGCCTTCGTACCGGCTGCGGAGTCCGCCGGGGCGGAGACGTCGGGTGCGTCCTGTACGGGGTCTTCGGCCGGGGGCTTCCTCATACGGCGATGGTGCCACGCGGCGGGTCGGCGGACCCGGCCCGGCTGCTCCGCGAGCGGCCTGCGCCGGTGCCGGGGGAGGCGGCCCGTGCGGGCGCCGTGTGCACGGGTCCGGGTTGTCAGTGGCGCGTGGGAGGATCGGGAACGTGACTGAGAAGGCTCCGAAGAAGACCCAGCAGAAGGCTCCCGAGAAGACCCGGCAGAAGGCCCCGCAGCAGACGGCTCCCCGCCTGCTCCTGATGGACGGGCACTCCCTCGCCTACCGCGCGTTCTACGCCCTGCCCGCTGAGAACTTCGCCACCTCCACGGGCCAGACGACGAACGCGATCTACGGCTTCACCTCGATGCTGTCGAACACATTGCGTGACGAGGAGCCCACGCACTTCGCGGTCGCCTTCGACGTCTCCCGCAAGACCTGGCGCTCCGCGGAGTTCGCGGAGTACAAGGCGAACCGCTCCAAGGCGCCCGACGAGTTCAAGGGCCAGGTGGAGCTGATCGGCGAGCTGCTGGACGCGATGCGGGTGCGGCGCTTCGCCGTCGAGGGCTTCGAGGCCGACGACGTCATCGCCACCCTCACCACGCAGGCGGTCGCCGAGGGCTTCAAGGTCTCCATCGTCACCGGCGACCGCGACGCCCTCCAGCTCGTCAGCGACGACGTGACGGTGCTCTATCCGACGAAGGGCGTCTCGGAGTTGACGCGCTTCACCCCGGAGAAGGTCTTCGAGAAGTACGGCCTGACGCCCGAGCAGTATCCGGACTTCGCGGCGCTGCGCGGCGACCCGTCCGACAACCTCCCCGGCATTCCCGGCGTGGGGGAGAAGACGGCCACGAAGTGGATCAGCCAGTTCGGTTCCTTCGCCGAACTCGCCCGCCGCGCGGACGAGGTGAAGGGCAAGGCCGGGGAGAATCTGCGGGCGCATCTGGAGTCGGTGACGCTCAACCGCCATCTCACCGAGCTGGTGCGCGACGTCGAACTGACCTGCGGCCCCGAGGACTTGGAGCGCGTCCCCTACGACCGCGACACGCTGAACGTCGTGCTGGACGCCCTGGAGTTCCGCCATCAGAACTTCCGCGAGCGGCTGTTCGCCGTCGACCCCGGCACGAAGGAGGAAGAGGCCGCACCCTCGGCGGAGGGCGTCGAGATCGACGGCACGGTCCTCGGCCCCGGCGAGCTGACCGGCTGGCTGGACGAGCACGACGGCCAGGTCCTCGGCCTCGCCACCGTCGACGTGTGGAAGCTGGGCACCGGCAGCGTCAGCGAGATCGCCCTCGCCGCGGCCGACGGCCCCGCGGCCTGGTTCGACCCGGCACAGCTCGACGAGGCGGAGGAGAAGGCGTTCTCGTCGTGGATCGCCGACGACGCCCGCCCGAAGGTCGTACACGACGCCAAGGCGATCATGCGGGTCTTCGCCGAGCACGGCTGGAGCGTCGCCGGGGTCACCACGGACACGGCGCTCGCCGCGTATCTCGACAAGCCCGGCCGCCGCTCGTTCGAGATGGACGCGCTGTCGGTGGAGTATCTGGGCCGCGAACTCGGCCCCGCGGACGCGGGCGGCGGCCAGTTGGCGTTCGGCCTGGACGAACAGGCCGAGGCCCAGGCGCTGATGCTCAAGGCCCGTACGATCCTCGACCTCGGGGCGGTATTCGAGGACAGGCTCGCCCAGGTCGGCGCCGCCGATCTGCTGCGCGATCTGGAGCTGCCGACCTCGGCGGTGCTGGCGCGGATGGAGCGCGCGGGGATCTGCGCCGACCGCGAGTGGCTGACCAATCTGGAGCAGCAGTTCGCCGACGCCGCGCAGCAGGCGGTGAAGGACGCACATGCCGCCGTGGGCCACGAGTTCAACCTCGGCTCGCCCAAGCAGCTCCAGGAGGTCCTCTTCGGAGAGCTGGGCCTGCCCAAGACGAAGAAGACCAAGACGGGCTGGACGACGGACGCCGACGCCCTGACGTGGCTCGCGGCGCAGACCGAGCACGAACTGCCCGTGCTGATGCTGCGCTACCGCGAACAGCAGAAGCTGCGCACCACCGTCGAGGGCCTGATCAAGACCATCGCCGCCGACGGCCGCATCCACACCACTTTCAGCCAGACCGTCGCCGCCACCGGCCGGCTCTCCTCCACCGACCCCAACTTGCAGAACGTGCCGATCCGTACGGACGAGGGCCGCGCCATCCGCCGTGCCTTCCGCGTCGGCGAGGGCTACGAGACGCTGATGACGGCCGACTACAGCCAGATCGAACTGCGCGTGATGGCGCACATGTCGGACGACGAGAAGCTCATCGAGGCCATCACCTCCGGGGAGAATCTGCACACCACGGTCGCCTCCCAGGTCTTCGACGTCACCGAGGACCAGGTCGACGCGGAGATGCGCCGCAAGATCAAGGCCATGTCGTACGGACTGGCCTACGGGCTCTCGGCGTTCGGCCTCTCCCAGCAGCTCGGCATCACCCCGGACGAGGCCCGCAAGCTGATGGACGACTACTTCGAACGGTTCGGCGGAGTACGCGACTATCTCCACCGCGCCGTAGCCGAGGCACGCGCCACCGGCTACACCGAGACCATCATGGGCCGCCGCCGCTATCTGCCCGACCTGACCAGCGACAACCGCCAGCGCCGTGACATGGCCGAGCGGATGGCGCTCAACGCACCCATCCAGGGCACCGCCGCCGACATCGTGAAGGTGGCGATGCTCCGCGTGGACGCCGCACTGCGCAAGGAGAAGCTCGCCTCACGCATGCTGCTCCAGGTGCACGACGAGATCGTGCTGGAGGTCGCCCCCGGGGAGCGGGACGCCGTCGAGGAGCTGGTGTGCCGCGAGATGGCCGGAGCCGTCGAACTGCGGGCACCGCTGGATGTGTCCGTGGGCGTCGGCGACGACTGGGAATCAGCCGCGCACTGAGCGGCCCCTGCGCTCTGCGCCCCTCTTACGCCGACCCGCAGACGCCGCACGGGAGTTGCATTAGTGTCACCGTGTCGACGAAGGCAGCGTCGGCGAAGTCAGGGGCAGAATCTGGGGGTTCGGCACATGGCGCGGTATCGCGGGTTTCCCGGCGGCAGAAAGATCCGCCGGGGCGTGACCGGCACGGCTATCGCCGCCGCCACCATGGCGGCGCTGACCGCGTCTCAGGCACCCGGCGCCGAAGTGGACCACCGCGTGGGCGACCCCGGCAAGGAACGCCCCGACGAGGCACAGCCCGACGGCGCCCCCGGCGACGACGCGTACCACACCGAGCTGCCGCCGCTGGAATCCCCCGCACCGCCTCGCACTTCACCCGGCCCGTCCGAGTCCGGCATACCCGCGTCGGTCCTCGCCGCGTACAAGATGGCCGCACGCTCACTCGGCGCCTCCGACGCCGCATGCGGGCTGCGCTGGGAACTCCTCGCCGCGATCGGCAAGGTCGAGTCGGGGCAGGCACGCGGCGGAGCCGTCGACAAGTCCGGCACCACCCTCAAGCCGATCCTCGGCCCGGTGCTGAACGGCTCGGGCTTCGCCCGCATCCACGACACCGACGGCGGACGCCTCGACGGCGACAAGCGCTTCGACCGGGCCGTCGGGCCGATGCAGTTCATACCCTCGACTTGGTCGCGCTGGGGCGCAGACGGCAACGGCGACGGCAGCCGCGACCCCGCAAACATCCAGGACGCCGCGCTGGCCGCCGCCGGGTATCTCTGCGCGGGCGAACGGGACTTGGGCACCAAGGCGGGACTCCACCGCTCTGTCCTCAGCTACAACGACTCCCGCGCCTATCTGCGTACCGTCCTCGCCTGGTACGACTTCTACCGCAAGGGCACGCACAAGGTTCCCGACGGCACCGGACCGCTGCCCGACTCACCCGGCGCCGGCGCCACGGACGGCGCCGGCAAGGGCAACGGCTCCCACGGCGGCTCCGGTTCCCACAAACCCGGCAAGGGCCACGGCGGCGGCAACGGCGACGGCGGCCACGACTCTCCCGCACCCAGCCCCGGCACCCCCACCGACCTCAAGCCCGTACTCGCCGGCCCGCTCACCGCCTACACCGGCGGCACCTTCGAACAGCGCCCGCGGGTAAAGGCCGTCAACGCCTCCGGCAAGGCCGTCAAGGGTGTGCGCATCAAATACACCATCAAGGGCGACACCGACGCCCGCTTCCCCGGCGGCAGGACCTCGGCCACCGCACCCACCGGCGCCGACGGCATCTCCCTCGCCCCCGTCATCGACGCGGGCGAACGCGCAGGGGAGTTCACCGTCTCGGCCACGGCCGAGGGCCGCGACCTGTCCGCCGCGAAGATGCATGCGACCGTCTCCCCGAAGTACACCTTCGCCCGCACCCCCGAGGGCCCCCTGAAGGCCCCCGTCGACTCGGAGTTCACCGAGATCAAGGTCGAACTCGAACACGAGAAGGAGGCGGCCGGCGGGGTCCCCGTCACCGCCACCATGATCACCGAGGACGGCGAAGAGAACACCAAGGGCCCTTACTTCAAGGACCTGTTCGGCAACGAGGACCGCTCGATCACCAAGACCACGGGCGGCGGAGTGCTCAGCAAGAAGGGCGTACTGGAACTGCCCGCCGTCCACACCGACGGCCACACCGGCACCTACACCCTCCGCCTCACCACCGAGGACGGCTCCACCTACGACATCCCCCTGAAGGTCACCGCCAAGTAGCCGCAGCCCGCACGGACTTGAGGAAGACGCCGCGCCGGGCCGCAGCACCGCGAGGCGGCCGCCGGAGCCCTACGGACGCCCCGCCGCCCCGTCGTGCTCGCACACGAAGATCGCAGTCCCGGGGATCAGCCGCCCCCGCAGCGGCGACCACCCGCCCCACTCCTGCGAGTTCCACTCCGGCCACTCCGGCTCTACGACGTCCAGCAGCCGGAAACCCGCGGCCACCAGATCCCGCACGCGGTCGCCCAGTGTCCGGTGATGCTCGACGTAGACCGCCCGCCCCCGCTCGTCCTCCTCCACATAAGGAGTGCGGTCGAAGTACGAGCCGATCACCGTAAGCCCCTCCGGGCCCGGCTCGTCCGGCAGCGCCCAGCGCATCGGATGCGTCACCGAGAACACCCAGCGCCCACCCGGCCTCAGCACCCGCCGGACCTCCCTCAGCACCCGCAGCGGATCGGCCACGAACGGCAGCGCCCCGTAAGCGGAACAGGCCATGTCGAACGACCCGTCAGCGAACGGCAGTGCCCGCGCGTCCGCCTCCACCAGCGGCAACCGCGTACCGGAACCCGGCCCGGCGCCTCCGCCACCGGCGGGAGCGTCCGCGCCGCCGATGCGCAGCGCGTGCAGAAGCTGCCGGTGCGAGAGGTCCAGCGCGACGGGAAGGGCGCCCTGCGCGGCCAGCCACCGCGAGCACTGCGCGGCACCGGCGCCCACCTCCAGCACCCGCCGCCCGCGCAGCCCGGCGGCCGGACCCAGCAGCCGCGCCTCCGCCTCGTCCAGACCCTCGGGGCACCACACGAAACGCGCGTCGCCGAGGAACGCACCGTGATCGTCCTGGTACTCGTCGGCGTTCCGGTCCCACCAGCCGCGGTTGGCCCGGCTGCTCTCGGCGCCGCCGGCCTGCCTGCGCACGGCCGCCGGTTCCGCACCGGGATCGGTACCCGCGGGCCCGGCCGCCGCGAAGTTCCTGCCGCCGTCGTCTTGGATCATCGGGCCCGCCGCCGTACTCTCGCACCTATAACTTGTCGCCGTGGGGGTCGAGGGACACCGCTCAGTGCCGCAAGGGGTGCACGCTGTGACGGGCACGCCGGTTATGGGACGTTCCACCCCAGCTGTGCTCTTTCGCGCATTGACCATGCCCAGTGGCCCCCGTATGCTACAAGTTGCGCTGCGGGCCTGCGCGCCTCGGACGGAGCAGGCCGCGCTCGCATCGGTGGTGTATCCCCTCGGGTTTGTGGCTCTAAAGGCTGTGTCCGGCTGGCTTGCATGCGCGGTGCGATAACGGGCTCTCGGCGTAGCAGGACCTACGACTTCATGTCCGTACCCGGAGACCCTTTCACACATGACGAGCAGCACCGAGACCACCGCCACCACTCCGCAGGTTGCGGTAAACGACATCGGTTCCGAGGAAGCCTTCCTCGCCGCGATCGACGAGACGATCAAGTACTTCAACGACGGCGACATCGTCGACGGCGTCATCGTGAAGGTCGACCGGGACGAGGTCCTGCTCGACATCGGTTACAAGACCGAAGGCGTCATCCCGTCCCGCGAACTGTCGATCAAGCACGACGTCGACCCCAACGAGGTCGTCGCCGTCGGTGACGAGATCGAAGCCCTCGTTCTCCAGAAGGAGGACAAGGAGGGACGCCTGATCCTCTCGAAGAAGCGCGCTCAGTACGAGCGTGCCTGGGGCACCATCGAGAAGATCAAGGAAGAGGACGGGATCGTCACCGGCACCGTCATCGAGGTCGTCAAGGGCGGTCTCATCCTCGACATCGGCCTGCGGGGCTTCCTGCCGGCCTCCCTGGTCGAGATGCGCCGTGTCCGCGACCTCCAGCCGTACGTCGGCAAGGAGCTCGAGGCGAAGATCATCGAGCTGGACAAGAACCGCAACAACGTGGTTCTCTCCCGCCGCGCATGGCTGGAGCAGACGCAGAGCGAGGTCCGCCAGACCTTCCTCACCACCCTCCAGAAGGGCCAGGTGCGCTCCGGCGTCGTCTCCTCCATCGTCAACTTCGGCGCCTTCGTCGACCTCGGCGGTGTGGACGGACTCGTCCACGTCTCCGAGCTGTCCTGGAAGCACATCGACCACCCCTCCGAGGTCGTCGAGGTCGGCCAGGAGGTCACGGTCGAGGTCCTGGACGTCGACATGGACCGCGAGCGTGTCTCCCTGTCGCTCAAGGCGACTCAGGAAGACCCGTGGCAGCAGTTCGCCCGTACGCACCAGATCGGCCAGGTCGTGCCCGGCAAGGTCACGAAGCTGGTGCCGTTCGGCGCGTTCGTCCGCGTGGACGAGGGGATCGAGGGTCTGGTCCACATCTCCGAACTGGCCGAGCGCCACGTGGAGATCCCGGAGCAGGTCGTCCAGGTCAACGACGAGATCTTCGTCAAGGTCATCGACATCGACCTGGAGCGCCGCCGCATCAGCCTCTCGCTGAAGCAGGCCAACGAGTCCTTCGGTGCCGACCCGACCACGGTCGACTTCGACCCGACGCTCTACGGCATGGCCGCGTCCTACGACGACCAGGGCAACTACATCTACCCCGAGGGCTTCGACCCCGAGGCCAACGACTGGCTGGAGGGGTACGAGAAGCAGCGTGAGGAGTGGGAGCGCCAGTACGCCGAGGCGCAGCAGCGCTTCGAGCAGCACCAGGCGCAGGTCATCAAGTCCCGCGAGGCCGACGAGCAGGCGGCGGCCGAAGGCGCGGGCGGTGGCGGCGGCAACGCCCAGCCGCAGCAGGGCGGCAACGCCGGCGGCGGCCAGGCGGGCGGTTCCGGTGGCTCGTACTCCTCGGAGTCGAACGACGACTCCGGCGCCCTCGCCTCGGACGAGGCCCTGGCGGCGCTGCGTGAGAAGCTCGCAGGCGGTCAGAGCTGAAGCGCTGACACGCCGAAGCACACGGCTCGCGGCTGAACGACGGCAGCGGCCGACAGCACGAAAGCGGGGCCCGTTCCCTCCGGGGGGCGGGCCCCGTCGCTGTCGCCGGGCGCTTCGCCGTCCGGTGTGTCCCGCTGGCAGGAATGCAAGGAGTGCCCGCACCGTTGTTCCGTGTGAACGCGACTAGTTAGGGGCGCCAGCAGTGCTTGAACCGCACAGTGGGCAGAGCGTGTACACGTGGGACGAGAGCGGACTCGAAGCGGTCGACGCCGTCATCGGCGAGCCCGGCAGCGGCGGCCTGGTGATGCTGTACCACTTCGAGGGCTACATGGACGCCGGCGAGGCGGGGGAGCAGATCGTCGAGCGGCTGAAGGACACCCAGCCGTCCGTCACCGTGGCGCGTTTCGACGCCGACCGGCTCGTCGACTACCGTGCGCGCCGCCCCACCATGACCTTCCGCAGCGACCGCTGGGTCGCCTACGACACTCCCCGGCTGGAGCTGCGTCTCGTGCGCGACGCCACGGGCGCGCCGTTCCTGCTGCTGTCCGGGCCCGAACCGGACGTCCAGTGGGAGGCGTTCACGTCGGCGGTCCGCGAGATCACCGAGCGGCTCAACGTACGGATGTCCGTGAACTTCCACGGCATTCCGATGGGCGTGCCCCACACCCGGCCCGTCGGCCTCACCCCGCACGGCACCCGCACGGATCTCGTGCCCGGCCACCGTCCCCTCTTCGAGGAGGCCGAGGTCCCGGGCAGCGCGGCCGGGCTGATCGAGCTGCGGCTCGCGGAATCAGGCCACGACGTGCTCGGTGTCGTCGCGCACGTGCCGCACTATGTCGCGCGCTCGGCCTACCCCGACGCGGCTCTCGTCATCGTCGAGGCCATCACGTCCGCGACCGGGCTTGTGCTGCCCGACATCGCCCATGCGCTGCGCAACGAGGCGCTCAAGACGCAGAACGAGATCGAGCGGCAGCTCGCCGAGGGAGACGAGGATCTTGTCTCCGTCGTACGGGGACTTGAGCAGCAGTACGACGCGATGGCCGGTGCCGAGACGCGGGGCAGCCTCGTCGCCGAGCCCAGTGAGCTGCCGTCCGCCGACGAGCTGGGAGCGGTCTTCGAGCAGTTCCTCGCCGAACGCGAGGCCGCGCCCGGCAGCGGCGACAGCGGGGACGACGGCGAAGGCGGCGCCGACGGGGCAGGCGGAGAGAGCACCGGCTGAGCGTCGGCCTTGCCCACAGCACCGGCCCGCGCGCTTCCGCGAACCTCGCGCGGCTGGTTCGTTCCCGTGGCCGCTGTCCGTACCGGCCGGGGCGGTGGCCGGTTTCGCGCACCGTATAGCGTGGCCGTCATGCTGAAGGTCGGACTGACGGGCGGAATCGGCGCGGGAAAGAGCGAGGTCTCACGGCTTCTCCAGGGGCACGGCGCCGTGATCGTCGACGCGGACAAGATCGCCCGGGAGGTCGTCGAGCCGGGCACGCCCGGGCTGACGGCCGTGGTCGAGGAGTTCGGCGAGGAGGTGCTCGCGCCCGACGGCAGCCTGGACCGGCCCAGGCTGGGGGCCGTCGTTTTCGCCGACACGGAACGGCTCGCGGCGCTCAACGCGATCGTCCACCCGCTCGTGGGCGAGCGCTCGGCCGAGCTGGAACGGCAGGCGGCGGCCGATTCCGCAAGCGCCGTGATCGTCCACGACGTGCCGCTTCTCACCGAGAACGGCCTCGCGCCCCTCTATGACCTCGTCCTCGTCGTCGACGCCTCCCCGAAGACCCAGCTCGACCGGCTCGTACGTCTGCGCGGCATGACGGAGGAGGACGCGCAGGCGCGCATGGCTGCGCAGGCGACGCGCGAGGAGCGGCTCGCGGTGGCCGACCTCGTGATCGGCAACGACGGGCCGCTGGAGGAGCTGGAGACGAGGGTGCGCGAGGTGTGGGACGAGCTGTGCAAGCGAGCACAGGAGCGCTCGGGGGCGTAGTCCGCTCCGGTGGGAGCGGAGTGCCTGCGGTTGCGACAGGGAATAGCTACCGGGGACGAGGCGTTCCCGCGCCTGTGCACCGTACCTGTGCACCGCAACTGTCACACCGGCGTCGGTGAGGAGGCAGGCACCGTGTCCGAGGCCACCCCTGAGACCCTGGTCATCGAGTTCCGCGCTGCCGAGCAACTGCTCAACGCCCGCGATCCGCGTGGTGCGTTGAAGCTGCTCGACACGGTGGTCGCGGCACACCCCGAGAACACGGCGGCGCGGCTGCTGCGCGCACGCGCTTTCTTTCTGGGCGCCCAACTGCGGCCCGCGGAGATGGAGTTCCAGACCGTGCTGGAGCGTGAACCGGACAACGCGTTCGCGCACTTCGCGCTGGCCCGTACGCTTCAGCGCGCCGACCGTAAGGACGAGGCACGACGCCACTTCCGGCTGGCGGCGGCGCTGGACCCGCGGCCGGATTTCGTGGAGGCAGCGGACTTCGACCCTCCGCGTTCGTCCTGACACGCTCCCGCTAGGGTGTGCTGTCCGCGCGTGGCGGCCGTGATCAGGCCCCGCGTGGAGAGCGTCCCGATCGGTCCGCGGTGGGGCAGCGTGCAGCGGCGGCAGGGGGAGAGCATGGCGGGTGCCGGACGACGGGGAGTCTTCGGAAGCAGGGCGCCTGGAAGCGGACCCTCCGGGCCTTCCGGCGCGGACCCCGAACTGGGCCGCACCAGCCCCTACGCCTCGACGCCGGGCGCGAGCTGGAAGGGCCGGGCCTTCGGGGCGGTGTTCTTCCTCGGCGCACTCGTCTGTGTGTGCTTCTCCGTCTACAACGCGGCGCACGCCGCGGGCCTCGCGGGACGCGGCGGCACCGTGACCGTCGAGAGCTGCTGGGTCGAGCAGGGCAGCCGCAACAGCAGCGACCAGACGGTCTGTTCGGGGAAGTTCCGTCCGGATGACGGCTCGCGCCCCGTGCCCGACGCGAAGATCAGCCGCGAGCTGCGGCAGGGCCAGAAGACAGAGGTCCAGCAGTCGGCGAACGGTTTCCTGCCCGTCGGCTTCCGCGAGATCTGGCGGTGGAACGCGCTGTTCTTCCTCGGCTGGATCGTCGCCGCCCTCGGAGTGCCCTTCGCCGTGACCGGCATCTTCCCCGGCAGGGAGCAGGCGTTCGCCGTGGGCGCGCGCATCCGCGGTACGCGGGCCGCGATGGTGATGAAGTATCTCTTCCTCAGCGGGGCGGCGGGGATCGCGGTGTGCCTGTACATGATGTGGGTGCTCTGAGGGGGCCGTTCCTCGGTCCGCTGGTCTCCGGTCCGCTGGTCTCCGGTCTTCCGGGTGCGAGTCGACTCACGGCGGGGGTACGTGAGTCGTACCGGGCGGTTCGGCGGCTGAGGGGACGGCTGCGGGGGTCTCGGTGTCCTCCGGCTGACCGGGCGGCGCGCCGTACCAGCGCCAGGATGTACGGCGGGGGCGGCCCGGGAGCCCGGTGCGGCCCGTGGCCCACAGCAGGACCTGCCATGGTGCCGCGTCGTCGGGCTCGACATCGGGGAAGAGGCGCTTGAGCACCCGCTCGCACATGTCCTCCGGCGGGCTCCAGGAGACGCCGACGCCCTGGGCGACGTCGTGCGCGTGGACGAGCGTCTCCACGACGCCCATCGCCGCGAAGCCTTCCGGATCGGCGACCCCGAACGGGTGCCAGGCCCGCAGACCGGGCGGCGCCGTACGCACCATGGCGACCAGCAGCGCACCGCACGCCTCCAGAACGCGCAGCAGCCCGGCAGGGCCGGAGTCGCGGTCCGCGAACACGGCGTTGTACGGGCTGACTTCGCGCCGCTGTGTGTAGCGGAAGGGGATGTCGTCGGCCGACGGCGGATTGTCCGGGGTGAGTTGGGCGGCATAGGCGAACAGGTCGTCGGCCAGGTGCTCGACGGTGTCCCAGCAGTCCCACTCCAGTGAGCCCGCCTTGACGCTCCAGTCCGCTTCGATCCCTTCGCGCAGGGCGGTGACGGCCAGCCGCACTGCCTCGTGCACGTCTTCGGCGGTCACCTCTGAGATCCGGGCAGGCCCGGCGTGGTCCGGCATGACGGGAACCTACCAACGCCGTCCCGCTCGGCGCGTCCCGGTTTTCCGGCGAAGTCCCGGCGCTTGGGGCTGGGTCGGGCCCCGTTCCGCTCACTGCCACGTCATGCGCATCGCCGTCGTGACCTCCAGCGGGGAGCCGCCCGCCTGTGCCGCGAGGACGCCCGCTCCTTCGGGGCTGCGGGTGTAGAGCGGCGTGCCGGTGCTGACGTAGGTGTTCCATGCGGCGGCGAATATGCGGGCAAGGCGGCGGTTCTCGCCGAGCGAGGCGGGCACGGCGTGGTGGACGACCGCGTTCGCCGCCGGCCTGCGGCACAGCGCACGGAACGCCGCGCCCGCGGTGGGGGCCGGAAGGATATGGCGGGGAATCACATAACGCGGGTACGCCAGTGGGGAGATCACCTCGTCCAAGGCGTCGGCGAAGAGCGCGGACGCCTCCCTCGGCACGCCGTCCAGCTCCACGCGGTAGGCGCCTGTCTCGTCGGGGGCGAACGAGACGCCCTCCGAACCGCGCGGCACCAGCCGGGAGTTGAACAGCGCGTCAGCCGTGGCCCAAGCGATGTGCAGCAGTGCCGGAGCCTCCGCCACCGCCTCCAGACGGCGGCGTACCACGGCGGTGCGGCCCATGGCGTACGCGGCGCACGCCACGAGGCCCCCAGCCGCCGTGACCGTCGGCCATGGAAGCGCGGCGGCCACCGGAGCGGCCGTGGCGAGGGTGCCGCCCGTCAACGCCGCGGCGGTGACGGCCGTATGGGAGCGTGCCGCACCGCTGCGCTGCCGTACGGGATGGATGCCGCAGGCGGCGGGCACCGCCGAAGGCACCCGGACCGCAGACGGAGATGGGCCGGCGGAAAGGTCGACTGCCGCCGCGCCGACCGCTGTTGTACGCGGAACGGTCACACGGACGGTGTGGATCAGCTCGTCCGCGTACGGTTCGCCGATGCGCCAGCGTTCGCGGACCTCGTCACGGGCGGCGGCACGCTGAAGCATCGCGGCGTTGAAACGGTCGAACTCCCGGGCGGGAGGCGGCGCGTAGGGGGACAGCTCCGGATGGACGTGGGGGACGCCGACCATGACCTCGCCCGCGTCGGTCAGCCCGAGATAGCCGTCGTGCTTGCGTACGAAGCGGCCCCAGTCGCGGTCGCCGCGCGGATGAGCCTCCGCGACGCACACCACCGACCAGGTGTTGGCGACCTTGAGGGGATGTTCCGGGTCGAGCCGGAGGGCGCGGCCGCGGGTCTGGACGACGGCGGTGGGTGTCGTCGCCTCGGTGAGGTCGATGAGCGTGTTGACGCGGCGGGCGTCCCAGCCTTCGCCGAGCATGCCGCGTGTGCCGATGAGTACGCGGCTGCCGCCCCGTTCGAAGAAGCGGGTGACGAGCGCGACCCAGGTCCGGCTGTTCCAGCCGGGCGGTCCCACGACGCGCACGGCGGTACCTGCGCCGACGCCTCCGCCTGTGCCCGCGCCGCGATCCCGCTCGTCGTCCTCGCGCCGCCCCGCACCGTCCCCGTGCCCAGCCTGGTCCCCGGCCTCGTGCCCAGCCTCGTCCCCGGCCCGCAACGGCTCGATGCCCAGCTCCAGTTGGGATACGGGCGGTCCCGCCGCCCGGCAGTACGCCAGCAGACGCTCCGCCGTCTCCCGTGACGCGGCCACCGTGCGGCCCGTCACCAGTACCGGGTCCAGCGCGGCCGTACGGGGATCGCCGACCAGCTCCTCCAGCACCAGGACCGCCGATCCGGCCTGCGCTTCCAGCACGCCCGTCAGCCGTCCGGGCAAGGTCGCCGTCGCGCGCTCGTGGTCGCAGACGACGACCGCGCGCAGCTCTTCGCCGAGTGCCGCGTCCTCCGCCGCGAGGATCTCCCGTACCGCAAGGGGCTTGGCGGCGCTGCGCGCCAGCACCCGGTCCACCGGGGAGCGTCCCGCGCGGATGCCTCGTGCCGTGAGCTGGTGGCCCACGGACGGCAGGGCGGCTCTCAGCGTCTCCAGCACCTCGGCGTCGCGGGGCGAACCGCTGCGGCGCAGACAGTGACGTACCCAGTCGTCGAGCAGCGTCACCCAGTCGTCGGCGCCGGGCGCGCGGCGGTGCTCCTCGCGCGGGCGTGCACCGTCGGGCAGGGCGAGCAGCCCGCTGTGGTGGAACCGCAGGGCCGCGGCGGCGAGTTCGGGACGGTCGCGGGCCAGCTTCGACCAGGGCAGACGTGTCCCGTCCGGGCCCGCGCGGTTCACGAAGCGCTCGTCGAGCCAGCCGAGAAAGGGACGTGAGGCGGTGAACTCCGGGTCGAGCAGGCCGGTCGTCAGCTCCCTGAACCGCTCCGCCTCACCGGAGAGCCAGTCGGTCTCCACGGGTGTGGGGGAGGTCAGCCAGCACAGCTCGGCGTACGGGGCGAGGTGTCCCTCCCGTACGGCTGCGGGGATCGACGGGCCCTGCACTGCCGGGCCGAAGAGCTCGGCGACCAGCTCGGCCTGGGCGGGCGAGAGCCGGTCCGGGGGTGTGGCGGTGAGGCCGATGACGGTGGCGTCGGGAATCTCGTCCAGGAGTTCGGCGAGCAACTCGCCCCAGGTGTCGAGGAGATGGTGGCACTCGTCGAGGAGAAGCGTGAACTTCCCGGTGCGGCGCAGCGCTTCGACGAGTTCCCTGCCCTGCGGGCGGAGCCTGTGCAGATGCCTCCGTCTGCCTGCCGTCGCGCCTGCTGCCCCGTCCGCTGCCCCTCCTGCTGCCGCGCCCGCTGCCGCCGTGCGCGGAGGCGCGGCACGGCCGGGGCTGTGCTCACTGCCCTCCTCGTCGACCTCGGTGTCGGGGTCGAAGGAGGCGAGGGACTGGTAAGTGAGCACGGTGACGGGGGAGTCGAGGGCGCGGTCCGTGCTCGCGGGCACGTGGGCGTCGCTCGCAGGGAAGGCGCCCGCCGGGGAGGCACTCGCGTGGGAGGCCCGCCCGCTCGCCCCGTCGGCGCCAGAGGAGACCGCCCCTTCCCCCTCGTCACCCGGGACGAACGCCTCCCACTCGCGCAGCCACTGTCCCTGGATCGCCGTGTTGGGGGTGAGGACGACGACCGGGTCGCCGAGTCTCCGCGCGGCCTCCAGCCCGGTCAGCGTCTTTCCCATGCCGGGTGGCAACACCACCCAGGCGCGGGCCTGACGGCGTTCCGCGCCTCTCTGGGAGACGTACGGGTGGGAGGCGTCCGGGCGGGTGCCGTGCGAGTGGGTGCCCTGCCGGTGGGCGACGTGCGTGCCGCCGGTGCCATCGGACGAGCCGCCGCATGGCGACCCCGCTCTCCGCCGCACGGTCGCCGCCCATCGCTCTCGCCAGCCGTTCCAGCGCGTCCCGCTGGTGCTTGCGCAGCTCGTACGGAGGGCGCAGCAGGCTCATCGACTCGGCGAGGTGATTCACATCCGTACCGTAGGCCCGGGCGGGCGGCGGGCCTCAACCGCCCGCCGTCCGCCCGTACTTCAGATGCCCGAAGGCACGGCCGGGACCGCCGCGGCGGCATCCGTGGGTGCGCACCGCGACCGGCCCCCGGCCGTCTGTTCTCAGCGGTCGCCGAGCAGGTGGTGCAGCAGGGCGCCGCCGTCGGCGGTGCTGTCCGAGCCGTACGGCGCGGGCACGGCCGACTTGGCGTCCTCCGGGCTCAGCGGCTTCGGTTCGGGCAGCGCCTTGCAGGTGGCGTCGGCGTCACCGCCGCCCTTCGCCTTCGGCACCTTGCCCGTGGCGAGGTAGTCGGCGAGGTGGCCGTCCAGGCACTTGCTGCCGCTCAGCGTGATGCCGTGGTTGCCGCCGCCCTCTTCCACGACGAGGCTCGAATCACGCAGCTTGCGGTGCATCACGATGCCGCCCTCGTACGGAGTGGCGGCGTCGTCGGTGGCCTGGAAGAGCAGCACCGGCGGAAGCTTCTTGTTGGCGACGTCCACCGGCTTCTGGGACCCGACCGGCCAGAACGCGCAAGGAGCGTTGTACCAGGCGTTGTTCCAGGCCATGAAGGGTGCCTTCTTGTACACCTTCTCGGTGTCGCGGTGCCAGGTGTCCCAGTCGCGCGGCCAGGCCACGTCACGGCACTGCACCGAGGTGTAGATGCTGTAGCCGTTGTCGCCCTCGGCGTCGACGGCGCCCATCGCCTCGAACGCGTCGACGAGCGGAGCGGTGTCCTTGTCGTTGACGAACGCTGCGAAGGCGGCGGCCAGATCGGGCCAGTAGCCGTTGAAGTAGCCGCCGGGGATGAAGGTGTCCTCGAGTTCGGAGGCGCCGACCTTGCCGCCCGCGGGCTTCTTCGCCACGGCGGCGCGCATCTTGTACCAGGCCTCCTCGACGGCGGCCGGGTCCTTGCCGAGCTTGTAGTCGGCGTCGTGCTTGGCGACCCACGCCGCGAACGCCTTCTGGCGCCCGTCGAAGGCGTAGTCCTGGTCGATGTTGTCCTCGTACCAGACGCCGTCGGGGTTGACGATGCTGTCGAGCACCGCGCGGCGCACCCGGTCCGGGAAGAGCTTGCCGTAGACGGCGCCGAGGTAGGTGCCGTACGAGTAGCCGAAGTAGTTGATCTTCTTCGCGCCGAGGGCGGCGCGGATGCGGTCCATGTCCTTGACCGCGTCGACCGTGTTGATGTGCTTCAGCAGATCGCCGTGCTTCTTGCCGCAGGCCGCCGCGAAGTCCTTGGCACGCTTGACGTTTGCCAGCTCGTCCTTCTTGCTGGTCGGCACGGTGTCCGGCCGTACCGGGTCGAAGTGGCCGGGCTTGCAGTCGAGCGCCGGCTCACTCTTGCCGACTCCGCGAGGGTCGAAACCGATCACGTCGTACTGCGACGCGACCTTCTTCGGCAGCGACTTGGCGACGAAGCCCGCGAGAGTCAGCCCGCTGCCCCCGGGGCCGCCGGGGTTGACCAGCAGCGGCCCCTGCGACTTGTCCGCGGTGTGCTGAACACGCGAGAGTGCGATCTTGATCTTCTTGCCGTCGGGCTTGCTGTGGTCGAGCGGCACGCTGACCGTGGAGCACTGCAAGTCCGGGTAGTCCTCGGTGGCGCAGTCCTTCCATCTCAGCTTGCCTGCCGCGGTCTTCGACGTGCCCCCGTCGTCCGTTGCTCCGGCGTTCGCAGCCACCGGTATGGCTGTGATCAGTCCGGCCAGTACGACCGCGGCGCCGCCGTATACGGCAATCACGCGTCTTTTCATCCGAGCTCCAGTGGAGAGTCAAAGGCCGCACCTGACGCGGCCATACCGCATCGTGCAGCACAGGGGCCCCACTGGGGATGCTTCCGAGCAAAATATGCCGCTGCTGTGACCTGTAACGCAGCGGACGGGGTCGTGGAGGCGTATGGCGGGCCGCGACCAGGGGTGCCAACTGGCCTGTCCGGCAGGCGTGTTGAGCCTCCCGCACGCACCGTCGCACTGCTTTGCGGCTTATGCCGGTTAACGCTCTGCGGCCGCCGTACGACTGCTCCACGGCGCTACGGCTCTGGGCTTCGACCGCATGGCGCCACGGTCCTTCGCCTTACGACTCCACGGTCCTTCGCCCTACGGCTCTACGGTTCGCGGCGGCCCCGCCCGGCGCCGTCGGCGGAGTCCCCGGTGGCCTCGACGCCGCCGACCGTCCCGCTCATCCCGCTCGTTCCCGTAGCCCCGGCCGCCTCGCACGCGTCCGCCACCAGGGACTCCAGCCTGCCGCTGTGCGCGCCCCGCCAGTAGAGCCGGGAACAGGAGCGGCAGCGCACGAACGTGTCATAGGTACGCCGCGTGCCCGGCCTCAGCAGTTCGGCGATCTCGGACTTGGCAACGGGGGCGAGCGTCCCGTTGCAGGCCATGCAGCGTGTCCACGGCTCCAGGGGCGGCGCGAACCGGTCGAGCACGTCGAGGAGTTGGCGATCCGGGCGGGCGCCGCGCACATACGCACCGAGCCACAGCGCCCGGCGCAGCAGCAGGCCCCGGTCCTGGGTGAGCAGTACCCGGCGCCCGGCGTTGGCCTCGGCGACCAGCTCCTCGTCGGCGGCGTCGTTGCCGTACTCGGCGTCGAGGCCCATCAGCCGAAGCCGCCGCGCCAGCGCGCCCAGATGCACGTCGAGCAGGAAACGCGGCGGGCCCGGCCCGGGAACCGGCTGCGGGCGGGCGGCAGTTGCGACGTCTGCGGTCTCGCCGTCGCGCGGGCGGTAGGAGGGGCAGACAAGGCGCCGGTCCGTCCCCGCACCGGCGTCCGCCTCCGGCCCGTGCACCCGCAGCTCGCCGACCTCCGTCAGCGGTACGCCCAGCGACTGCACGACATGGCCGAGCGTCGACGTACCGTCGTACGGCACCGACGTGCCGCCGGGGCGGCGGTGCCGCGCGGCGAGGAAGAAGCGCAGACCGTCGTCGAAGCGGAGCCGGATGTGCCCCCGCGTCACGGTCTGTCGGACCGGGGAGGGGCGTCGGCGGTGGACGGAGTGGAACGGACGTCGAAGGAGCCGAGCCCCTCCGGCTCCTCCTCGTAGACCTCCACGTGCTCGACGCTGGCGGTCGGCGGGCCCTCGTGCGCCCAGTCGACGAGCTGCTCGACGGCGCCCGTCTCGCCTTCGAAGACGGCCTCGACCGTGCCGTCGGGGAGGTTGCGGACCCAGCCCTTCACGCCCTGTGCGGAGGCCGTCGCACAGCAGGTGTCGCGGAAGAACACGCCCTGCACACCGCCGGAGACGATCACACGCTTGCGGTACATCGGCCGGACACCTCCGGTGGAACATCCTGTCGACGCCGGTGGATCACTCCCAAGGATAGGGACATCGCCGACCGGCGAACCACCCGAGCGGGCCGGGCGGCGGCGCCCGCGCGGCAGCCCCCGGGCGCCCGGGAAGCGCTTGCGGCCTCCGTCGCGCCGCCGTGCCGTACGGGGCCCGGCACCTGGCGGTGAGGCCGCGCCATGCGGTCACGATGGGGGTGTGCGCCTCGAACCGATCACATGGGAACTCCTCACCCGGCAGCTCGCGGACCATCTCGCCGCAGACCTCGCCGGGCAACTCACCGGCCCTCCGGCATCCGCCCCGGCCGCCCAGGACGACGACCGCGCCCAGTGGCTGCGCGTCGCCGTCGACGGTGCGCCGCCCGCCGAACCCGGGGCGCTCGCGGAGCGACTGGCCGATGCCGTGCGCCTGCGCGGCATGCCCGCCCTCGTCGTCGGCACCGACGGATTCCTGCGGGCGGACTCCCTGCGCTTCGAGTTCGGCAAGCAGGACCCCGACGCGTACTACGACCTCTGGTACGACACCCAGGCCCTGTGGCGTGAGGTCTTCGCGCCGCTCGACCCCGGCGGGGACGGCAGGGTGCTGCCCGACCTGCGCGCCCCCACCGAGGACCGGCCCACCCGCAGCCCGTACGTGCAACTCCCGGCGGGCGGCGTGCTGTTGCTCCACGGGCCGTTCCTGCTGGGGAAGTGGTTCCCCTTCGATCTGACGGTCCATCTCGGGCTCTCCGCGAGCGCGCTGGAGCGGCTGACCCCCTACGAGGAGCACTGGAAGCTGCCCGCTTACGAGCGTTACGAGGACGAAGTCGCCCCGCAGCAGGCCGCCGACGTCTTCGTACGCTCCGACAGGCCGCAGCGCCCGGCCTGGAGCGGCCTTCCGGGGCGCGACTGACAGCGGACACGGGACGGGCGCCGCGTGCCTTGCGCCCCGCCCTCTGGCCCCGGCCCGTCAGCCGGGCGTCGCCCTCACCCGGGCACGCTCTCCGGCGCACCCGGCCCCCGCTCCGCCCGGCCGCCCGCCGCGACGACGGATGCGAAACGGCACGCGAGGCCGTGCCAGTTCCGTGCGGACTCCGCCTCGTCCGCTTCGGCCGTACGCACCAACTCGTCCCGGTCGAAGCCCTGTTCGCGCAACGCGTCGGCGTCCCAGCCCCGTACGGTCTCGGCCGTCGCCTCGGGGTGGAACTGCACTCCCCACGCCGACTCCCCTACGCGGAACGCCTGTACGGGACAGCGCTCGCTGCGAGCCAGCCAGTGTGCGTCCCCGGGAAGCCGGGTGATCGCGTCGACGCGGTGCTCCACCGCCTTCACCCGGGACGGCAGCCCGCCGAAGAGCGGATCGTCCAACGCCTCGGGCCGCAGCGTCACTTCGGTGCTGCCCGACTCCGGCAGCCCGTGTGCCGCCCGTACGGTGCCTCCGGCGACGTACGCGAGAAGCTGCGCGCCGAGACAGACCCCGAGCATCGGCACCGACGACTCCAGCGCCTGACGCACCAGCCCTCGTACGGGGGCGAGCCATGGCGCCCGGTCGTCGGCGTCGGGCATATAGCCGCCCCCGAGGACGAGCAGCCCCCGGTGGGCGTGCAGCGTCTCCGGCAGCCGGCCGCCGTCGTAGGCGTGCACGACCTCCAGCGCGAGGCCCTGCTCCCGCAGCCAGTCACCGAGACGGCCCGGCCCTCCGCCCGGGGTGTTCTGCACCACCAGGGTCCGTCCGGGAGCATCCGCTGCCATGCCTGCCCGCCTTCCGTCGTACGTCCGTTCCGGGACGGCGATAGGTTCCCGGCATGAACCATTCAAGCAACGTGACTCACGGCGGTGCACTCGGCGGGCCCGGCAGCAGCGGCCCTTCGGCGACCGAGGAGGTCGAGCCGCGCAAGGTCGGCAGGGTGCGCACGGCCTACGCCCCCGCCCCGGACGGCGACCCGGACCCGGGCG
Organism: Streptomyces marispadix; assembly: GCF_022524345.1. Lineage (NCBI taxonomy): Bacteria > Bacillati > Actinomycetota > Actinomycetes > Kitasatosporales > Streptomycetaceae > Streptomyces > Streptomyces marispadix. Next base: position 995,150 of record NZ_JAKWJU010000002.1, on the reverse strand, counting down.
AGATCGTATGGACGTGGGTCCCGTACGAGGAGGACGACGGCAGGGGCAAGGACCGGCCGGTGCTGATCGTGGCGCGGGAGCGCCAAGGCACGCTGCTGGGCGTCCAGTTGAGCTCGCGGGAACACGACGGGGAGCGTGACTGGCTGCCGCTGGGGTCCGGCCCCTGGGACCGCAGCGGGCGTGAGTCGTGGGTGGGTACGGAGCGGGTGCTGCGGATTCATCCGGACGGGATGCGGCGCGAGGCGTGCGCCCTGGACCGTGCCCGGTTCAACCGCGTCGTTCACCGGCTCCAGCAGATATACGGCTGGCGCTGAGCTGCCCGCTGTGAACACCGGCCCGCGGCGAACGTTCGGCGTGAACTGACGGAGGCGGGGCGGGCGTTGGGGGCGGACCGGAGGCAATCCGGCGCTGCTCGGGCGCCGCTCGACGCGACCGCAAACGGTTGCCTCAAGCTTCAACGAATCGCGCGCACGTCTCCCCGGCGCGTCCTAGCATGAGTCCTCCGCACGTGTGTTGCCCATGTGACGGTCCTGTGGCCATGCACTCACCGCTTCCTGATGGGGGTGACGGACGATGTTCCGTACCGCCGCGGTCCAGCCGGAGTTTCTGACGTACGGACCGGTCACGCCCTTGCTGGCGTACGGCGTCGCCTGCCTGGGCTGTGGTGTCGGGCTGAGATGTGCGATGCGGGCCTCGGGCGGCCAAGCCCGGGGGCGTGCCGCGTGGTTGGCCATAGGGTCCGTCGCCATCGGCATCGGGATCTTCACCATGCACTTCGTGGCGATGATCGGCTTCAGCGTCGGCGAGGCGCCGATCGGCTACGACATGCTGACGACGTACGGGGTCCTGCTGCTGGCCGTCGTCGTCTCCGCCCTCGCGCTGTTCCTGGTCTCAGGTCGCAGGCACGCCTGGCTCGCGGTGCTCGGCGGGGGACTGGTGCTCGGACTGGGCGTCGCCTCCACGCACTACATGGGAATGATGGGCATGCGCGTGGCGGGCGCGGTCCGCTACGACTCCAGGATCATGGCGATCGCCGCGGCCCTGGCCGTCGTGGTGACGTCGGCCGCGCTGTGGGTCGCGACGCGGGTGGGGCACATGGGCGCCTCCCTCACGGCAGCGCTGACCATGGCGCTCGGCTTCATCGGGATGCACTACACCGGCATGGCCGGGATGTCGGTACGGCTGTTCAGCGACGACGGTGCCGTGGGCAGCTCGTCGCTGGGCACGCTCACTCCCGTACTGGTCGGACCGGTGCTGGTGCTGCTGCTCATCACGCTGTTCGTCAGCCTCGATCCGATGATGGAACGGGACGGCCGGCAGCAGTGGGGAACACGTCCCGGGGAAGGGACCGGCGAGAAGCTGGAGTGGGTCCCCTTCGAACGCCGCTGACCCGGAGGCGAGAGACCCTCGGGCAGCCGAGCCGGAAGGCAGGTGAACCGCGGTGGCCCCGAGCCCCGACGACCGACTGGCGGCGATGCCCGACGACTGGGAGCGCGCACTCGCCGTGGTCGCACATCCCGACGACATGGAGTACGGCGCGGCGGCGGCGGTCGCGGAATGGACCGCGGCAGGCAAGCAGGTCGCCTACGTCATGGTCACGCGTGGAGAGGCAGGCATCGACGGCCTGGAACCGGGAGAGTGCGCCCGGGTACGCGAGGCGGAGCAGCACGCGAGCGCCGGCAAGGTCGGCGTGACCGCGGTGGAGTTCCTCGGCCACCGGGACGGAGTGATCGAGGAGGGGGTGCCGCTGCGCCGGGACATCGCCGCCGCCGTACGAAGGTGGCGCCCGGAACTCCTCCTCACGATCAACCACCGGGAGACCTGGGGCCCCAGGCTGTGGAACACCCCGGACCACCGTGCCGTGGGCCGTGCCGTCCTCGACGCGGCCGGGGACGCGGGCAACCGCTGGATCTTTCCCGAGCAGTTGGTCCCCGGCGGGGACGGAACGTGGGACGGGGTGCGCTGGGTGGCCGTCGCCGGTTCGCCGGACGCGACGCACGCCGTGGCCGTGGGGGAGGAGGCGGTGGACCGTGCTGTCGCGTCGCTCTCCGAGCACCGCGCGTATATCGCGGCCCTCAGCGACGATCCCGTCGAGAGCTATGCGCGTTCGTTCACCGAATGGGCCGTGGGGCTGGGAGCGGAGCGGTTCGGCGGGCGTCAGTGCGTGGCCTTCGAGTTGTATCCACGGTGACTTCGACGGGCGGGCGGGGCGGCGGGCGCCCGGTGTCGCGCTGCACTGCGCCTTGGCGGCCCACGCCTTAGCGGCCCATACGCCCGGCGCCCGGCGTATCGGCGTATGGAGCACGCGCACCGCGTAGGCCGGCTCAGGGCGGCGTCGTGGCGCCGGGACGCACCAGACCGATGAGAGCGAGCCCCACCACCGGCAGCAGCGATATCGCCGCCAGCGCACTCAACGCCCCGTATCCGGCCGTCGATACGACGACTCCGGACAGGGCGCCACCGGCACCGGCCGCCGCGTTCATCGTCAGGTCGGACAGGCCCTGTACGGCGGCACGGGCAGGCTGCGGCACCGAGTCGGTCAGCAGCGCCGAACCGGAGACCAGCCCGGCCGACCAGCCGAGCCCGAGAAGGAAGAGCCCGATCCCGGACTGGACATGGTGGCCGCCGGCGGTGCCCGCGAAGGCCGCGGCACAGCAGATCAGCGCGGCGGAGAGCAGGATGACGGCGTGCCGTCCGAAGCGGTCGGCGAGCCAGCCCATCAGCGGCGAGAACGCGTACATGCCGACGATGTGGGCGCTGATCACCAGCCCGATCAGCTCGATGCCCGCACCGTGGTGACCGAGGTCGACGGGCGTCATCACCATGATCGAGACCATGGCGGTGTGCGCGGTCGCGATCGTCACCAGCGCCAGCCGCGCCCGCGAGGAGGCGGCGACGGCGGCGAACCCGGCGCGCAGCGAACGCTCCGCACTGCCGGTGTGGCCCTTCCCGGTCTCCGCCGTACGACCGGCGGCCCCCGCGGTTCCCGAACTCGCCCCGTCGCGCGGTGCGTCGGCGACCGCGGCCTCTGCCGGGCCCCCGGCCTCGGCGGGAGTCACCTCGCGTCCCGCGTCGACGGACCCCTGCTCCGCTTCCCCCGCCTCGGCGAGAGCGCGTGCCGTGAGCAGCGGGTCGGGTCGCAGCAGCAGATGTATGAGGACTCCCGTGACGAGGAAGACCGCCGAGCCCCAGACGAACGCACCCGCCGTCGCCGGTATCCCCAGTCCGGTGACCGTGTCCCCGGCGGGGGCAGCGATGTTCGGCCCGAGTACCGCGCCGACCGTCGTCGCCCATACGACCAGGGAGATCGCACGGGCCCGCTGCCCCGGTTCGGCGAGGTCGGCGGCGGCGTATCTGGCCTGGAGGTTGGCCGAACTGGAGGCGCCGAAGGCCGTCATGCCCGCCAGCAGCAGCGGAAAGTTCCCCAGCACGGCACCGGCTACGACGACCGCGCCGCCCGCAGCCCCGATGAGATACGCGACCGTCAGCCCGGCCCGTCTCCCGCGCGCCGCCATCAGCGACGCCAGCGGCAGGGACAGCAGCGCCGTACCGATGACGGACGAGGTCGAGGCGAGGCCGGACAGCGCCTCCGAGCCGCTGATCTCCTTCGCCAGCACGGCCGCCAGCGTCACGGCCGTGGCCACCCCCAGACCGCCGAGCATCTGACCGGCGACAAGCACCACGGAGGTACGTCGCCGTATCCGCGCCAGCTCGGCCCCCTGGGGAAGCGCGGCGCCACGGACGGCTGCCGTGGACGTGCCGGCGGCTCTGTCATCAGCTCTGTCAGCAGCGTCCGCGCTGTTGTCGGTGTCGGTCACGGCCCGCAGTCTGCCAGCCTTCCGCGCACCCGCCCACGGGGTTTCGCGCCCCGTCCGCAGGGCGCCGAAGCGGCCCGGACGGGAGATACGCGCTTCTCGCGGTGTACGCCCACGCTGCACGGCCATCAGAACAGCGGCTCCGGCAGCAGCCCCTCAAGGGCGAGCAGCGTGCGCTTCGTCTCCCGGCCACCGCCGAACCCGCCCAGCCCGCCGTCGCTTTCGACGATCCGGTGGCACGGCACGACGACCGGCAGCGGATTGGAGCCCATGGCCATCCCGACCGCCCTCGCCGCCCCCGGTTCGCCCACCCTGACGGCGAGATCCTGATAGCCCGCGGTCGCTCCGTATGGCACGGACGCGAGCAGCGCCCGAAGCACCTTCTCGTGGAAGCCGCCGGAGAGCGTCCAGTCCAGCGGAACGGTGAACTCGCGCAGCTCACCGCGGAAGTACGAGTCCAGCTCCGCAACGGCGGCGGCGAGAACGCGCCCGGCGCCCTCCGGCACTGTCGCTGCCGACGGCGCCTCGCCGACCGCCCCCGCAGGCGCCTTTCCGGGCCCGCGCCCTGGACCGGCGGGCTCGTCCACACGGACCGTCCGCGCCCCGAGCCGCCCCGAGAGCCGCGCGAGGGCCCGGTCCGCCGTGACGTCGTCGGCGTGGAAGACGACGTGGACCAGGCCCTCTTCGGTGGCGGCGAGCAGCAGGGGCCCGACAGGGGTGCCCCGCACCGTCCATGCGCAGGTGCGGGCCGTGGTGCTCGCCGTCGTCTCACTCATGCGGGAACCATAGAGGCACCCTCTGACAACGCGGTCTGGGACGGTCCGGGACGGGGAGCAGCGCCGGCGCGGAGGAGCGGTGCCGGTGCCTGCCGTCCTTGTGCGACGTCCCCGCGGACCCGGCACGGCAAGCCGTGCCGGTGGATCCCCGCGACCCGGAAGCCTCGGCCGCCTCAGCCGCCCGTGGCGTCCCGTACCACGTCCGGGAAGTTGCTGATGATGCCGTCGACCCCGGCCTTGGCCACGGTGCGCGCCGTCGAGGCGTCGTTCACGGTCCAGGTGAGGACTTCCATCCGCTCCCCGCGGACGCCCTTGTGCGAGTGCACCGCGTCGACGTAGTCCTTGGTCACCGCCGAGTGCGTGGGGTTGATCTGGTCGGTGAACTTCGCGTACGAGGCCAGTTCCGAGACCTTCGGATTGCCCAGGAACCCTGTCTTCACGCTGCCGTTGAGAGTGTGCGTCGTTTTGACGGAGTTGGCGTCGAAGCTCTGGATGATGAGCTTGTCCTTCAGATGCGCCCGGTCCGCCCAGCCCTCGCTCCGCAGCTCCCCGAGCGTCTGCAGTTCGATGCCGGGATACAGCTGCGGGGACTTCAGTTCGAGCAGCAGCTTCTGTCCGCTCTTGTTGATCTGCCGCAGGTACTGCTCGAGGGTGGGGACCTTCTCACCCGCGTAGGCGTCGCTGAACCAGCTTCCGGCGTCCAGGCGGGCGATCTCCTTCGCCGTGAAGTCGGAGACGTTCCACGGCGAGCGGTCCGGGTAGAGCTTCTCGACGTTGGTCGTGCGCGCGAGCGTGGTGTCGTGCATGACGACGAGTTCGCCGTCCTTGGTGCGCTGTACGTCGTTCTCGACCCAGTCGATGCCGAGCTTGTCGGCCTTGCGGACTGCCGCGAGCGTGTTCTCCGGCGCGTAACCGGAAGCTCCGCGGTGGGCGACGACGACGGGTGCGCCGTCGCTCGTGGTGTCCTGGCTGTCGGCCGCGTAGGCCGGGGAGGCGGTCAGTGTGAGAGCGGACATACCCAGGAGCACACCGGTAGCGGCGGCTACTGCACGGCGCATCGACATACGGGGACTCCTCGCGGTCGTGCGGACACTGTCGGCTAGAGGCTTCCCGTTGTGCGATACACGGAAGCAGAAGCGGAGTGTCTTGGGTGTGAACGGGGCGCGACGCCTGGGCCTCTTCCGGCGGGCTCGTTGTCAGTGGCGAGTCGTACGGTTGGCAGCATGCGGCCCGAGACTCAGATCGAACGCACGGTGGCGCCTTTCGAGGTCGTCAGCCCGTATCAGCCCAGCGGTGACCAGCCCACCGCGATCGCCGAGCTGGCGCAGCGCGTCAGCGGGGGCGAGAAGGACGTCGTGCTGCTCGGAGCGACGGGCACGGGCAAATCGGCGACGACGGCCTGGATGATCGAGAAGCTCCAGCGGCCGACGCTGGTGATGGCGCCGAACAAGACGCTGGCCGCCCAGCTCGCGAACGAGTTCCGTGAACTCCTGCCGAACAATGCGGTGGAGTACTTCGTCTCGTACTACGACTACTACCAGCCGGAGGCGTACGTCCCGCAGACGGACACCTACATCGAGAAGGACTCCTCCATCAACGAGGAGGTCGAGCGGCTGCGGCACAGCTCCACCAACTCGCTGCTGACCCGGCGCGACGTGGTCGTCGTAGCGTCGGTCTCCTGCATCTACGGTCTGGGCACCCCCCAGGAGTACGTCGACCGCATGGTGCCGCTCAAGGTCGGACAGGAGACGGACCGGGACGAACTGCTGCGTCGCTTCGTCGACGTTCAGTACACGCGCAACGACATGGCTTTCACGCGCGGCACCTTCCGCGTGCGGGGCGACACGATCGAGATCTTCCCGGTCTATGAGGAACTGGCCGTCCGCATCGAGATGTTCGGCGACGAGATCGAGGCGCTCTCCACCCTCCACCCCCTCACCGGAGAGGTGATCTCCGACGACGAGCAGCTCTACGTCTTCCCCGCCTCGCACTACGTGGCCGGTCCGGAGCGCATGGAGCGCGCCATCGCCGGAATCGAGAGCGAGCTGGAGGAGCAGCTCGCCTCGCTGGAGAAGCAGGGGAAGCTGCTGGAGGCGCAGCGGCTGAGGATGCGCACCACCTACGACATCGAGATGATGCGCCAGATCGGCACCTGCTCGGGCATCGAGAACTACTCGCGGCACATCGACGGCCGCGACCCGGGCACCGCGCCGCACACCCTGCTCGACTTCTTCCCCGACGACTTCCTGCTCGTCATCGACGAGTCGCACCAGACGGTTCCGCAGATCGGCGCGATGTTCGAGGGCGACATCTCCCGCAAGCGCACCCTGGTCGAGCACGGCTTCCGGCTGCCGTCCGCGATCGACAACAGGCCGCTGAAGTGGGAGGAGTTCCAGGAGCGCATCGGCCAGACCGTCTATCTCTCGGCGACGCCGGGGGCGTATGAACTCTCGCGCAGCGACGGCCATGTGGAGCAGGTGATCCGCCCCACGGGCCTCGTCGACCCGGAGGTGGTGGTCAAGTCCACCGAGGGTCAGATCGACGATCTGGTGCACGAGATCCGCATGCGTGCGGAGAAGGACGAGCGGGTGCTCGTGACGACCCTCACCAAGAAGATGGCGGAGGATCTCACCGAGTACTTCCTGGAGTTGGGCATCCAGGTCCGCTATCTGCACAGCGACGTGGACACGTTGCGCCGCATCGAGCTGCTGCGGGAGCTGCGCTCCGGCGAGTTCGACGTGCTGGTCGGCATCAACCTGCTGCGTGAGGGGCTCGACCTGCCCGAGGTCTCCCTCGTCGCGATCCTCGACGCCGACAAGGAGGGCTTCCTGCGCTCCGGTACGTCGTTGATCCAGACGATCGGGCGTGCCGCGCGCAACGTCTCCGGCCAGGTCCATATGTACGCGGACAAGGCGACCCCGGCGATGGAGAAGGCGATCGAGGAGACGAACCGCCGCCGCGAGAAGCAGATCGCGTACAACAAGGAGCACGGCATCGACCCGGAGCCCCTGCGCAAGAAGATCGGGGACATCGTCGCCGACATCGCACGCGAGGACATCGACACCGAGCAGCTTCTCGGCTCCGGTTACCGCCAGGAGCGACGGGGCGGCGCCGACCGTACGGCCAAGGGCAAGGCACCCACGCCGGCGAAGTCCGCGGGCCGCAAGGAGCGCGGCGCCGAGGTCCTCACCGACCGTCCCGCGAGCGAACTGGCGGAGACCATCGAGGAGATGACCGAGCGGATGCGTGCCGCGGCGGCGGAGCTCCAGTTCGAGGTGGCCGCCCGGCTGCGCGACGAGGTGTCGGAGCTGAAGAAGGAGCTGCGGCAGATGAGGGAGGCAGGGCTCAAGTAGGCGCCGCGGAGGCCCTGTTGGGAGCGGCCCGAGGGGGCGAGCGTGCGGGCGCGGAGCGTACACGGGTACGGGTGCGCGGCCCTCGATGTTGCAAGAGCGACACAAAGCCGTACGCCCTGACCGGGTGCTTCGCGTGCATGCGTAGGGTCGGAGCGTGACCGCCATCGCCGAGCGGATGGCAGAGAAAGTCGAGAGGGGTAGGCACGTGTCGGTGAACTTGTCCAAGGGGCAGGCCATCAGTCTTCAGAAGGAGGACGGCGGCAGTTTGTCGGCCGTGCGGATGGGGCTCGGCTGGAAGGCCGCCCCGCGCCGGGGGCTGTTCGGCAAGCGCAGCAAGGAGATCGACCTCGACGCGTCCGCGGTGCTGTTCGCGGACAAGCAGCCGGTCGACGTGGTCTTCTTCCGTCACCTCGTCAGCGACGACGGCTCCGTCAAGCACACCGGCGACAACCTCGTCGGCGGCGCGGGCGAGGGCGGCGACGACGAGGCGATCATGGTGGATCTACAGCGTGTGCCCGTGCACATCGACCAGATCGTCTTCACGGTCAACTCCTTCACGGGGCAGACCTTCGCAGAGGTGGAGAACGCCTTCTGCCGACTGGTGGACGAGACCAACGGGCAGGAACTGGCGCGCTACACGCTGACCGGCGGCGGCCAGTACACCGCGCAGATCATGGCCAAGGTGCACCGGCAGGGCAAGGGCTGGCAGATGACGGCAGTGGGGGCGCCGACCAACGGCCGTACCTTCCAGGACCTGATGCCCGCGATGGTGCCGCACCTGTGACGCCCGAGGGCGGCACGGACACACGGCGGACGACGCGGCGAACGGCAGGCTCGCCGCAGGGGCGTTGACACGACGCAGTGGCGGTCGTCGCCGGCAGCGAGAAGGGGGACGTAATGACGGCCGAGCTGGTACGGGGGCAGAACCACCCCTTGCCGGGGTCCCGGCTGGAGATCCGGGTGTCGGTCGAGCGACCGGTCATCGCCGGAGCCACGCTCAACGACCAGGACGGCAGGATGCGCGAGGAGAGATGGATAGCTCACCCCGCCCGGCCGCAGCTTCCCGGTCTTGAGGTGTCCCGCCAGGCCGCGGCCGAACACCGTCTCGCCGTCGACCTCGACGCCCTTCCCGAGGACGCGCACCGCCTCAACGTGCTGCTCGCCCTGCCCTCGGGGGACGGAGAGCCCACCCGCTTCGGCGAGTTGGCGGCCCCGTTCGTCACCCTGACCGGGCTCGACGGCGAGGGCATCGCGAACTGCACGCTCACCGGGCTCGACGCGGAGTCCGCCGTACTCGCCGTCGAGCTGTACCGACGGCAGGGCGCCTGGAAGGTACGCGCGGTCGGACAGGGGTACGCGGGCGGGCTCGCCGCGATGCTCGCGGACCAAGGTCTGCCCCACGCACAGGAGTTGGCGGCGACGATCAACGAGGCGGTCGCGGCGGGCAGGGCCAGGTCCGTCGCCGTGCCTCCGCCGCGCAAGGACGGCGAGCGGTCCCGCGAAGCCACCGTCGGCGGTGCCAGAGGCGCCGCCGACGGTGGCGCGGGCACGGCCGCCCCGAGCGACGGCCGCATCAGCTACCAGCATCCCAACCGAGCCTCCGCGCCGCCACCTTCACCCCCTTCCCAGACGGCGTCCTCTTCCGCGGAGACCGGTCCGGGCCCGGTCGCGGGCGGCCCGGCGGCTCCCTCACCCACGCCCGCGTCCGGGTCGTCCGGCCCGTCCGTGCCCCCGCCCTCCCCCGGGAAGGCGGCGGGCCCCCATGTGCCGGTCGCCGGGGACGCCAACGGCTGGACCATGGACGAGCGGCTCTACAACCAGGTCTGGGACATGTTCGAGGACCTGGCCCGTACGGTCGCGGCCTATCGCTCCGCGGTCGACTTCGCCGAGTCCCGCATGGAGCAGGAGCTGGACAAGGTCCTCTCCGACCCGCGCACCCGCGTCGGCCCCGCCGCGGACGCCGCACGCGCCGAGGCACGCACCAAGCAGGTGAGGCTCGTCGAGCAGGCCCGCGAGGTACTCGAACGCGACCTCGGTCAACTGCACGCGGAATCCGACGTGGTCGAGCCCGCGCTCCCGGCCGCGTACGCCCGCTGGGACAACCCCGTATGGCACGGCTACCGCCCGCCCGACCAGACACCGATGGCGATGCGCCTCGGCGACCTCGGCCTCCCCGAGAGCGCCGGGCTGCGGATCCCGATGCTGGTGCGGCTTCCGCTGGAGCGCGGCCTGTGGATCGACAGCGGAGGTCACGGTACGGGCGGTTCCTCCGGAGCGGGCACGGCCGCCGGCTCGGTCATAACCTCCGACGAACTGCGCCGCCTCGCCGCGGAGACCGCGACGGCCGTGGCCGCGCGGCTCGTCGCGGTGCACCCGCCGGGCGACTTCACGCTCCATGTGATCGACCCGGCCGGTTCCGCGTCGGCGGCGCTGGCGCCGCTCATCGACAGCGGCGTACTGCCGGGGCCGCCTGCCGCGGGCGCGGCAGGAGTGACCACCGTGCTCGAACAGCTCACCCGCCGCGTCGACTTGGTGCAGATGGCGGTCCGCAGCGGAGCGGTCGACTCGCTGCCGCCCGACCTCGACACCGCCGAACAGCTCCTGGTCGTCCATGACTTCCCTCATGGGTTCGACGACCGCGCCGTCACACAGCTTCGCTATATCGCCGATGAGGGGCCGTCATCCGGCGTCCATCTGATGATGGTCGCCGACCGCGAGGACGCCGCCGCCTACGGGCCCGTGCTCTCACCGCTGTGGCGTGCGCTGCTGCGGATCACGCCCGTTCCGGACGATCACCTGGCCGATCCCTGGGTCGGTCATCACTGGACGTATGAGCCTCCGTTGGTGCCGCACGGCAGCCGAGTGCTGACGCAGGTGCTGAGCCAGGTCGCCTCCGCACGACGCCCCTGAGCCCCGCTCCCTGACTTCCGACCACATATCCCTCTGCCCCCGATCTGCCCCCGACCCCGCACCCGGACCTGAGCCGGTACGAGACCGAGGCCCCCTGAACAGCGCTTCTTTACGTTTATTTGGTACTGCTTTACGCTTCCTTGAGCGGAGGGGAGTACTCCCGACTTCCACGCGGCGTGCCCGTCAATACGGACCGGACCCGACCGGTCCCGGGGCGCCGGCCCGGACGCACCGTGCGACGGCGTGCGCCAGGTGGAGGAGACCTCCGGCCGATGCGAGCACGCGAGCCGGAGGATGCGTACATGGACGTCTCCCTGAACCTTTGGGCACTGACGATCGTCGGTCTCTGCGCCCTGATCGCCGTCGACTTCTTCATCGGCGGCCGCAAGCCGCACGAGGTCTCCCTCAAGGAGGCCGGGGTGTGGACGACCGTCTGGATCGCCCTGGCGGGAGCGTTCGGGCTGGGGCTTTGGCTCTTCGGCACGCCTCAGGCGTCCGGTGAGTTCTTCGCCGGGTTCCTCACTGAGAAGTCGCTCAGTGTCGACAACCTCTTCGTCTTCGTCCTCATCATGGCGAAGTTCTCGGTACCGGCGGCGTATCAGCAGCGGGTGCTGATGGTCGGCGTACTGATCGCGCTGGTGCTGCGAGCCGTCTTCATCGCCGCTGGCGCCGCGATGATCTCGGCGTTCTCCTGGGTCTTCTTCATCTTCGGCGCGTTCCTCATCTGGACGGCCTGGAAGCTCATCCAGGAGGCACGCCAGGGCCACGAGGAGGACGAGTACGAGGAGAACCGCTTCCTGAAGGCGGTCGAGCGCCGCTTCCCCTCCACCGACCGGTACCACGGCACCAAGCTGTTCGTCGTCGAGAACGGCAAGCGGCTGATGACTCCCATGCTGATCGTGATGCTGGCCATCGGATCGACGGACGTCCTCTTCGCGCTGGACTCCATCCCGGCGATCTTCGGCCTCACAGAGGACCCGTACATCGTCTTCACCGCCAACGCCTTCGCTCTCATGGGGCTGCGCCAGCTCTACTTCCTCATCGGCGGCCTGCTGAAGAAACTCGTGCACCTGTCGTACGGACTGTCCGTCATCCTCGGCTTCATCGGCGTCAAGCTCGTGCTGCACGCACTGCACGAATCCGGCGTGCATGTACCGGAGATCAGCATTCCGGTGTCGCTGGGCGTCATCTGCGCCGTGCTCGTCATCACGACGGTCACAAGCCTCGCCGCCACCCGCAGGCAGGAGAGCGAGAAGACGGACGCCGGCGTCTGAGCGGTGCCCGCCACGGGTGCCGCCCCGGTGCCGCCTGGCACGGTCCGTCCTGATCCCGACCGCCCCTACGGGAGGCGGTGCCGACCGCCCGGCCTGTCCGACTCCGGCCGGGCGGCGGCATGTCGGCGCACGAACCACTGATTCGCGCCGAGGCTCAGCGGGCGATGGTCACCTGCCTCTCCGCCCGTTCACCGGACACCTCCACGGCGAGCGTGACCGTCCCGGGCCGGTGCGCCGTGAGAGTACCGGTGCGCGGATCGTACGAAGCCGCACAGCGCGTCCGCACATCGTCGGCGGCGGACCGTCCGCCCTTCACGCAGAGATTCCCGGACCCGGACCAGTCCGCGCTGACGGGCCATCCCACCGGCACCTTCCGCGCCGACTCGCCGCTGCCCTGGACGACGGTGGCCGACGCCTGTGCCGACTCGCCCACCCGCAGCCCGTCCGGTACACGCATCGTGAGCGCGTCGACATGTGGCCTGGTCTGCGCGGCGATCCAGTCCCGGCCGCCCCGCGCGTCCCCGTGTGCCTGGTCTCCGCTCGTCTGGCCCGCACGTCCCTGGTCGACGCCGAGCAGTGACCAGCCGGTGAAGCCGCCGCTGCCGGGTGGTGCCGCGGGCGCCTTCCCGGAGTTGCCGTTCACCAGATACGGGACGCCGCCGACACGGGACGCGTCGAACACCCCGACGTGCGATCCCACGAAGGCGGCGCCCTTCCCCGAGCGGGCGCGGAAGCGGCTCAGCCAGTCCTCCAGCAGATCCGCCTCCATCCGGTCCGTCAGCCGGCTCGCCTGCTGCCCCGTCGGATCGCGTGGCGGCACATGCTCTACGACGACCACCGAGGAGACGGACGGATCATCCGCCGCGTCGTCCAACTGCCGCCGCAGCTCCTGGAATTGGGCGTAGCCCCCGCCCCGGATCGTCAGCGAGGAGGTGTCGAGCGTGACGAAGCGCGTGCCCTTGTGGTCGAACGTGCGCTGCGCCGGGCCGAATTCGGCCGTGAAGTCGGCGATGCTGCCGCCCATCACCTCGTGATTGCCCGGCACATAGGTCCACTCGACCGAGTCACCCAGTTCCTCCTCCAGCACCCGCCGGGCGAAGCGGAGGTCCTCCTTCGAGCCCTCGTCGACCAGGTCTCCGTTGACGATCACGAAGTCCGGGCGGGCGGCGCGGATCTCCCGCAGGGTGCGGCGCGCCTGCCGTACCACCGCGCTGTCCGGGTCACGCGCCACGAACTGCGCGTCCGATACCACCGCGAACCGCCAGTCCCGTCCGGCCACATCGGCCGCCGTGGAGATCAGCGGATCGTGCGGGCGGGCGCTCTCGGGCAGTTCGACGTCGGGCGGCACGCGTGCCGTCAGCTCGTCCAGTACGACCTCACCCGCGTACTGTTCGGCGGGCCTGGTCTCGGCGAGATAGAAGCGGTGCAGCCGAAGCGGATAGGTCACTGTCTCCGGGACCTCGAAGGTGACCTGCTGCCATCCCTCCTCGGTGAGATGCTCGCCGCGCAGCACCTGGTCCGTTCCGGCCGCGTCCTTCAGATGCAGCGACGGCCACGCGCCCTTGCCGTCGCTCTTGATCCACATCGTGAAGCTCGACGGCTGCCCCGGTACGGGCACTTCCTTCGGCGGGGTGGCATACGCGGCGCGTGTGGCGGTGGAGCGGCCGAAGTCGTACGTCATCCTCAGCCCCATGCCCTCCCGGCCGTTCGGATCGGCCGCGAGGGAGCCCTCGGCGCGGGCCGCGCTGAACTTCCAGTCGGCCGCGTCGTCGAAGCTCGCGGTCTTCTCGTCGTGCAGTCCGACCGTGACGGCGAGCCTCGTCTTGTGCCCTTGCACATCGACGGTGACGATGCCGGACCCCGACTCCTGCGGCCTCGCCTTCACGGTGAAGCCGCCGGAGGCGTCGTCGGGCGAGACCGAGAAGAGCGAACTGTCGTACTCCAGGCGTGCGTCGGCCGGATCGACCGGCGCGCTGGTGCCGCCCGCGTCGAAGCCGACGATGCCGAAGGAGCCCTCGTCGGCGCCGTCGGCGAGGCCCACCCGTTCATGTGTGGGCTGGATGCGCGACAGGCCCCCGACGACCGACAGCCGCGTCGACCCGTCCGCCTCGCCCTGACGGGCTGACACCCGCGTCGAGCCTGCGTGGCGTGCGTGGAAGACACCGCTGCCGTCCACCTTCCCGACGGCGGGACGGGAGGCCGACCAGCGCGGGTCGCCTTTCGCCGGGCCGTAGGACTCGTCGTAGCCCGCGGCCGTCAACTTCCGTGTCAGGCCGGGGAAAACACGCTCCGGATGACCCACGGGCATGTTGTCGGCCGTGGGCGCGGACTTCGGATCGGCGGCGGTCTCCACCCAGAAGTCCCTCAGCTCCCCGCTGCCCTCAGGGGCCGTCAGCGCGAGGCCGTTGGGCACCTCGCGCTCCTCACCGTCCGACGGCGAGTTCTCCAACTGGGGCTTCTCGGCGCCCGGTTCGCGTACGAGAAGGGTGGACGACCCGCCGCCGTCCAGATTGAGCGCGTTGTAGGCGCCCAAGTCCCTCATCATCAGGCCGAGTTCGGTGAGCGTCACACCGCCTGAGGCGGCCTGGCGTCCGTCCACCGAGATCACATGCATGGTCGTGCCGTCCTTGGAGAAACCGACCGCCGTACGCGGCGCCGCCTCGTTGTTGGGCCTGCCCTCCCAGTTCTGCGCCTGGCCGTCGACGACCAGCAGGCCCCGGCCGCCGACCGCGGTCCTCGGCGCCGCGCTGCCGTCTGCCGTACGGGCGTGGTACTCCAGCGATACGCGGTCGCCGGCCTTCAGCGCGTCGAGGGACTTCGCGGCGGCGTCACGCCCGATCAGCACGGTGGTGCCGTCGGCGATCGGCCCGCTGCCGGGCTCGTCCAGCACCTCCGTGACGCGGCCCTGCCGCAGCCGCACCTCCGTCGAGTCGGGGTCGCGGTCCGTGGTGAGGTCCCGGTCGGCGCTGCCCCAGCGGGAGTTGTACGCGCCGACGCCGTTCTCGGGGACGTTGGCCGCGTTGTACGCGGTCAGCGGCTGCTTGCCCGAGGGCAGGGTGAGGGTGCCCTCGAAGTAGAGACCGAGGACCCGGCCTGCCGCGTCGGGACCGAAGCCGAGCGCTTCCGAGTTGCCGGGGGCGGGGGAGTGCGTGACGTGCCCGTCGCGGATGCCAGGACCCAGCGGCGCGCCGGTCTCGTCTATGTCGAAGAAGTCCGCGTTGAAGGCCGCCACGGTACGGCGGCCCTTTCCCGGGTCGTACGAATCGGCCAGTTCGCTCAGGGGTTTACGGGTCGAGACCTCACCGGAGGAGAGGTAGTCGGCGCGGGTGCCGCCGTCGGCTTCGCCGTCTTCGCTGCTGCTTTCTCGGGTCTCGCCGCTCCCGTGGGTTTCGCTGTTCTCTCCGGCCGTGCGGCTCTCACCGGCTTCGCTTCGGGAGTCACCGCCGCTGCTGCCGCTGCCGAGCTTCATGCTCAGAGCGTCCGCCCGCAGCCACTTGTCGGACTCCAGTCGCTGAAAGGACGTCAGCCGGGTGCCCGGTGCGACGGGGCGGCTGGTACGGGAGAGTTCCATGCCGTCGCCGTCCGGTATCCCGGCCGGTACGGCAGCCGCTGCCGTCTGTGCTGCGAGGTGTGTGGCGCTGGTCCGTGTCGTCGTCGCTGGTGTGGGTGTGGGGGGCTGAAAGGCCGCCAGAAACGAAAAGGCCGTTACTGCCGTGAGCAACGACCGGGCGAGGACTCTTCTGCGTACGTTGACTCGTATCACAACATCCCCTATGAACACGGCTGTTGCGTACGCTTTTGCGCACAGCGCCGCAAAGCGTCTCAGCGCACTCCAGTCCGCACCAGACGGCGGGAAGAAATTCGACGAAGACGGAGAAACCCCGTTTTACCCGAGAGAAGGCCCGGTTGAGCCGAGGCTCAACCGGGCCTGTCGCTGTGGAACGCGAACCGGCAGCAAAATCCGGGGACTTCGCCGAGCTGCGCGGCGGGGCGCACGTTCACCGGCCGCGCGACCGCGCACGGCAGCACTGCTGTGCTGTCGCCGTGCCGACCGCGCGGTGCCGTGCCTATGCCCGTGGTCGCGTCGTGCCGTGCTGTGCCGTGACTACAGCCTTCGACGTCCGCTGCTACCGCTTCGTCTTCGACGTCCGCTTCCGCGCGCCGCCGCCCGCAGCGCCGCTCGCACCGCCTGACGCTCCGCTTCCCGCCGTGGTGCCCGCCGCCCTGCTCCCGCCCGTACGGCGCCGGGCCGTTGACGGCGGCGCGTCGCTCACGCGGTCGCCCAGCACGTCCCGCAGGAACTTCCCCGTATGGCTGGCCGGAATGGCCGCCACCTGTTCCGGCGAGCCCTCGGCTACGACGAGACCGCCGGCGTATCCGCCCTCCGGGCCCATGTCGACGACCCAGTCCGCGGTCTTGATGACGTCCAGATTGTGCTCGATGACGATGACCGTGTTGCCCTTGTCGACCAGCCCGTCCAGCACCGAGATCAGCTTGCGGATGTCCTCGAAGTGCAGCCCCGTCGTGGGCTCGTCGAGCACGTACACCGTCCGGCCCGTGGAGCGTTTCTGAAGCTCGCTCGCGAGCTTCACCCGCTGCGCCTCGCCGCCGGAGAGCGTCGGCGCGGGCTGCCCCAGCCTTACGTAGCCCAGGCCGACGTCGTTGAGCGTCCGCAGATGGCGGGCGATGCCGGGCACCGCCTCGAAGAAGTCCATCGCCTGCTCGATGGGCATCTCCAGCACCTCGGAGATGTTCTTGCCCTTGTAGTGGACCTCCAGCGTCTCGCGGTTGTAGCGCGCGCCGTGGCAGACCTCGCACGGCACGAAGACGTCCGGGAGGAAGTTCATCTCGATCTTGATGGTGCCGTCGCCGGAGCAGTTCTCGCACCGGCCGCCCTTGACGTTGAAGGAGAAGCGCCCCGGCTGGTAGCCGCGCACCTTCGCCTCCGTCGTCTCCGCGAAGAGCCTGCGCACATGGTCGAAGACCCCCGTGTACGTGGCGGGGTTGGAGCGCGGCGTACGGCCGATCGGCGACTGGTCGACATGCACGACCTTGTCGACGAGGTCGTCGCCGTCGACCCGGGTGTGGCGGCCCGGCACCGACTTGGCGTTGTTCAGCTCCCGTGCGAGGTGGGTGTAGAGGATGTCGTTGACGAGGGTGGACTTGCCCGATCCGGACACGCCCGTCACCGCCGTGAGAACGCCGAGGGGGAAGGAGACGTCGATGTCGCGGAGGTTGTTCTCCCGGGCGCCGCGCACCGTCAACTGCCGCTCCGGGTCGGCGGGCCTGCGCACCGCGGGAAGCGGGATGCTCTTCTTCCCCGCCAGATAGTCCCCGGTCACCGAATCGGCCTTCGCCAGAAGCTCCTTGAGCGGGCCGCTGTGCACGACCTTGCCGCCGTGCTCGCCCGCGCCGGGACCGATGTCGACGACCCAGTCGGCCGCCTTGATGGTGTCCTCGTCGTGCTCCACGACGATCAGGGTGTTGCCCAGGTCCCGCAGCCGCACCAGCGTCTCGATCAGCCGGTGGTTGTCGCGCTGGTGCAGTCCGATCGACGGCTCGTCCAGCACGTAGAGCACACCCACCAGACCCGAGCCGATCTGCGTGGCCAGCCGGATGCGCTGTGCCTCGCCGCCGGAGAGCGTCCCTGCGGCACGGTTGAGCGAGAGGTAGTCGAGTCCGACGTCGACGAGGAAGCGCAGCCGCTCGTTGACCTCCTTCAGCACCCGCTCGGCGATCTTCTTGTCCCGGTCGCTGAGCGTCATCTCCCGCAGGAAGTCGGCGCATTCGCTGATGGACATCGCCGAGATCTCGGCGATCGACTTCCCCTGCATCGTCACCGCGAGCACGATCGGCTTCAGCCTCGTGCCCTCACACGTGGGGCAGGGCACCTCGCGCATATAGCCCTCGAAGCGCTCCCGGCTGCTGTCGGTCTCCGCCTCCTGGTGCCTGCGCTTGACGAAGGGGACGACGCCCTCGAACGCCGTCGTATAGGCCCGCTCCCGTCCGTAGCGGTTGCGGTAGCGCACCTCGATCTGCGTCTTGTGGCCGTGCAGCAGTGCCTTCTTGGCGCGCTGCGGCAGCCCGGCCCACGGGATGTCCGTACGGAAGCCGAGCGCGTCGGCGAGTGCGCCGATGAGACGGCCGAAGTAGTCACGCGTGTGCCCGTGCGACCACGGGTGCAGCGCGCCCTCGTCCAGCGACTTCTCCTCGTCCGGGACGATCAGCTCCGGGTCGACCTCCATGCGCGTGCCGATGCCGGTGCAGTCCGGGCAGGCGCCGAAGGGGGAGTTGAAGGAGAAGGTGCGCGGCTCCAGCTCCTCGAACGACAGGTCGTCGTACGGGCAGTAGAGGTGCTCGGAGAACATCCGCTCGCGCTGCGGGTCGTCCTCGTCCAGGTCGACGAAGTCGAGGATCACCATGCCGCCGGAGAGGCCGAGCGCGGTCTCCACGGAGTCGGTCAGCCGCCGTTTCGCGCTCTCCTTGACGGTGAGGCGGTCGACGACGACTTCGATCGTGTGCTTCTCCTGCTTCTTCAGCTTGGGCGGCTCGGAGAGCTGGATCGTCTGCCCGTCGACGCGGGCGCGGCTGTAGCCCTTGGTCTGCAACTCGTTGAACAGGTCGACGTATTCGCCCTTGCGCTCCCGCACCAGCGGCGACAGCACCTGGAAGCGGCTGCCCGGCTCGAGGTCCAGCACCCGGTCGACGATGGCCTGAGGCGACTGCCGGGCGATGGGACGGCCGCACTCCGGGCAGTGCGGCTTGCCGATGCGGGCGAAGAGCAGCCGGAGGTAGTCGTAGACCTCGGTGATCGTGCCGACCGTGGAACGCGGATTGCGCGACGTCGACTTCTGGTCGATGGAGACCGCGGGGGACAGGCCCTCGATGAAGTCCACGTCGGGCTTGTCCATCTGGCCGAGGAACTGCCGGGCGTACGCGGACAGCGACTCGACGTAGCGGCGCTGCCCCTCGGCGAAGATCGTGTCGAAGGCGAGCGAGGACTTGCCGGAGCCGGACAGGCCGGTGAAGACGATGAGCGAGTCGCGCGGGAGGTCGACCGAGACATTCCGGAGATTGTGCTCGCGAGCGCCACGGACGAGAAGACGGTCAGAGGCCACGCCGGTTGGCACCTTTCGTGTGAGAAGCAGGGTGCCCCGACTGCGCAGGAGCCCCCCGCTCAAGACTAGAGGCGGTGTCGTCCGAGTGTGTCCCGGACCGTAGCGGTACCGCCCTCAGAGCTTATAGCACGTGCATTCGATTCTGAGCCTTCCTTCACCATGTCTCCCTCGCGGGAATTCCGCGCCGTTTCCGTGGCTTGCGCCGTCTTCCACCCGGAGGAGGCGCGGGGCTAGCTTGGGGATCATGACGCAGTCAGCGAATCCCGCCCCCTCCGCTCCCGACCCCGTCGCCGACGCCGCCGCCCTGCGGGGAGCCACCGACAGGCTGCTCGCCGCGGTCGGGCAGCTCGACGACGCCACCGCGTCCAAGCCCTCGCTGCTGCCCGGCTGGACCCGCGGCCACGTGCTGGCCCATCTCGCCCGCAACGCCGACGCCTTGATCAACGTCCTCGCCGCCCGCCCGATGTACGACAGCGCCGAGAGCCGCGACGCCGACATCGAGCGCGACGCACCCCGCAGCGTGGCCGAGCACCTCGTCGACGTGCGCGACAGCGCGGCCCGCCTCGACGGTGCCTTCGCCGCACAGCGCGACTCCGACTGGGAACGCACCGTAGAGCTGCGTAACGGCGT
Source organism: Streptomyces marispadix (assembly GCF_022524345.1). Classification (NCBI taxonomy): domain Bacteria; kingdom Bacillati; phylum Actinomycetota; class Actinomycetes; order Kitasatosporales; family Streptomycetaceae; genus Streptomyces; species Streptomyces marispadix. The sequence continues at coordinate 975,274 of NZ_JAKWJU010000002.1, read as the reverse complement.
GACGGACCGGGCGTATTCCCTGCCGTTCCGGCGCTGGATCGAGGTCGAGCTGCACCATGTCGACCTCGGCGTGGGCTACGCCATGGACGATCTGCCCGCCGCCTTCATCGAGCGCGAACTGGCCAACATGGCACGGCGCTTCGCCGGTCACCCCGGCATCGGCGTACCCGTCGAACTCCGTACGGAGGACGGTGTGAGCTGGCGTACGGGCGCGGCCGAGGACGGCACCGCCAAGACCGTCGTCGTCGCCGGAAGCCCCACGGCCCTGGTCGCCTGGCTCACCGGCCGCAGCACCGGCACGGGCCTGTCCGCACGTGACCCGCTCCCGCAACTGCCCGCGCTGTGACGCGGCGCCGTCCTGGCGCCCGCCCGCGGCGGGCCCCCTAGGGTGTCCCCATGGCTTACACCGGAGAGGTGCAGGTCGGGGGACCTGCCGACGTGCACGAGCTGACCGACCTGATGATCTCCAAGGTCGCGGTCGGCTCCATGAACAACAACGCCTATCTGCTGCGCTGCCGCAGGACCGGCGAGCAACTGCTGATCGACGCCGCCGCCGAGCCGCAGACGCTGCTCGAACTCATCGGCTCCGACGGCATCGCCTCAGTCGTCACCACCCACCGGCACGGCGACCACTGGCAGGCCCTGGCCCCGGTCGTCGAGGCGACGGGAGCGCGCACCTACGCGGGGCGCTACGACGCGGAGGGCATCCCGGTCGCCACCGACGTCCCGGTCGAGGACGGCGACACCGTGCGCGTCGGCGAAGTCGCCCTGACGGCCCGCCATCTGACGGGACATACGCCCGGCTCGATCACCCTCGTCTACGACGACCCGCACGGCCACCCCCATCTCTTCACCGGCGACTGCCTCTTCCCCGGCGGCGTCGGCAACACCCATGACGACCCCGAGGCGTTCGCCAGCCTCCTCGACGGCGTGGAGACCAAGCTCTTCGCCCAACTCCCCGACGAGACCTGGGTCTACCCGGGCCACGGCGGCGACACGACCCTGGGTGCCGAGCGCCCGCATCTGCAGGAGTGGCGCGAGCGCGGATGGTGACCCGCGGGGACCGCGCCCCGGGCTGACGGGGCGGCAGCGGAGGACCCTGCTTCGCAGGCCGGACGGCCTTCCCGCGCAGCGGACGACGGGACGGTCTGTCAGCCCGCGGACGTAGGCTGTGCAGCATGGCAGACCCCTCCAGCTACCGCCCCGACCCGGGTGAGATCCCCGACTCTCCGGGGGTCTACCGGTTCCGTGACGAGCACCGCCGGGTGATCTACGTAGGCAAGGCCAAGAGCCTCCGGCAGCGCCTCGCCAGCTATTTCCAGGACCCGGCCGGTCTGCATGTGCGCACCCGCACGATGGTGACCACGGCGGCCTCCGTGGAGTGGACGGTGGTCGCCACCGAGGTCGAGGCGCTTCAGCTCGAGTACTCCTGGATCAAGGAGTTCGCCCCGCGGTTCAACGTCAAGTACCGCGACGACAAGAGCTATCCGTCCCTCGCGGTCACGCTCAACGAGGAGTATCCGCGGGTCCAGGTCATGCGCGGCCCCAAGAAGAAGGGCGTGCGCTACTTCGGTCCGTACGCACACGCGTGGGCGATCCGCGAGACCGTCGACCTGATGCTGCGCGCGTTTCCCGTACGCACCTGCTCCGCGGGGGTCTTCAAGCGCTCCGCCCAGATCGGCCGGCCCTGCTTGCTCGGCTATATCGACAAGTGCTCGGCGCCCTGCGTCGGCCGGGTCACCGCGGACGAACACCGCAGGCTCGCCGAGGAGTTCTGCGACTTCGTCGCCGGGCACACCGGCTCGTATCTGCGCCGCCTGGAGCGCGAGATGACCCAGGCGTCCGAGGACATGGAGTACGAGAGGGCGGCACGACTGCGCGACGACATGGACGCTTTGAAGCGCGCCATGGAGAAGAGCGCCGTCGTCCTCACCGACGCCACCGACGCCGACCTGATCGCCGTGGCCGAGGACGAACTGGAGGCCGCCGTCCAGATCTTCCACGTACGCGGCGGCCGGGTCCGCGGCCAGCGCGGCTGGGTCACCGACAAGGTCGAGGAGATCGCCACACCCCAGCTCGTCGAGCACGCCCTCCAGCAGCTCTACGGCGACGAGAGCGGCGAGGCCGTACCCAAGGAGGTGCTGGTGCCCGCCCTTCCGGAGCCGCCGGAGCCCGCGGCCCAGTGGCTCGGCGACCGCCGTGGCAGCGCCGTCAGCCTGCGCGTACCGCAGCGCGGCGACAAGCGTGCCCTGATGGAGACCGTCGACCGCAACGCCAAGCAGGCGCTCGCGCTGCACAAGACCAAGCGCGCCTCCGACCTCACGACGCGTTCGCGCGCCCTGGAGGAGATCGCGGAGAACCTCGGCCTCGACTCGGCGCCGCTGCGCATCGAGTGCTTCGACATCTCCCACTTCCAGGGCGACGACGTGGTCGCGTCGATGGTCGTCTTCGAAGACGGCCTCGCCCGCAAGAGCGAGTACAGGCGCTTCCAGATCAAGTCCTTCGCCGGGCAGGACGACGTCCGCTCCATGCACGAGGTGATCAGCAGGCGCTTCCGCCGCTACCTCCAGGAGAAGCGCCGTACGGGCGAGTGGGGCGGCCAGGGCGGCGACTTCGCCGAGGGGGAGGGCCCGGAGCCCGCGGAGGCGGACGGCCCGACGGGCGTGCCGGACGCGGAAGGAGAGCAGGCGGGAGGTCCCGCGGGGGAGACGGGCGTCGGCGCCGCACGCGACGAGGACGGCAGGCCGAAGAAGTTCGCCTACCCCCCGCAGCTCATCGTCGTGGACGGCGGTCGCCCCCAGGTCGCCGCGGCGCGCAGCGCCATGGACGAGCTGGGCATCGACGACGTCGCCGTCTGCGGGCTCGCCAAGCGCCTGGAGGAGGTCTGGCTTCCGCAGGAGGGGGACCCGGTCGTCCTTCCCCGTACGAGTGAGGGTCTCTATCTCCTCCAGCGGGTACGTGACGAGGCGCACCGCTTCGCGATCAGGTATCAGCGCAGCAAGCGTTCCAAGGCGCTGAAGGCGAGCCCGCTCGACTCCGTCTCCGGCCTCGGGGCGTCCCGCAAGCAGGCGCTGCTGAGGCACTTCGGCTCGCTCAAGCGGCTGCGGGCGGCGACCGTGGAGGAGATCTGCGAGGTGCCGGGCGTGGGCCGCAAGACGGCGGAGGCCGTCGCTGCGGCGCTTGTCACGAAGTCCCCCGGACCGGCTGTGAACACGGCGACCGGTGAGATCGTTGAAGAAGAGTGAGCGACAAGGGCGGGGGCGGAGCACATGAGCAGCAGGCAGCGCCAGGAACACAGGCCTAAGGAACATCAGGACGTACGGCAGCGCGCTCAGGAGGAGCACAGAGACTCCGGGCGGGACGCGGCTGCTTCGGGCCGCCCGGAGGGGCCACCGGTCCAGCCGGGGCGGCCGGACGCGGGGCCGGGAGCGAGCGCGCCCCCGGGCGCGGGCCCGGCAGCCGCACCCGACACGGACGCGCCCACGGTCACCGACGCCGCCGGTGAGCCCGTGATCCCCGAGCTGGTGATCATCTCCGGGATGTCCGGCGCCGGGCGCAGCACCGCCGCCAAGTGCCTCGAAGACCTCGGCTGGTTCGTCGTCGACAACCTCCCGCCCGAGCTGATCCCCACGATGGTCGACCTCGGCGCACGCTCGCAGGGCAACGTCGCGCGCATCGCCGTCGTCGTCGACGTCCGCGGCCGCAGCTTCTTCGACAACCTCCGTGGGTCCCTCGCCGATCTCTCCCAGCGGCAGGTCAAGCGCCGCATCGTCTATCTGGAGGCCAGCGACGAGGCCCTGGTGCGCCGCTTCGAATCCGTGCGGCGGCCGCACCCGCTCCAGGGCGACGGCCGGATCGTCGACGGCATCGCCGCCGAACGGGACCTGCTGCGGGAGCTGCGCGGCGACGCCGACCTCGTCATCGACACCTCCGGGCTCAACGTCCACGAGCTGAGGGCCAAGCTCGACGCCCGCTTCGCCGGCGAGGAGGAGCCCGAACTCCGCGCCACGGTGATGTCTTTCGGTTACAAGTACGGGCTCCCGGTTGACGCCGACCTCGTCGCCGACTGCCGGTTCCTGCCCAATCCGCACTGGGTTCCGGAGCTTCGCCCGTACACCGGCATGAGCGAAGAGGTCTCCGACTACGTCTTCGACCAGCCGGGCGCCAAGGAGTTCCTCGACCGCTACGCCGAGCTGCTCCAGCTCATCGCCGCCGGCTACCGCAGGGAGGGCAAGCGCTACGTCACCGTCGCGGTCGGCTGCACGGGCGGCAAGCACCGCAGCGTCGCCGTCTCGGAGAAGCTGGCCAGGCGGCTCTCCGGCGCGGGCGTGGAGACCGTGGTGGTGCACCGCGACATGGGACGCGAATGAGGGACCCGAGGGACTGAGGACTGACGGACTGAGGACGTGAGAAGCGCGAATGCCTCGTAGGACCATCCGGCTGCGGCGTCCGGTCGGCACCCGGGCCGTACGGCGCGGCGCCCAGCCGAAGGTCGTGGCGCTCGGCGGCGGCGCGGGCCTGTCCGCATCTCTCACGGCGCTGCGCCGCATCACCGGGGACCTCACCGCCGTCGTCACCGTCGCCGACGACGGCGGGTCCAGTGGACGGCTCCGCGACGAGCTGGGCGTACTGCCGCCCGGAGACCTGCGCAAGGCGCTCGCGGCGCTCTGCGGCGACGACGAATGGGGCCGCACCTGGGCGGAGGTCGTGCAGCACCGTTTCGTCAGCCGCGGCGAGCTGCACGACCACGCCGTGGGCAATCTGCTGATCGTCGCGCTGTGGGAGCAGCTCGGCGACCACGTACAGGCCCTCGATCTGGTGGGCAAGCTGCTGGGGGCGCACGGCAGGGTGCTGCCGATGTCCGCTGTGCCACTGGAGCTTCAGGCGCTGGTCAAGGGTCACGACCCGGAGCGCCCCGACGAGGTCTCGACCGTGCGCGGCCAGGCGACCGTGGCGCTCACCAGGGGCGAGGTGCAGCAGGTGCATCTCGTGCCGCACGACCCGCCCGCCGTCACCGAGGCCGTCAAGGCCGTGCTGGACGCGGACTGGGTCGTACTGGGCCCGGGCTCCTGGTTCTCGTCGGTGATCCCCCATCTCCTCGTGCCCGAACTGCTGGACGCACTGACGCGGACGAAGGCCCGCAAGGTGCTCTCGCTGAACCTCGCGCCCCAGCCGGGAGAAACGGATGGCTTCTCCCCGCAGCGTCATTTGGACGTTTTGGCCCGACACGCCCCTAAACTCGCCTTCCACGTGGTGCTGGCCGACGAGGACGCCGTCCCCGACCGGGACTCCCTGTGTCAGGCCGCCGAGCGGCTCGGAGCGACGGCTGAGCTGTCACCGGTCGCAGCGACCGGGGGCGCGTCCCGTGGCGAAGGCCCCGGGGGAGGCGCAGCCAGGCATGATCCGGAGCTGCTGGCCGCCGCGTACGACCGTATTTTTCGGATGCATGGAAGGATCGGCCCATGGCGATGACGGCTGCGGTGAAGGACGAGATCTCCCGGCTCCCCGTCACCCGGACCTGCTGCCGGAAGTCCGAGGTCTCGTCGATCCTGCGCTTCGCGGGCGGCCTGCACCTGGTGAGCGGGCGGATCGTGATCGAGGCGGAGCTGGATACGGGCATCGCGGCCCGCCGGCTGCGCAAGGACGTACTGGAGATCTTCGGGCACAGCTCCGACCTGGTGGTGATGGCACCGGGCGGACTGCGCCGCGGCAGCCGCTACGTCGTCAGGGTCGTGGCCGGCGGCGACCAACTCGCCCGCCAGACAGGGCTGGTCGACAGCCGCGGGCGCCCGATCCGCGGCCTACCGCCGCAGGTGGTCTCGGGGGCCACCTGCGACGCCGAGTCCGCCTGGCGCGGGGCGTTCCTCGCGCACGGATCGCTCACGGAGCCCGGCCGCAG